>NZ_JBFAPO010000037.1:0-115774 GCF_040676755.1 Dactylosporangium sp. NPDC049525 | reverse complement strand
CATGAGCATGCGCCGTTGGCGTTGGCGCAGCGGGTCAGTGCGGTGCCGGGCGACCTGCCGTTGTTTGCCACGCTGCTCAACTACCGGCACAACAGAGCCGACGAAGCTGAACGCGGCATCGATGACGGTACCGCCGCCGATGAAGGGTTCGAAGGCGTCCGGGCCGTGTACTGGCGCGAGACCACCAACTTCCCGGTGATGGTGGCGATCGAGGACGACGGGACCGGCTTCGGGCTGACCGTGGACGCCGTCGGGCCGATCGACCCGCAGGCGGTCGCGGCAATGCTGCACACCGTGGTCTCCGGTCTCATCCCGGCGTTGGAAGCCGGCCTCGACGGCCGCGGACCGACGCTGCTGACCGAGGTCGGTGTGCTGGGTGCGGCCGAGCTTGACCGGGTGCTGCGTGAATGGAACGACACCGCGGTTGACGTGCCGGCTGACACGTTGCCGGGGTTGTTCGCGGCGCAGGTGGCGCGGACACCGGATGCGCCGGCGGTGGTGGTCGAGGGTGCGACGCTCTCCTATGCGGAGCTGGACGGCCGGGCGAGCCGGCTGGCCCGGCACCTGGCGAACCTCGGCGTCGGAGCCGAGTCGGTAGTGGGCGTGAGCCTGCCGCGGAGCGCGGACCTGGTAGTGGCGTTGTTGGCAGTGGTGAAGGCCGGCGGCGCGTACCTGCCGATCGATCCGGACCTGCCGGCCGACCGGGTGGCGTTCATGCTGGCGGACGCAGGTGCGGCCTGTGTCGTGTCCGACGGGACGTTGGCCGGGTTGGGTGTGCCGGTCGTGGCCGTCGACGCTCCCGGGTCGTCGGATTCGGATCCGGGTGTGCTGGTGGTGCCAGCGCAGGCGGCGTATGTGATCTACACGTCCGGGTCGACGGGTGTCCCGAAGGGCGTGGTGGTGTCCCACGCCGGGATTGTGAACCGTCTGGTGTGGATGCAGGCCCGGTTCGGGTTGCAGCCAGGAGACCGGGTGTTGCACAAGACGCCGTTCGGTTTCGACGTTTCGGTGTGGGAGTTGTTCTGGCCGTTGATCCAGGGCGCGGTGATGGTCATTGCCCGTCCGGGCGGCCACCGCGACCCGAGCTACGTCGCCGAGCTGATCCGCGATGAACACGTCGACACCGTGCATTTCGTGCCGTCGATGTTGGAGGCGTTCCTGGCCGCCCCGCAGGCAGCCGAATGCGGTGTGCTCCGACGGGTGGTGTGCTCGGGTGAAGCGTTGGGTGCGGCTGCCCGGGACCGGTTCTTCGAGGTCCTGCCGGGTGTTGGCCTGTTCAACCTGTACGGCCCGACGGAGGCGTCGGTCGACGTGACGGAGTTCGAGGCGCGGGCCGATGGGTCACCGGTGGTGCCGATCGGTCGGCCGGTGTTCAACACCCGCGTCTACGTCCTGGACGACCAGTTGGCGCCCGTCCCGGCTGGGGTCGCGGGCGAGTTGTACCTCGCCGGGGTCCAACTGGCCCGGGGCTACGTCAGCCGTCCAGGCCTGACGGGGGAGCGGTTCGTCGCGGACCCGTTCGACAGTGGGGCGCGGTTGTACCGGACCGGTGACATGGTGCGCTGGTCGGCGGACGGGGACCTGGTGTATCTGGGTCGGGCGGATGAGCAGGTGAAGATCCGCGGGTTCCGGATCGAGCCCGGCGAGGTCGAAGCGGTCATCGCCACCCACCCGCGGGTCGCGCACGCTGCGGTGATCGCCCGTGAGGACGTTGCTGGGGACAAGCGCCTTGTGGCGTATGTGGTTCCGGCGGATGGTGACGGCGACGGGCTGGCCGCCGAGTTGCGTGGGTTCGCCGGCGACCGGTTGCCGGAGTACATGGTGCCGGCGGCTGTGGTGGTGCTGGCCGCGTTGCCGTTGACGGTGAACGGGAAGTTGGACCGCAAGGCCCTGCCTGCGCCGGACTTCGCGTCGGCGGCCGGGACCGGGCGCGGGCCGGCGAACGTCCGCGAGGAACTGCTCTGCCAGGCCTTCGCCGAAGTCCTCGGAGTCGACACTGTCGGCGTCGATGACGACTTCTTCGCACTCGGCGGTCACTCGCTGCTGGTGGTACGGCTGGTCGAATGGCTGCGGGTGCGGGGCGTGTCGGTGTCGGTGCGCACATTGTTCGACGCTCCGACGCCGGCAGGGCTGGCGGCGGCCGCGGGCGCGGTAGCGGTGGAGGTCCCGCCGAACCTGATTCCCGCCGACGCACAGGTCATCACCCCGGACATGCTCCCCCTGGTGGAGCTGACGGAGGCCGAGATCCAGGCTGTCGTCGGCACCGTCGCGGGTGGCGCGGCCAACGTCGCGGACATCTACCCCCTCGCGCCGCTGCAGGAGGGCATGCTGTTCCACCACCTGCTGGCCCGTGGTGGCGACGACGTGTACGCGGTGTCGCGTGCGTTCGAACTGCCCGACCGCGCCGGACTCGACGACTTCGTCGCCGCGCTGCAGCAGGTGATCGACCGGCACGACGTGTTCCGCACCTCGGTGGTGTGGTCGGGGTTGCGGGAGCCGGTGCAGGTGGTGTGGCGGTCGGCGGCCCTGCCGGTCACTGAGATCCACCTCGCCGCCGACGCCCAGGACCCGGCGGCCGCGCTGATGTCGGTGGTGGGCCTGTCGATGGACCTGGGCCGCGCCCCGCTGGTCGACGTGCACGTGGCCGAGCTCCGGGACGGCCAATGGCTTGCCCTGGTGCGGATCCACCACCTGGCCGAGGACCACACCGCGGTCAAGGTCGTGTACCACGAGGTGCGGACGATCCTGGCCGGGCGAGCCGCCGAGCTCGCCGCGCCGTCGCCGTTCCGCAACTTCGTCGCCCAGGCCCGGGCCAGCCTGGTCAACGGCGACCACGAGGCACACTTCCGGGATCTGCTCGCGGACGTCGACGAACCGACCGCGGCATTCGGTGTGATGGATGTGCGCGGCGACGGCGCAGGCGTGGCCAGCGCAACCGGGCGCGTCGGCACCGACCTGGGCGGGCGGTTGCGCGAGGTGTCCCGGAAGCTGGGGGCGAGCCCGGCGACGGTGATGCATGTGGCGTGGTCACGGGTCCTCGCCGTGGTCGCGGCCCGCGAAGATGTGGTGTTCGGGACGCTGCTGTTCGGGCGGATGAGCGCCGGCGTCGGTGCGGACCGGGTCGGTCTGTTCGTCAACACGCTCCCGGTTCGGATGCGGACCGGCGACCTCGACGTCGTGGCCGCGGTCATCGCGATGCGCGGGCAGCTGGCCGGGCTGTTGGAGCACGAACACGCCCCCCTCGCCGTTGCCCAGCGGGCGAGCGGCCTGCCGGCGAACTCGGCGCTGTTCAACTCGTTGTTCAACTTCCGGCACACCGCGCTCGAACAGCCACAGGACGACGATGACGCCGACGAGGTCGGCGACGACACCGCGGCCAGGGTGGGACAGGTGTACCTGCGGGAGCGGACGAACTATCCGCTGTCGGTGTCGGTCGACGACGACGGCGACGGGTTCGACCTGATCGTGGACGTGGTGGCACCGCTCGACCCGAGCGCGGTGGTCGGCATGATGTCCACCGCGGTCTCGGGCCTGGTGGCGGCATTGGAGGCGGGTCTCGAGGGCTGGCCGCGGGCGTCGCTGTCGAGCGTGCCGGTGCTGGATGCGGCCGACCTCGACCGCGTGCTGGTGGAGTGGAACGACACGGCGGTTGAGGTGCCTGCCGAGACGCTGCCGGAGTTGTTCGCGGCGCAGGCGGCGCGGACTCCCGACGCGGCGGCGGTGGTCGGTGACGGGATCGAGGTGTCGTTCGCGGAGTTGGAGGCTCGGGCGAACCAGCTGGCCCGGTACCTGACGAACCTCGGGGTAGGCGCCGAGTCGGTGGTGGGTGTGAGCCTGCCCCGAGGCGTTGACCTGATCGTGGCGCTGCTGGCGGTGGTGAAGGCGGGCGGTGCCTATCTGCCGATCGACCCCGGGCTTCCGGTGGAGCGGGTCGGGTTCATGCTCGCGGATGCGCGGGTGGGGATGCTGCTCGGCATCGAGGACATCCTTGACGAGTTGCCTGCGGGTCGGGTGCGCTCCGTAGCGTTGGACGATCCGCGGGTAGCCGCCGCGGTGGCGGCCCAGCAGGGTGAGCCGCTGGGTGTGGTGGTGTTGCCGCAGCAGCCGGCGTATGTGATCTACACGTCGGGTTCGACGGGGACGCCGAAGGGTGTCGTGGTTACGCATGCCGGGCTGGGCAGTCTGGTGGCGGCACAGGCGGAGCGGTTCAACCTGAGCGGCGACAGTCGGGTGTTGCAGTTCGCGTCGGTCGGCTTCGATGCGGCGACCGCTGAGATGTTCGTGTCGTTGTGCTCGGGTGCCTGCCTGGTCGTGGCCGCGGCGGATGAACTGCTGCCGGGTGCTGGCCTGACGAGGGTGCTGACTCAGTTCGGGGTGACGCATGCGACGTTGCCACCGGCGGTGTTGGCAGTTCTCGCCCAGGAGGACCTGGCATCGGTCACCACGCTCGTGTCTGCGGGTGAGGCGTTGAGCGCGGAACTGGTCGACAGGTGGGCGCCGGGTCGCAGGTTCGTCAACGCGTACGGGCCGACGGAGACGACGGTGTGTGCGTCGATGTCACGCGAGCTGGCGGTCGGTGAGGCGCCGACGATCGGTGCTCCGATCATCAACACGCGGGTGTATGTGCTGGATGAGCGGCTGGTGCCGGTCCCGCAAGGTGTCGCCGGCGAGTTGTACGTGGCTGGTGCTGGTTTGGCGCGTGGGTATGCGGGCCGGACCGGTTTGACGGCGGGTCGGTTCGTTGCGGATCCGTTTGGTGCGGGTGGCCGGTTGTACCGGACCGGGGATGTGGCGCGGTGGGCCGCCGGCGGCGATCTGGTGTATCTGGGCCGCGCTGATGAGCAGGTCAAGGTTCGCGGGTTCCGGATCGAACCGGGCGAGATCGAGGCCGTGCTCGCCGCGCACCCGCAGGTTGGGCAGGCCGTTGTCATAGCCCGCGAGGATGTCCCGGGCGACAAGCGCCTCGTTGCCTACGTTGTCGCGGAGGATGACGAAGACGATCCGGATGTGTCGGGGTTGTCGGGTGTGTTGCGGCAGTTCGTCGGGTCGCGGTTGCCGGAGTACATGGTCCCGGCGGCGGTCGTGGTGCTTGACGTGTTGCCGTTGACGGCCAACGGCAAGCTGGACCGTCGGGCGCTGCCGACACCGGAGCTCGCCGCGGCCGCGGGCACGGGACGCGCCCCGGCCAACGCCCGCGAAGAAGCACTCTGCCAAGCCTTCGCCGAAGTCCTCGGGATCGACCACGTCGGTGTCGACGACGACTTCTTCGCGTTGGGCGGGCACTCGCTGCTGGCGGTACGCCTCGTCAGCCGAATCCGGGCAGCCCTGAGCGTCGAGGTCGATGTGCGGTCCCTGTTCGAGGCTCCGACGGTGGCCGAGCTTGCAATCCGCATGGGAAATCAGAAGTCGAACAGGCCGGCGTTCCGGTCGATGCGCAACAAAGAGGAGTCCTGATGCTTCCGTTGTCCTTCGCGCAGCGCCGCCTGTGGTTCATCGGGCAGTTGGAAGGCCGCAGCCCGCTCTACAACATCCCTATGGTGCTCGGGCTGTCCGGTGAAGTCGACGCGGCGGCCTTGGGCGCGGCGATGCGGGACGTGATCGGCCGGCACGAGGTACTGCGCACGGTGTTCCCGACGGCGGACGGCGAGCCGTACCAACGGATCCTCGAGATCGACGAGCTTGAGTGGGAGCTCGAGGTCGTGGACGTGACCGACGATGCGCTGAGCTCCGCGGTGGAGACGGCCATGGGTTGTGTCTTCGACCTCGAGACAGAGGTGCCGATCCGGGCGTGGCTGTTCAGGTCCGGCCCGGACAGGCAGGTCCTGGTGGTACTGCTGCACCACATCGCCAGCGACGGCTGGTCGCTGGTCCCGCTGGCCAGGGACCTGTCAACGGCCTACGCCGCGCGCCGCGAAGGCCGGGCGCCCGGGTGGACGCCGCTGCCGGGCCAGTACGCGGACTATGCGCTGTGGCAGCGTGAACTGCTCGGCGACCGCAACGACCCGCAGAGCCTGATGTCCCAGCAGGTCAACTACTGGCGGCAGGCGCTGGCCGGTGCGCCGGAGGAAGTGACGCTGCCCGTTGATCGGCCACGGCCGGCCGCATCCGGCTACCAGGGGCATGCCGTCTCGTTCCAGGTTGCCGCCGAGACGCACGCGCGGTTGGCGGAGCTGGCTCGGGCGAACGGCGCGACGCTGTTCATGGTGTTCCAGGCCGCGTTCGGTGTGGTGTTGTCGAAGCTCGGTGCGGGCACGGACATCCCGATCGGGACCGTGGTCGCCGGGCGCACCGATGAAGGGTTGGACGACCTCGTCGGGTTCTTCGTCAACACCCTCGTCATGCGGACCGACCTGTCGGGTGACCCGACGTTCGTCGAACTGCTGCGGCGGGTGCGGGAGACAGGACTGTCCGCGCTCGGAAACCAGGACGTGCCGTTCGAGCTTCTGGTCGAGGAGTTGTCGCCGGCCCGTTCGCTGTCGCGGCATCCGCTGTTCCAGGTGATGCTGATGGTGGAGAACAACGCCGGAGCGGTGTTGGATCTGCCCGGGGCACACATCGCCGGATCGACGGAACCGGCGGAGGACGCGGCGCCGCCGTTGGTGACGGCGAAGTTCGACCTGGACCTCACCATGGGCGAGGCGTTCGACGCGAACGGCACCCCCGCGGGGTTGCAGGGTCTGCTGATCGGGTCTGTGGACCTGTTCGATGCGGAGACCGTCACGGTGATCGCGGCCCGCGTGGTGCGGGCGCTGGAGGCAGTGCTGGCAGACCCGTCGGCGCCGGTGTCCAAGGTGGACGTCCTCGCTTCCGATGAGCGGCGTCGTCTGTTGGTTGAGTGGAACGACACGGTGGTGGAGGGTGTTGCTGGGACGTTGCCGGGGTTGTTCGCGGCGCAGGTGGCGCGGGATCCGGGTGCGGTTGCGGTGGTGTTCGAGGGTGTGTCGGTGACGTTCGGGGAGGTGGATGCGCGTTCGGGTCGGGTGGCGGCGTATCTGCGGGGCTTGGGTGTTGGTCCGGAGTCGGTGGTGGGGGTGCGGTTGCCGCGGGGTGTTGATCTGGTGGTTGCGGTGTTGGGTGTGGTACGGGCGGGTGCGGCGTTCCTGCCGGTTGATTTGGATCTGCCGGCGGAGCGGGTGGCGTTCATGCTTGCGGATGCGGGTGTGACGTGTGTGTTGTCCGATGTGGATGTTCCGGATGTTGTGGGTGAGCCGGTGGAGGTGTTGCCGGACGGTGCGGCGTATGTGATTTACACGTCAGGGTCGACGGGCACGCCGAAGGGTGTTGTGGTGTCGCACGCGGCGGTGGTGAACACGCTGCGGTGGCTGGCAGACGAATACGGCCTGGACCGGTCGGACCGGATCTTGTTCAAGACACCGGTCGGGTTCGACGTGTCAGTGTGGGAACTCTTCCTCCCCCTGGCCTTCGGCGCCACGATGGTGATCGCGCGTCCCGGTGGCCACCGCGAACCGGAGTACCTCGCGGACCTGATCAGGGAGCAGCGGGTGACGGCGGCGGAGTTCGTGCCGTCACTCTTGCAGGCTCTCCTCGCGGAACCGTTGACGGCGGAGTCCCGATCGCTGCGGCAGGTCCTCAGCGGCGGCGAGGAACTGTCCGCCGCGGTGCGCGACCGGTTCTTCGACGTGTTGCCCAACGCCCGGCTGCACAACACCTACGGCCCCACCGAGGCGGCCATCACGGTCACGTCGGGTGAGTGCGTCGCCGGAGACACCGCGACGCTGGTGCCGATCGGCAGGCCGATGGCGAACGTCCGGGCGTACGTCCTCGACGACCGCCTCACGCTGGTGCCCGCCGGCGTGGCGGGTGAGCTGTACCTGGCCGGCACCCAGCTGGCACGTGGCTACGTCGGGCGGTCCGCGTTGACGGCTGAACGGTTCGTCGCCGACCCGTTCGACTCCGGCACTCGGTTGTATCGCACCGGTGACCTGGTCCGCTGGACCTCTGGCGGCGACCTGGTCTTCCAGGGCCGCGCCGACGAACAGGTCAAGCTCCGCGGGTTCCGCATCGAGCTGGGTGAGATCGAGGCCGTTCTGCTGGAGCATCCACAGGTCTCCCAGGTGGCTGTCATGTTGCGGGACGAGCGTCTCGTCGCGTACACCGTCGGCACCGCTGACGGCGTGGCCCTGCTGAACTTCGCGGCGTCGCGGCTGCCGGAGTACATGCTGCCCGGGGCGTTCATCACACTCGACGCGCTACCACTGACCGTGAACGGCAAGCTGGACCGCAAAGCCCTGCCGGCCCCGGACTTCGCCGCAACCGCAGGAACGGGCCGAAGCCCGGCCAGCGTCCAGGAGGAGTTGTTGTGTCTGGCGTTCGCTGAGGTACTGGGACTCGACACGGTCGGAGTCGACGACGACTTCTTCGCGTTGGGCGGGCACTCGCTGCTGGCGGTGCGCCTCGTGAGCCGCATCCGGGCCGTGTTCAAGGCGGAGCTGCCACTGCGGGCGATGTTCGAGGCCACGACCCCGGCGCGGCTGGCCGGCCGGCTGCCGGGCGCGGGAGCGGCGCGGTCGGCGCTGGTGCCGTGGGCGCGGCCGGAGCGACTGCCGCTGTCGTATGCGCAGCAGCGCCTGTGGTTCCTCTGGCAACTCGAGGGTGCGAGCGCGACCCACAACATCCCGGAGATGTTGGATCTGTCCGGCGACATCGACACGACAGCGCTGAATGCGGCACTGCGGGACGTGATCGGCCGGCACGAGGTGCTGCGGACGGTGTTCCCGGCCGTCGACGGTCAGCCGTTCCAGCAGGTGATCCCGCTGGACGACCTGGACTGGGAGCTGCAGCTGGTCGACGTGGCATCGGCGGACCTCGGTGCGGCGGTGGCGGCAGCGACGCAACACACATTCGACCTGGCGGTGGAGGTACCGATCCGGGCGTGGCTGTTCAGCGACGGCTCGGACGAGCGGGTGCTCGTCGTGGTGGTGCATCACATCGCGGGCGATGGCTGGTCGACGGGTCCGCTGGCGGCTGACGTGTCGACCGCGTACACAGCGCGGGTGGAGGGTCGGGCTCCGGTGTGGGAGCCGCTGCCGGTGCAGTACGCCGACTACACCCTGTGGCAGCGGGAACTGCTCGGCGACGAGTCCGACCCGGACAGTGTGATCTCGCGGCAGGTGTCGTACTGGCGGCACGCGTTGGCTGGTGCACCCGAAGAGCTGGTGCTGCCGACCGATCACCCGCGCCCGGCGGTGGCGAGCCGCCGTGGGCACGTGGTGCCGGTGGACGTGCCGGCGGCGCTGCATGCGCGGTTGCTGGAGGTCGCGCGGGCGCAGGGCGTGACGGCGTTCATGGTGCTGCAGGCCGGCCTCGGAGTCTTGTTGTCGAAGCTCGGCGCCGGCACGGACATCCCGATCGGTGCGGCGATCGCCGGCCGTACCGACCAGGCGTTGGATGATCTTGTCGGGTATTTCGTCAACACGCTGGTGATCCGTACCGACCTGTCGGGTGACCCTTCCTTCACGGAGCTGCTGTCTCGGGTGCGTGAGGTGTCGCTGGCCGGGTTCGAGCACCAGGATGTGCCGTTCGAACGCCTCGTCGAGGAGCTGTCGCCGGTCCGGTCGTTGGCGCGGCATCCGCTGTTCCAGGTGATGTTGACGGTGCAGAACAACGCGGACGCGGTGGTGGATCTGCCGGGTGTCCGGGCGGGCGGGTCGGCGGCCGCGGCGGCTGCCGAGATGGCGGTGGCGAAGTTCGACCTGGACTGGATCGTCGGTGAGACGTTCGACGCCGACGGTGCGGCGGCAGGGATGCGGTGTCTGGTGACCGGATCCGTGGACCTGTTCGACGCCGGGACGGTTGCCTCGATCGGCCGGTGGTGGCTGCGGGTGTTGGAGGTGGTCCTAGCCGATCCGTCGGTCGCGGTGTCCGGGGTTGACGTGTTGGACGCCGTTGAGCGGGAGCGGGTGTTGTTCGGGTGGAACGACTTGGGGGTTCGGGTTCCGGAGGTCTCCCTGGGGGAGTTGTTCGCGGGGCAGGTGGCTCGGACGCCGGATGCGGTGGCGGTGGTGGGTGGTGGTGTGTCGCTGTCGTATGCGGAGCTGGATGCGCGGTCGAACCGCCTCACCCGGTATCTGATCAGCGCCGGGGTTGGGTCCGAGTCGGTGGTAGGGGTGTGTCTGCCGCGGGGCGTGGACATGGTGGTGGCGTTGTTGGCGGTGGTGAAGGCGGGTGGTGCGTATCTGCCGGTCGATCCTGAACTCCCGGTTGAGCGGATCAGGTTCATGCTCGCTGATGCGCGTGCGGGGGTGTTGCTGGGCTTTGAGGATGTGTTGGACGAGTTGCCGGCGGGTCGGGTCAGGTCGGTGGCGTTGGATGATCGGCGGGTCGCGGGTTCGGTGTCGCGTCTGTCTGATGGGCCGGTCGCTGTGTCGGTGGATGGTGGGCAGGCGGCGTATGTGATGTATACGTCGGGGTCGACGGGGGTGGCGAAGGGTGTGGTGGTGCCGCATCGGGCGGTGGTGCGTTTGGTGTGGCAGGCGAGTTTCTTCGAGGTCCGCGCTGGAGATGTGATCGGTCATCTGGCGTCGGCGTCGTTTGATGCGGCGACGTTCGAGATCTGGGGTGCCCTGTTGAACGGGGCCGTGTTGGCGGTGGCGCGGCCGGGTGTGATGTCGACGGCCGAGTTGGGTGCCTTCCTGGCCGAGTATCGGGTGGACACGTTGTGGTTGACCGCTGGTTTGTTTGATCAGGTGGTGGGTGCGGATGTGGCGGTGTTGGCGCCGGTGCGGCAGTTGTTGGCTGGTGGTGATGTGTTGTCGGTGGCGTCGTGTCGGACGGTGTTGGAGCGGGTGCCGGGTCTGCGGCTGCTGAACGGGTATGGGCCGACGGAGAACACGACGTTCACGGCGGTGCACGCCGTCCAGCAGGAGGATGTGGTTGACCGTGTGAGTGTGCCGATCGGCGCGCCGATTTCCGGCACGCAGGTGTATGTGCTGGATGGTCGGCTCAGTCCTGTGCCGGTGGGTGTGGCCGGGGAACTCTATGTCGCTGGTGCGGGTCTGGCGCGCGGGTATGTGGGTCGCGGTGGCCTGACTGGTGAGCGGTTCGTCGCCGATCCATTTGACCCGGCTGGTGGTGGCCGGATGTATCGGACCGGGGATGTGGTGTCGTGGTCTGGTTCGGGTGAGTTGATGTTTGTCGGCCGGGCTGATGAGCAGGTGAAGATTCGTGGGTTCCGGGTCGAGCCTGGCGAGATCGAGGCGGTGCTGACCGGGCATCCCCAGGTGGCGCAGGTCGCGGTGGTCGCCCGGGAGGACACGGCGGGGGACAAGCGGCTGGTCGCGTATGTGGTGCCGGCCGCCGGTGACGGTGACGGCCTGCCCGCGGTGTTGCGCGCGTTCGCCAGTGATCGGTTGCCGGAGTACATGGTGCCGTCCGCCGTGGTGGTGTTGGCCGCGTTGCCGTTGACCGTGAACGGCAAGCTGGACCGCAGAGCGCTGCCCGCGCCGGATTTCGCGGCTGGCGCTGGGGTCGGTCGTGGCCCGGTGAGTGTGTATGAAGAGCTGTTGTGTCTGGCGTTCGCTGAGGTCCTCGGTGTGGATCACATCGGCGTCGATGACGACTTCTTCGCGTTGGGTGGGCATTCGCTGCTGGCGGTGCGGTTGATGAGCCGGTTGCGGGCGGTGTTCGGGGTTGAGCTGTCGTTGCGGGCGTTGTTCGAAGCGGCGACACCGGCTGGTTTGGCCAGCCGCCTGCCGGGTGCGGGGGTGGCGCGGTCGGCGCTGGTGCCGTGGGCGCGACCGGAGCGGGTGCCGTTGTCGTTCGCACAGCAACGGCTGTGGTTCATCGGCCAGCTGGAGGGCCCGAGCGCGCTCTACAACATTCCGATGGTCCTGGGCCTGTCGGGTGTCGTGGACGTGCAGGCCCTCGAGGCGGCGTTGCGGGACGTGATCGGCCGGCACGAGGTGCTGCGGACGGTGTTCCCGACTGTTGACGGTGAGCCGTTCCAGCAGGTGATTCCGCTGGAGGCGCTGGACTGGCGGCTGCAGGTGGTGGAGGTTGCTGCGGCGGAGCTCGGCGAGGCGGTGGACTCGGCGGCGCAGTATGCGTTCGACTTGGCCACCGAGGTGCCGATCCGGGCGTGGTTGTTTGGTGATGGTTCGGATCAGCGGGTGTTGGTGGTGGTGGTACATCACATTGCCAGTGACGGCTGGTCGATGGGGCCGCTTGCCGGTGATGTGTCGACGGCATATGCGGCGCGGTTGGCTGGTCGGGCGCCGGCGTGGGCGCCGCTACCGGTGCAGTACGCCGATTACGCGCTGTGGCAGCGGGAACTGCTCGGCGACGAGTCCGACCCGGACAGTGTGATCTCACGGCAGGTCAGCTACTGGCGGCGGGCCCTGGCCGGGGCCCCGGAGGAGCTGACGTTGCCGGTGGACCGGCCGCGGCCGGCGGTCGCCAGTCACCGTGGGCACACCGTGCCGGTGGACGTGCCGGCCGGGTTGCATGCGCGGTTGCTGGAGGTTGCCCGGGCCGAGGGCGTGACCGTGTTCATGCTGCTGCAGGCCGGACTCGGTGTGCTGCTGTCAAAGCTCGGCGCCGGCACGGACATCCCGATCGGCGCGGCAATCGCCGGCCGCACGGACCAGGCGCTCGATGATCTTGTCGGATTCTTCGTCAACACGCTCGTGATCCGCACCGACCTGTCCGGCGACCCGTCCTTCACCGAGCTGCTGGCTCGGGTGCGGGAGACGAGCCTGGCTGGGTTCGAGCACCAGGACGTGCCGTTCGAGCTGCTGGTCGAGGAGCTCGCCCCGGCTCGGTCATTGGCCCGGAACCCGCTGGTCCAGGTGATGCTGACCCTGCAGAACACCGCAGACGCGATCCTGGAACTGCCCGGGGTACAAGCCGGCGGGCCCGCGGAGGCGACAGAAGCGACGTCGGCGGAAGAGACATCGTCGGCGAAGTTCGACCTCAACGTTGTGGTGTCGGAGACGTTCGACGCCGATGGTGTCGCGGCAGGGCTGCGGGGTGTGCTGACCGGGTCGATGGACTTGTTCGATGCGGCGACGGTTGCTGATATCGCTCGGCGTTGGGTTCGGGTGTTGGAGGCGGCTCTGGCGGATCCGTCGGCGCCGGTGTCCACGGTCGATGTGCTCGACGCCGTTGAGCGGGAGCGGGTGTTGTTCGGGTGGAACGACACGGGGGTCCAGGTTCCGGAGGTGTCCCTGGCGGAGCTGTTCGCGGGGCAGGTGGCTCGGACGCCGGGTGCGGTGGCGGTGCGTGGTGACGGGGTCGAGCTGTCGTATGCGGAGCTGGATGCGGGGTCGAACCGCCTCGCCCGGTATTTGATCAGCGTCGGGGTTGGTGCTGAGTCAGTCGTGGGGGTGTGCCTGCCGCGGGGCGTGGACATGGTGGTGGCGTTGTTGGCGGTGGTGAAGGCGGGTGGTGCGTATCTGCCGATCGATCCTGAACTCCCGGTCGAGCGGATCAGGTTCATGCTCGCCGATGCGCGTGCGGGGGTGTTGCTGGGCTTTGAGGATGTGTTGGACGAGTTGCCGGCGGGTCGGGTCAGGTCGGTGGCGTTGGATGATCGGCGGGTTGCCGGTTCGGTGTCGCGTCTGTCTGATGGGCCGGTCGCTGTGTCGGTGGATGGTGGGCAGGCGGCGTATGTGATGTATACGTCGGGGTCGACGGGGGTGGCGAAGGGTGTGGTGGTGCCGCATCGGGCGGTGGTGCGTCTGGTGTGGCAGGCGAGTTTCTTCGAGGTCGGTGTCGAGGACGTCATCGGTCATCTGGCGTCGGCGTCGTTCGATGCGGCGACGTTCGAGATCTGGGGCGCCCTGCTGAACGGCGCCGTGTTGGCGGTGGCCCGACCGGGTGCGATGTCGACGGCCGAGTTGGGTGCGTTCTTGGCCGAGTATCGGGTGGACACGTTGTGGCTGACGGCGGGCTGGTTCCACCAGGTGGTCGGTGACGACGTCGAGGTGTTCGCGCCGGTGCGGCAGTTGCTGTCTGGTGGTGACGTGTTGTCGGTGACCGCCTGCCGCACAGTGCTGGAGCGGGTGCCGGGCCTGCGACTGCTCAACGGGTACGGTCCGACGGAAAACACGACGTTCACGACGGTGCACGCGGTGCGGCCGCAGGATGTGGCCGGCGGTGGGAGTGTGCCGATCGGCGCGCCGATCTCTGGCACGCAGGTGTATGTGCTGGACAATCGGTTGGCGCCGGTGCCGGTCGGGGTGGCCGGGGAACTGTATGTCGCCGGTGCGGGTCTGGCGCGCGGGTACGTGGGTCGCGGTGGCCTGACTGGTGAGCGGTTCGTCGCCGACCCATTCGACCCGACTGGTGGCGCGCGGATGTATCGGACCGGGGATGTGGTGTCCTGGTCCGGTTCGGGTGACCTGACGTTCGTCGGCCGCGCCGACGAGCAGGTGAAGATCCGCGGGTTCCGGGTCGAGCCTGGTGAGATCGAGGTGGTGCTGACCGCGCACCCCCACGTGGCGCAGGCCGCGGTGATCGCCCGGGAGGACGCCACAGCGGAGAAGCGGCTGGTCGCCTACGTGGTGCTGGCGGATGGCGACAGCGACGGGTTGCCGGCGATCCTGCGTGGGTTCGTTGGTGACCGGCTGCCGGAATACATGGTGCCCGCCGCGGTGGTGGTGCTGGACGCGTTGCCGCTGACCGTGAACGGGAAGCTGGACCGCAGGGCCCTGCCCGCCCCGGACTTCGCGTCGACCGCCGGGACCGGTCGAGGCCCGGCCAACCCGCGCGAGGAGTTGTTGTGTCAGGCCTTCGCTGAAGTGCTGGACCTCGACCACGTCGGGGTCGATGACGACTTCTTCGCGTTGGGTGGGCATTCGCTGCTGGCGGTGCGGTTGATGAGCCGGTTGCGGGCGGTGTTCGGGGTTGAGCTGTCGTTGCGGGCGTTGTTCGAAGCGGCAACACCGGCTGGGCTGGCCGGCCGCCTGCCAGGTGCGGGGGTGGCGCGGTCCGCGCTGGTGCCGTGGGCGCGACCCGAGCGGGTGCCACTTTCCTATGCACAGCAACGGCTGTGGTTCATCGGGCAGCTCGAAGGCCACAGCTCGCTGTACAACATCCCAGAGGTGCTGGGCCTGTCCGGCGAGGTCGACACGACTGCGCTCGAGGCGGCGTTGCGGGACGTGATCGGCCGGCACGAGGTGCTGCGGACGGTGTTCCCGACTGTTGACGGTGAGCCGTTCCAGCAGGTGATTCGGCTGGATGACCTGGACTGGCGGCTGCAGGTGGTGGAGGTCGCGGCGGCGGAGCTCGGCGAGGCCGTCGAGTCAGCGGCGCAGTACGCGTTCGATCTGGCCACCGAGGTGCCGATCCGGGCGTGGTTGTTCGGTGATGGTTCGGATCAGCGGGTGTTGGTGGTAGTGGTGCATCACATTGCCAGTGACGGCTGGTCGATGGGGCCGCTTGCCGGTGATGTGTCGACGGCATATGCGGCGCGGCTGGCTGGTCGGGCGCCGGCGTGGGCGCCGCTACCGGTGCAGTACGCCGATTACGCGCTGTGGCAGCGTGATCTGCTTGGCGACGAGTCCGACCCGGACAGTGTGATCGCACGGCAGGTGTCGTATTGGCGGCGGGCCCTGGCGGGTGCGCCGGAGGAGCTGGCGTTGCCAGCGGACCGGCCGCGGCCCGCGGCGGCAAGCCACCGTGGGCACACCGTGCCGTTGCAGGTCGGCGCTGACCTGCACGCTCGCCTGTCGGAGGTTGCCCGTGCCGAGGGTGTGACCGTGTTCATGCTGCTGCAGGCCGGACTTGGTGTGCTGCTGTCGAAGCTCGGCGCCGGTACCGACATCCCGATCGGCGCGGCGATCGCCGGCCGTACGGACCAGGCACTTGATGATCTTGTCGGGTTCTTCGTCAACACGCTGGTGATTCGCACCGACCTGTCCGGTGACCCGTCGTTCGTCGAGCTGTTGGCTCGGGTGCGGGAGACGAGCCTGGCTGGGTTCGAGCATCAGGATGTGCCGTTCGAGCGGCTTGTTGAGGAGTTGTCGCCGGTTCGGTCGTTGGCGCGGCATCCGTTGTTCCAGGTGATGTTGGCGGTGCAGAACAACGCCGACGCGGTCCTGGACCTGCCGGGTGTGGAAGCCGGCGGACCTACCGTCCTAGCGGAGGGGACGTCCTCGTCGGCGAAGTTTGACCTGGAAATCACGGTATCGGAGGTATTCGGCACCGACGGCGCCGCGGCTGGCCTGCGCGGCACGCTGACCGGCGCGACTGACCTGTTCGACGCCGGCACCGTCGCCGACATCGCCCGCCGCTGGGTCCGGGTCCTGGAGGCCGTGCTGGAGAACCCCTCAACCCCGATCTTCAGCGTGGACGTTCTCACCGTGGGTGAGCGGCGTCGGATGTTGGTGGAGTGGAACGACACAGCGGTTGCGGTCCCGGCGGGGACGGTTCCGGAGTTGTTGGCGGCGCAGGTGGTGCGGTCGCCGGACGCGCCTGCGGTGCGTGGTGACGGGGTCGAGTTGTCGTATGCGGAGTTGGATGCTCGGGCGGGTCGGTTGGCTCGGTTGTTGGTTGATCGTGGGGTGGGTCCGGAGTCGGTGGTCGCGGTGTGTTTGGACCGTGGTGCGGATCTGGTGGTGGCGTTGCTGGCGGTGTGGAAGGCCGGTGGTGCGTATCTGCCGGTGGATCCGGAGCTGCCGGTGGAGCGGGTTGCGTTCATGTTCGGTGATGCCGGAGCGCAGTGTGTCCTGACGTCCTCGGCCCGCGCCGCGGGTGTGCCGGGGACGTTGCCGACGGTGGTGGTCGACGATCCTGGGGTTGCGGCGTACGACGGTGATGCGGTGGTGCCGGCGACGCTGCTGCCGGCGCACCCGGCGTATGTGATCTACACGTCGGGTTCGACCGGCACGCCGAAGGGTGTCGTGGTCACGCATGCCGGGCTGGGCAGTCTGGTGGCGGCGCAGGCGGAGCGGTTCAGCCTGAGCGGCGACAGTCGGGTGTTGCAGTTCGCGTCGGTGGGGTTTGATGCGGCGACCGCTGAGATGTTCGTGTCGTTGTGTTCGGGTGCGTGCCTGGTCGTGGCCGCGGCGGATGAGCTGCTGCCGGGTGCTGGCCTGACGGGAGTGCTGACCCGGTTCGGGGTGACGCATGCGACGTTGCCGCCCGCGGTGCTGGCAGTCCTCGCCCGGGAAGACCTGGCGTCGGTCACCACCCTGGTGTCCGCTGGTGAGGCGTTGAGCGCAGAACTGGTTGACAGATGGGCGCCGGGACGCCGGTTGGTGAACGCGTACGGGCCGACGGAGACGACGGTGTGTGCGTCGATGTCGCAGCCTTTGACGGTCGGTGACGTGCCGACGATCGGTGGCCCGATCGTCAACACCAGGGTGTACGTGCTCGATGACCGGCTCGTGCCGGTCCCGCAGGGCGTCGCCGGTGAGTTGTATGTCGCCGGTGCCGGGTTGGCGCGTGGGTATGCGGGCCGGACCGGTTTGACGGCGGGTCGGTTCGTCGCGAACCCGTTCGGTGTGGGTGGTCGGTTGTATCGGACCGGAGATGTGGCGCGGTGGACCGCCGGCGGGGACCTGGTGTATCTGGGTCGCGCGGATGAGCAGGTGAAGGTTCGCGGGTTCCGGATCGAACCCGGCGAGATCGAGGCGGCGTTGACCGCCCACCCGCAGGTGATGCAGGCGACGGTCATCGTGCGCGAGGACACGGTCGGGGACAAGCAACTGGTCGCCTACGTAGTGGCAGGGCAGGAAGCCGTGGCGGACCTGCCGGCGGTGCTGCGCCGGTCGGTGGCGGAGCGGCTCCCGGCGTACATGGTCCCGGCGGCGGTTGTGGTCCTGTCCGCGTTGCCGTTGACGGTGAACGGGAAGCTGGACCGCAAGGCGTTGCCGGCGCCGGACTTCGCCGCGACCGGAAGCGTCGGTCGGGGTCCGGCGAATGCGCGGGAGGAGGTGTTGTGTCAGGCGTTCGCCGAGGTGCTCGGTGTTGCCGACGTCGGTGTCGACGACGACTTCTTCGCGTTGGGTGGGCATTCGCTGCTGGCGGTGCGGCTGGTGGAGTGGTTGCGGGTGCGGGGTGTGTCGGTGTCGGTGCGGGCGCTGTTCCTGTCTCCGACCCCGGCCGGGCTGGCAGCGTCAGCCGGTGGTGTGAGCGTGGAGGTCCCGGCGAACCTGATCCCGGCCGGTGCACAGGTGATCACGCCGGACATGCTGCCGCTGGTCGAGTTGACCGAGGCTGAGGTCCAGGCCGTGGTCGGCACGGTCGAGGGCGGCGCCGCGAATGTCGCCGACATCTACCCCCTCGCGCCGCTGCAGGAAGGCATCCTGTTCCACCACCTGCTCGCTGACGGCGGTCAGGACGTGTACGTCACCCCCACGGTGATCGAATTCGACGACCGCGGCCGCCTCGACCGGCTCGTCGCGGCGCTGCGGCACGTCATCGACCGGCACGACGTGCTGCGAACCTCGGTGGTGTGGGCCGGGTTGCGGGAGCCGGTGCAGGTGGTGTGGCAGTCGGCGACCCTGCTGGTGACCGAGGTCAGCCTGCCGGCCGGAACCACAGACCCGGTGGCGGCGCTGATGTCGGCGGTCGGGTCGTCGATGGACCTGGGCCGCGCACCGCTGCTGGACCTGCACGTCGCGGAGATCGCCGACGGCCGGCTGCTGGGGCTGCTGCGAATGCATCACCTGACGCAGGACCACACGACGCTGGACGTGGTGATGGCCGAGATGGAGGCGGTGCTGTCGGGTCGCGTCGACACGCTGCCGGAGCCGCTGCCGTTCCGGGACTTCGTGGCGCAGGCCCGCGCCGGGCTCCTCAGCGGGGAGCACGAGGAGTACTTCCGGGAGTTGCTGGCCGGGGTGGATGAGCCGACGGCGGCGTTCGGGGTCAGCGATGTTCGCGGCGACGGGTCCGGCCTGGTACAGGCAGGGCAGGCCCTGGACCCCGCCCTGGCGGCGCGGTTGCGTGACACGGCCCGGCGGCTCGGGGTGAGCCCGGCGACGGTGATGCATGTGGCGTGGTCGCGGGTACTTGCGGTCGTCTCCGGTCGTGAGGATGTCGTGTTCGGCACCGTACTGTTCGGCCGGATGAACGCCGGCGCAGGCGCGGACCGGGTGCCGGGGCTGTTCATCAACACACTGCCGGTGCGGATGCGCTCCGGCGAACTGGATGTGCTGGCAGCGGTCGACGCGATGCGCGGGCAACTGGCCCGCCTGCTGGAGCACGAGCATGCGTCGCTGGCGTTGGCGCAGCAGGTCAGCGCGGTGCCCGGTGACCTGCCGCTGTTCACCACGCTGTTCAACTACCGGCACGACAGCGCCGGCCAGCAAGACAGTGGCGATGGCCCGGACGGGTTCGAGGGTGTCCGCACCGTGTACTCCCGGGAGGGCACCAACTACCCGGTGACGGTGTCGGTCGATGACAACGGGACCGGCTTCGGGCTGACCGTGGACGCGGTCGGGCCGATCGACCCGCAGGCAGTCGCAGGGATGCTGCACACCGTGGTCGCGGGTCTCGTCCCGGCGTTGGAAGCCGGTCTCGACGGTGGCACCCGGACGCTGCTGTCCGAGGTCGGCGTGTTGGGTGCGGCCGAGCTGGATCGCGTGCTGCGTGCGTGGAACGACACCGCGGCCGAGGTGCCGGCCGACACGCTGCCTGGATTGTTCGCGGCGCAGGTGGCGCGCACTCCGAACGCACCGGCCCTCGTGTTCGAGGGCGCGACGCTGTCCTACGCCGAGTTGGACGGTCGCGCGAATCGTCTGGCTCGGTTGTTGATGATCCAGGGTCCGGATTCGGTGGTGGGGGTGTGTCTGCCGCGCGGTGTGGACATGGTGGTGGCGTTGCTGGCCGTGGTGAAGGCCGGCGCTGCGTACCTGCCGATCGATCCGGACCTGCCGGCCGACCGGATCGCATTTATGCTGGCGGATGCGGGCGCGGCGTGTGTCGTGTCCGACGGGACGTTGGCCGGGTTGGGTGTGCCGGTCGTGCACATCGACGACCAGGGCGGTTCGGACGCGAACCCGGGTGTGCGGGTGGTGCCGGAGCAGGCGGCGTATGTGATTTACACGTCTGGATCGACCGGCGTCCCGAAGGGCGTAGTGGTGTCCCACGCTGGCATCGTGAACCGTCTGGTGTGGATGCAAGCTCGGTTCGGGCTGCAGCCGGGAGACAGGGTCCTGCACAAGACGCCATTTGGTTTTGACGTGTCGGTGTGGGAGTTGTTCTGGCCGTTGATCCAGGGCGCGGTCATGGTCGTCGCCCGTCCGGGCGGCCACCGCGACCCGGGCTACGTGGCGGAGCTGATCCGCGACCAGCACGTCGACACCGTGCACTTCGTGCCGTCGATGCTGGAGGCGTTCCTGGCGACCCCGCAGGCGGCCGAGTGTGGCGTGCTCAGGCGGGTGGTGTGTTCTGGTGAGGCGTTGGGTGCGGCGGTCCGGGACCGGTTCTTCGAGGTCCTGCCGGACGTCGGGTTGTTCAACCTCTACGGCCCGACCGAAGCATCGGTCGACGTGACCGAGTGCGCGGTCCCAACTGAGGGGCCCGTCCCGATCGGTCGTCCGGTGTTCAACACCCGTGTCTACGTCCTGGACGACCGGTTGGCGCCCGTCCCGGCTGGGGTCGCCGGCGAGTTGTATCTTGCCGGGGTCCAACTGGCCCGCGGCTATGTCAGCCGTCCCGGCCTGACGGGGGAGCGGTTCGTCGCGGACCCATTCGACGCTGGTGGCCGGTTGTACCGCACCGGTGACGTGGTCCGCTGGTCGGCGGATGGGGACCTGGTGTATCTGGGTCGCGCGGATGAGCAGGTGAAGATCCGCGGGTTCCGGATCGAGCCAGGCGAGATCGAGGCGGTCATCGCCACCCACCCGCAGGTCGCGCAAGCCGCTGTCATTACTCGTGAGGACACTGCCGGGGACAAGCGCCTCGTCGCGTATGTGGTTCCGGCCGATGGTGACGGCGACGACCTGCCGCTGGTGCTGCGTAGGTTCGCGGCCGATCGGCTGCCGGAGTACATGGTGCCGTCCGGAATCGTGGTGCTGGCCGCGCTGCCACTGACCGTGAACGGGAAGCTGGACCGCAAGGCCCTGCCCGCGCCGGACTTCGCGGCCACCGCCGGGACCGGACGCGGCCCGGCGAACGTGCACGAAGAACTGTTGTGTCTGGCGTTCGCGGAGGTACTGGGTCTCGACGCCATCGGAGTCGACGACGACTTCTTCACACTCGGCGGGCACTCGCTGCTGGCCGTGCGCCTGGTGAGCCGGCTCCGGGCCGTCTTCCGGGTGGAGCTGCCGCTGCGGGTGCTGTTTGAGGCCGCGACCCCGGCCAAGCTCGCCAGCCGGCTGTCCGGAGCGGAGCGGGCCCGGTCGGCGCTGGTGCCGTGGGCGCGGCCGGAGCGGCTGCCGCTGTCGTACGGGCAGCAACGGTTGTGGTTCATCGGCCAGCTGGAAGGCCCGACCGCCACGTACAACGAGCCGGTGACGCTGCGACTGTCCGGCGACATCGACGCTGCGGCGCTCGAGGCGGCGTTGCGGGACGTGATCGGCCGGCACGAGGCGCTGCGCACCGTGATCCGGACAACCGCGGACGGCCGGCCGTACCAGCACATCATCGCCGTCGAGGACCTCGATTGGCGGCCGCAGCGGCTCGAGGTGACCCCGTCGGACCTTCCTGCCGCGGTGACGGCGGCGGCCGGGTACACCTTCGACCTGGCGGTGGAGGTGCCCATCCGGGTGTCGCTGATCAGCGATGGGTCGGGTGATCAGGTGCTGGTGATGGTGGTGCATCACATCGCCAGCGACGGCTGGTCGATGGTGCCGCTGGCCGCCGACGTGTCAACCGCCTACACCGCGCGGCTGGCCGGTCGGGACCCGGTGTGGGAGCCGCTGCCGGTCCAGTACGCCGACTATGCGCTGTGGCAGCGGGAACTGCTCGGCGACGAGGACGACCCGGACAGCCTGATCTCACGGCAGGTGTCGTATTGGCGGCAGGCCCTCGCCGGGGCGCCGGAAGAGCTGGCGTTGCCGGCGGACCGGCAGCGGCCGGCGGTCGCCAGCCACCGCGGATACACGGTGCCGGTGCGGATCGGCGCCGAGCTGCACGCGCGGTTGCTGCGGGTGGCCCGGGCCCAGGGCGTGACCGTGTTCATGCTGCTGCAGGCCGGGCTGGGGGTGCTGTTGTCGAAACTCGGCGCCGGCACCGACATCCCGATCGGTACGCCGGTCGCGGGACGCGGTGATGAGGCCCTGGACGATCTGGTCGGGTTCTTCGTCAACACCCTCGTCATGCGGACCGATCTGTCGGGTGATCCGACGTTCACGGAGTTGTTGGGTCGGGTGCGGGAGACGAGCCTCGCCGGCTTCGAGCACCAGGACGTGCCGTTCGAACGCCTCGTTGAGGAGCTGTCCCCGACGCGGTCGTTGGCCCGGCATGCGCTGTTCCAGGTGATGCTGACGGTGCAGAACGTCGCCGACGCGGTGCTGAACCTGCCTGGGGTGTACGCCGGCGGACAGGAGACCGCGGCAGACACGGAGGCGGAGACGCCCGCGGTGGAGGAGACGTCGGCGGCGAGGTTCGACCTGAACACCATCGTCGGGGAGACCTTCGACGCCGACGGTGCCCCCGCCGGGATGCAGGGGGTGCTGACCGGGGCGGCCGACCTGTTCGACGCCGCCACGGTGGCATCGATCGCCGAGCGCTGGGTGCGGGTGCTGGAATCGGCGCTGGCCGACCCGGACCTGCCGATCTCCAGGGTGGACGCGCTGGACGCGGGCGAGCGCCGCCGGCTGCTGGTCGAGTGGAACGACACAGCCGACCCGATCGGCGCAGCGACCCTGCCGGAGTTGTTCGCGGCGCAGGTCGCGCGGGACCCGGACGCGGCAGCGGTGGTGTGCGACGGGGTTGCGGTGTCGTACGCGGAGTTGGATGTCCGGTCGGATCGGGTCGCGTGGCACCTGGTCGGGTTGGGTGTCGGCCCGGAGCGACTGGTGGGGGTGTGCCTGGAACGTGGCGTCGAGTTGATGGTGGCGTTGCTCGGCGTGCTGAAGGCAGGCGGCGCGTACCTGCCGATCGACCCGGAGTATCCGGTGGAGCGGATCGCGTTCATGCTGGCCGATGCCGGGCCGATCGTCGTGCTGGCGTCTTCGGCGACCGCGGATGTTGTGACGCGGGCCGGGGCGCCGGTGACGGTGTTGGATGAGACGCAGTTGCCGCCGGTCGCGGCCGGTGACGTGGTGCCGGCGTCGCTGGTCGCGGCGCACCCGGCGTATGTGATCTACACGTCCGGGTCGACGGGGACGCCGAAGGGTGTGCTCGTCTCGCACGCCGGGTTCGCGAGCTTCGCGGCCGGTCACGCCCGCCTGCTGGGAGTGGGCGCAGGAGATCGGGTGGGGCAGTTCGCGTCGGCGAGCTTCGACACGTTCGGCTGGGAATGGTCCATGGCGCTGCTGCAGGGGGCGGCGCTGGTGGTCATTCCGTCCGCGCAGCGGTTCGGGGCGGCGTTGACGGGGCTGCTGGCGGCCGAGGCGGTGTCGTTTGTGACGCTGCCGCCGGCGGTGCTGGCGTTGCTGGACCCGGCGTCGATCGGGCCGGACGTGACGGTCGTGGTGGCCGGGGAGGCGTGCACGCCGGAGCTGATGGCGCGGTGGGCGCGGGGGCACCGGATGTACAACTCGTACGGTCCGACCGAGACGACAGTGGACGCGACACTGTGGCAGTGCGATCCGAGTGCCGAGCAGGTGGCGATCGGCCGGCCGGTGGTCAACACCCGCGTGTACGTGCTGGATGCGTGGTTGTCGCCGGTGCCGGTGGGCGTGGCCGGTGAGTTGTATGTGGCCGGTGCCGGTCTGGCGCGCGGGTACGTGGCGCGGGCCGGGCTGACGGCCGGGCGGTTCGTGGCGGATCCGTTCGACGCTGCCGGCGGGCGGCTGTATCGCACGGGGGACGTGGTGCGCTGGACCGCTGCGGGTGAGCTGGTGTTCGTGGGACGGTCCGACGATCAGGTGAAGATCCGCGGGTTCCGGATCGAGCCCGGTGAGGTCGAGGCGACACTGACCGCGCACGAGCGGGTGCTGCAGGCCACGGTGATCGCCCGGGAAGACGAGCCCGGCGACAAGCGACTGGTCGCCTATGTGGTTCCGGCCGGTGACGGTGTCGGGTTGCCGGCGGCGCTGCGGGAGTTCGCCGCGTTGCGGCTGCCGGAGTACCTGGTGCCCTCCGCCGTGGTCGTCCTCGATGCCCTGCCGCTGACCGCCAACGGGAAACTCGACCGCAAAGCCCTGCCCGCGCCGGACTTCAACCCCGCGGCGGGCGTCGGGCGCGGCCCGGCGAACGTGCGCGAGGAACTGCTGTGCCAGGCGTTCGCCGAGGTCCTCGGACTGGAATCCGTTGGGGTCGATGACGACTTCTTCGCCCTGGGCGGGCACTCGCTGCTGGCCGTGCAACTGGTCGAATGGCTCCGGGTGCGGGGTGTGCCCGTGTCGGCGCGAGCGTTGTTCGAGGCGCCGACACCGGCCGGGCTGGCCGCGGTGGCGGGTCCCGCCACGATCGAGGTTCCCGCGAACCGGATCCCCGCGGGCGCACAGACGATCACACCGGACATGCTGCCGCTGGTGGAGCTGACCGAAGCCGAGATCGAAGCGGTGGTCAGGCGGGTCGACGGCGGCGCGGGCAACGTCGCCGACATCTACCCTCTCGCGCCGTTGCAGGAAGGGATCCTGTTCCACCACCTGCTCGCCGACGGCGGCAAAGGCGCCTACGTCACCTCATACGTGCTGCAGTTCGACGACCGCGCCCGGCTGGACCGGTTCGCTGGAGCGTTCCAACAGGTCATCAACCGGCATGACGTGTACCGGACGTCGGTGGCGTGGGAGGAGCTCCGCGAGCCGGTGCAGGTGGTGTGGCGGTCGGCGACCCTGCCGGTGACCGAGGTGACCCTGCCGGACGATGCCGAGGACCTGGTAGCGGAGCTGCTGTCGGCTGTCGGTTCGTCGATGGACCTGGGCCGCGCGCCGCTGCTCGACATGCACGTGGCCGAGGTCGCCGACGGCCGGTGGCTGGCGTTGCTGCGGATGCACCACCTGGTCCAGGACCACACAGCGGTGGAGGTGGTACTGGGAGAGATCGAGGCGGTGCTCCTGGGCCGAGCCGACACGCTGCCCGAGCCTTTGCCGTTCCGGGATTTCGTGGCGCAGGCCCGAGCCGGCCTGGCCGGTGGCGGGCATGAGGCGTTCTTCCGGGAGCTGCTGGCGGGGGTGGACGAGCCGACGGCGGCATTCGGAATCAACGACGTTCGTGGTGACGGGTCGGCGGTGGTACGGGCCGGCGTCGGGCTGGACGCTCGCCTGGGTCGGCGGCTGCGGGAGGTGGGCCGCCGGTTGGGCGTGAGCCCGGCGACGGTGATGCATGTGGCGTGGTCGCGGGTCCTCGCGGTGGTGTCCGGTCGTGAGGATGTTGTGTTCGGGACGGTGCTGTTCGGCCGGATGAACGCCGGTGCCGGCGCTGACCGGGTGCCGGGCTTGTTCATGAACACGCTGCCGGTGCGGGTGCCGACCGGCGGTCTGGATGTGTTGGCCGCGGTCGACGCGATGCGGGGTCAGCTCGCTCGTCTGTTGGAGCATGAGCATGCGCCGTTGGCGTTGGCGCAGCGGGTTAGTGCGGTGCCGGGCGACCTGCCGCTGTTCACGACCCTGTTCAACTACCGGCACAACAGCGGCGGTGAAGCTGAGGGCGGCGATGCCGCCAGCGGGTTCGAGGGCGTCCGAGCGATGTACTCCCGGGAGAGCACCAACTACCCGGTGACGGTGTCGATCGAAGACGACGGGACCAGTTTCGGGCTGACCGTCGACGCGGTCGCGCCGATCGACCCGCGGGCGGTCGCGGAGATGCTGCACACCGTGGTCACCGGTCTCGTCCCGGCATTGGAAGCCGGTCTCGACGGCGGCGCGCGGACGCCGCTGTCCGAGCTCGGTGTGCTGGGTGCGGCCGAGCTCGATCGGGTGCTGCGTGCGTGGAACGACACCGCGGTCGAGGTGCCGGCCGAGACGTTGCCGGGGTTGTTTGCGGCGCAGGTGGCGCGGACTCCGGACGCGCCGGCGGTGGTGTTTGAGGGCGCGACGCTGTCCTACGTCGAGTTGGACAGTCGGGCGAACCGTCTGGCCCGGTTGTTGATGAGCCGTGGTGTCCGTGCGGACTCCGTGGTGGGTGTGCGCCTGCCGCGGGGTGCGGACCTGGTGGTTGCGTTGCTGGCCGTGGTGAAGGCGGGTGGTGCCTACTTGCCGATTGATCCGGATCTGCCGGCTGAGCGGGTGGCGTTCATGGTGGCGGATGCGGGCGCGGTGTGTGTGGTGTCCGAGGTTGAGCTGGCGGAGTCGGAGGGTCTGCCGGATGCGGGCCCGGGTGTGCGGGTCGTTCCGGCGCAGGCGGCGTATGTGATCTACACGTCTGGGTCGACGGGCGTCCCGAAGGGTGTGGTGGTGTCCCACGCTGGGATCGTGAACCGCCTGGTGTGGATGCAGGCGCGGTTCGGTCTGGCGCCTGGAGACCGGGTGTTGCACAAGACGCCGTTTGGTTTTGACGTGTCGGTGTGGGAGTTGTTCTGGCCGTTGATCCAGGGCGCGGTGATGGTGGTGGCCCGTCCGGGTGGCCACCGCGACCCGGGGTACGTGGCGGAGCTGATCCGTGATGAGCACGTGGACACCGTGCATTTCGTGCCGTCGATGTTGGAGGCATTCCTGGCCGCACCGCAGGCAGCCGAATGCGGTGGTCTCAGGCGAGTGGTGTGTTCCGGTGAGGCGTTGGGAGCGGCAGTCCGGGACCGGTTCTTCGAGGTCCTGCCGGACGTTGGGTTGTTCAACCTCTACGGCCCGACCGAAGCGTCGGTCGACGTGACCGAATGCGCGGTCCCGGCAGCAGGACCGGTGCCAATCGGTCGTCCGGTGTTCAACACCCGTGTCTACGTCCTCGACGACCGGTTGGCGCCGGTCCCGGCTGGGGTTGCCGGCGAGTTGTATCTGGCCGGGGTGCAACTGGCCCGCGGCTACGTCAGCCGTCCCGGTCTGACGGGAGAGCGGTTCGTCGCGGACCCGTTCGACAACGGGGCACGGCTGTACCGGACCGGTGATGTGGTGCGGTGGTCCAACGACGGCGATCTGGTGTATCTGGGTCGGGCGGACGAGCAGGTGAAGATCCGCGGGTTCCGGATCGAGCCGGGCGAGATCGAGGCGGTCATCGCCACCCACCCGCAGGTCGCCCAGGCCGCGGTGATCGCCCGCGAGGACACCGCCGGGGACAAGCGCCTCGTCGCGTATGTGGTTCCGGCCGATGGTGACGGCGACGGACTGCCCGGGACGTTGCGCGGGTTCGCAGAAGGCCGGTTGCCGGAGTACATGGTGCCGACCGTGATGGTGCTGGCCGCGTTGCCACTCACCGTGAACGGGAAGCTGGACCGCAAGGCCCTGCCCGCACCGGATTTCGCCGCGGCCGCAGGAGCAGGGCGCGGGCCGGCGAACGTCCGCGAAGAACTGTTGTGTCTGGCGTTCGCGGAGGTACTGGGACTCGACGCCATCGGAGTCGACGACGACTTCTTCGCACTCGGCGGGCACTCACTGCTGGCCGTGCGCCTGGTGAGCCGGGTCCGGGCAATGTTCGGCGTGGAGCTGCCGCTGCGGGCGTTGTTCGAGGCGCCGACACCGGCACGGTTGGCCGGCCGGTTGGCGGGTGCGGGGGTCGCACGGTCGGCGCTGGTGCCGTCGGAGCGGCCAGAGCATCTGCCGTTGTCCTACGCGCAGCGCCGGCTGTGGTTCATCGGGCAGCTGGAGGGTCCGAGCGCGATCTACAACATCCCGATGGTGCTGGGCCTGTCGGACCAGGTGGACGCGCAGGCCCTCGAGGCGGCGTTGCGGGACGTCATCGGCCGGCACGAGGTGCTGCGCACGGTCTTCCCGACTGTTGACGGGCAGCCGTTCCAGCAGGTGATCCCGGCCGAAGACCTGGAATGGCAGCTGCACCTGGTGGACGCGGCAGCGGCGGAGCTGGCCGAGGCGGTGGATGCGGCGACGCAGTACACGTTCGATCTGGCCACCGAGGTGCCGATCCGGGCCTGGCTGTTCAGTGACACCGGTGAGCGGGTGCTGGTGGTGGTCGTGCACCACATCGCCGGCGACGGCTGGTCGATGGGGCCGCTGGCCGCGGACGTCACGACCGCCTACGCGGCCAGGGCGGCTGGGCAGGCTCCGGCGTGGGACCCGCTGCCGGTGCAGTACGCCGACTACACGCTGTGGCAGCGGCACCTGCTTGGCGACGAGTCCGACCCGGACAGCGTGATCGCACGGCAGGTGTCGTATTGGCGGCAGGCCCTGGCCGGTGCGCCCGAGGAGCTGGCGTTGCCGACGGACCGGCCGCGGCCCGCGGCGGCAAGCCACCGTGGGCACACCGTGCCGTTGCAGGTCGGCGCGGACCTGCACGCCCGTCTGTCGCAGCTCGCCCGGGCCGAGGGCGTGACCGTGTTCATGCTGCTGCAGGCCGGACTGGGTGTGCTGCTGTCGAAGCTCGGCGCCGGCACCGACATCCCGATCGGCGCGGCGATCGCCGGTCGCACGGACCAGGCACTCGATGACCTTGTCGGGTTCTTCGTCAACACGCTCGTGATCCGCACCGACCTGTCCGGTGACCCGACGTTCGTCGAGTTGCTGGCTCGGGTGCGGGAGACCACGCTGGCCGGGTTCGAGCACCAGGATGTGCCGTTCGAGCGCCTCGTTGAGGAGCTGTCGCCGGTCCGGTCGTTGGCACGGCATCCGTTGTTCCAGGTGATGTTGGCGGTGCAGAACAACGCCGACGCGGTCCTGGACCTGCCGGGTGTGGATGCCGGCGAACCTGCCGCCCCGGCGCCGGCGCCGGGGATGTCGTCGTCGGCGAAGTTCGACCTGGAAATCGTCGTGTCGGAGGCATTCGGTGCCGACGGCACCCCCGCCGGCATGCAGGGGGTGCTGACCGGCGCGGCCGACCTGTTCGATGCCGGCACCGTCATCGACATCGGCCAGCGCTGGGTTCGGCTGCTGGAAACCGTACTGACCAACTCGACCACCCCGATCTCCAGCGTGGACGTTCTCACCGTGGGTGAGCGGCGTCAGATGTTGGTGGAGTGGAACGACACGGCGGTTGCGGTGGCTGCTGGGACGGTTCCGGAGTTGTTGGCGGCGCAGGTGGTGCGGTCGCCGGACGCGCCTGCAGTTCGCGGCGACGGAGTCGAACTGTCGTATGCGGAGTTGGATGCTCGGGCGGGTCGGTTGGCTCGGTTGTTGGTTGATCGTGGGGTGGGTCCGGAGTCGGTGGTTGCGGTGTGTTTGGACCGTGGTGCGGATCTGGTGGTGGCGTTGCTGGCGGTGTGGAAGGCCGGTGGTGCGTATCTGCCGGTGGATCCGGAGCTGCCGGTGGAGCGGGTTGCGTTCATGTTCGGTGATGCCGGAGCGCAGTGTGTCCTGACGTCCTCGGCCCGCGCCGCGGGTGTGCCGGGGACGTTGCCGACGGTGGTGGTCGACGATCCTGGGGTTGCGGCATACGACGGCGACGCCGTGGTGCCGGCGACGCTGCTGCCGGCGCACCCGGCGTATGTGATCTACACGTCGGGTTCGACCGGCACGCCGAAGGGTGTCGTCATCACACACGGCGGCGCGGTGAACCTGGTCGCGACGCGGACGCAGCAGTTCGAGCTCGGCGTGGGCAGCCGGGCACTGCAGTTCGCCTCCGTCGGCTTCGACGCGGCGACCTGGGAACTTCTGCTGGCACTGAGCTCCGGTGCGTGCCTGGTGGTGGCCCCCGCGTGGGAACTGCTACCGGGTGCCGGCCTGGCCGAAGTGGTGGCCCGGCACGACGTGACGTTCGCGTGGCTGCCGCCGGCCGTGCTGGCTGTCCTGGCACCGGAGGACCTGGCCTCGGTCACGTCCCTGGTGACCGGCGGCGAGGCACTGAGCGGAGAGCTCCTGGACCGGTGGGCGCCCGGCCGGCGGTTCATCAACCCGTACGGTCCGACCGAGGCGACGGTATCCGCGACCATGTCGGGTCCGTTGGTCCCCGGACAGGACCCCCACATCGGCGGGCCGAACGCGAACACACAGGTGTACGTGCTGGACGACCGGCTCTGCCCGGTGCCGGTCGGTGTGGCCGGGGAGCTCTACATCGCGGGCGCGGGTCTGGCCCGTGGGTACGCCGGGCGTGGCGGTCTCACCGGCCAGCGGTTCGTCGCGTGTCCGTTCGGCACGTCCGGGGAGCGGATGTACCGGACCGGGGACGTGGTGCGTTGGAGCGCCGACGGGACGCTGACGTATCTGGCCCGAGTCGACGAGCAGGTGAAGATCCGTGGGTTCCGGATCGAACCCGGTGAGGTCGAGGCGGTGGTGTCCGCGCATCCGCGGGTGGCCCAGGCCGCGGTGATCGCCCGTGAGGACACGACCGGGGACAAGCGGCTCGTCGCCTACGTGGTCCCGGCCGGCGGCGACGGCGACGGGTTGCCGGCGCTGCTGCGCGGCTTCGTGGGTGAGCGGTTGCCGGAGTACATGGTGCCGGCGGCGGTGGTGGTCCTGGCTGCGTTGCCGTTGACGGTGAACGGGAAGCTGGACCGCAAGGCGTTGCCGGCGCCGGACTTCGCCGCGACTGGAAGTGTCGGTCGGGGTCCGGCGAATGCGCGGGAGGAGGTGTTGTGTCAGGCGTTCGCGGAGGTGCTCGGTGTTGCCGACGTCGGTGTCGACGACGACTTCTTCGCGTTGGGTGGGCATTCGCTGCTAGCGGTGCGCCTGGTGGAGTGGTTGCGGGTGCGGGGTGTGTCGGTGTCGGTGCGGGCGCTGTTCCTGTCTCCGACCCCCGCCGGGCTGGCAGCGTCGGCCGGTGGTGTGAGCGTGGAGGTCCCGGCGAACCTGATCCCGGCCGGTGCGCAGGTGATCACGCCGGAGATGCTGCCGCTGGTCGACCTGTCCGAGGCTGAGGTCCAGGCCGTGGTCGGCACGGTCGAGGGCGGCGCGGCGAATGTCGCGGACATCTACCCTCTCGCACCGCTGCAGCAGGGCATCCTGTTCCATCACCTGCTGGCCGACGGCGGTGACGACGTCTACCTGACCTCGTTCGTGCTCGAGTTCGACGGCCGTGACCGGCTGGACCGGTTCGCTGGGGCGTTGCAGCAGGTCGTCGACCGGCACGACGTGTTCCGGACGTCGGTGGTGTGGACAGGGATACAGGAGCCGGTGCAGGTGGTGTGGCGGTCGGCGACCCTGCCGGTGACCGAGGTCGGCCTGCCGGACGACGCCGAGGACGCGGTGGCGGCGCTGATGTCGGCGGTCGGGTCGTCGATGGACCTGGGCCGCGCACCGCTGCTGGACCTGCACGTCGCCGAGGTGACCGACGGCCGCTGGCTGGGACTGCTCCGGGTGCATCACCTGGTCCAGGACCACACGGCGTTGGATGTGGTGACGGGCGAGATCGACGCGGTGCTGGCCGGCCGGGCCGACCTCCTGCCCGAGCCACTCCCGTTCCGCGACTTCGTGGCGCAGGCCCGGGCGGGCGTGGCCGGCGGGGAGCACGAGGAGTACTTCCGGGAGCTGCTGGCCGGGGTGGACGAGCCGACGGCGGCGTTCGGAGTCAGCGATGTCCGCGGCGACGGGTCCGGCCTGGTGCGGGCCGGGCAGACCCTGGAGCCGGGCCTGGCGGCGCGGTTGCGTGACACGGCCCGGCGGCAGGGCGTGAGCCCGGCGACGGTGATGCATCTGGCGTGGTCGCGGGTTCTCGCGGTGGTGTCCGGTCGTGAGGATGTCGTGTTCGGCACGGTGTTGTTCGGCCGGATGAACGCCGGTGCCGGTGCTGACCGGGTGCCGGGGCTGTTCATGAACACGCTGCCGGTGCGGGTGCCGACCGGCAGCGTGGATGCGCTCGCTGCGGTCGACGCGATGCGCGGGCAGCTGGCCCGCCTGCTGGAGCATGAGCATGCGCCGTTGGCGTTGGCGCAGCAGGTCAGCGCGGTGCCGGGCGACCTACCGCTGTTCACCACGCTGTTCAACTACCGGCACAACAGCGCCGGCCAGTCGAGCAGCGGCGACGGACCGGACGGGTTCGAGGGTGTCCGCACCGTGTACTCCCGGGAGAGCACCAACTACCCGGTGACGGTCTCGATCGAAGACGACGGGACCGGCTTCGGGCTGACCGTCGACGCGGTCGGGCCGATCGACCCGCGGGCGGTCGCCGGGATGCTGCACACCGCCGTCGGGCACCTGGTGTCGGCGCTGGAGGACAGCGGGACGCGGCCGATGTTGTCGGCGATGCCGGTCTCCGACGAGGTCGAGCTCGATCGGGTGCTGCGTGCGTGGAACGACACCGCGGTCGAGGTGCCGGCCGAGACGTTGCCGGGGTTGTTTGCGGCGCAGGTGGCGCGGACTCCGGACGCGCCGGCGGTGGTGTTCGAGGGTAATGCGTTGTCCTACGCCGAGTTGGACAGTCGAGCGAACCGTCTGGCCCGGTTGTTGATGAGCCGTGGTGTCCGTGCGGACTCCGTGGTGGGTGTGCGCCTGCCGCGCGGCGCGGACCTGGTGGTTGCGTTGCTGGCCGTGGTGAAGGCGGGTGGCGCCTACTTGCCGATTGATCCGGATCTGCCGGCTGAGCGGGTGGCGTTCATGGTGGCGGATGCGGGCGCGGTGTGTGTGGTGTCCGAGGTTGAGCTGGCGGAGTCGGAGGGTCTGCCGGATGGGGGCCCGGGTGTTCGGGTCGTTCCGGCGCAGGCGGCGTATGTGATCTACACGTCTGGGTCGACGGGCGTCCCGAAGGGTGTGGTGGTGTCCCACGCTGGGATCGTGAACCGTCTGGTGTGGATGCAGGTCCGATATGGTCTGGCACCGGGGGACCGGGTGTTGCACAAGACGCCGTTCGGTTTTGACGTGTCGGTGTGGGAGTTGTTCTGGCCGTTGATCCAGGGCGCGGTCATGGTCGTCGCCCGTCCGGGTGGCCACCGCGACCCCAGCTACGTCGCCGAGCTGATCCGCGACCAGCACGTCGACATGGTGCATTTTGTGCCGTCGATGTTGGAGGCGTTCCTGGCGGTTCCGCAGGCGGCTGAGTGTGGTGGTCTCAGGCGGGTGGTGTGTTCTGGTGAGGCGTTGGGTGCGGCGGTCCGGGATCGGTTCTTCGAGGTCCTGCCGGGCGTGGGGTTGTTCAACCTGTACGGCCCGACCGAAGCGTCGGTCGACGTGACCGAGTGCGCGGTCCCAACTGAGGGGCCGGTGCCGATCGGTCGTCCGGTGTTCAACACCCGCGTCTACGTCCTGGACGACCGGTTGGCGCCCGTCCCCGTCGGGGTCGCCGGCGAGTTGTATCTGGCCGGGGTGCAACTTGCGCGGGGCTACGTCAGCCGTCCCGGCCTGACGGGGGAGCGGTTCGTCGCGGACCCGTTCGACAACGGGGCACGGTTGTACCGGACCGGTGACGTGGTCCGCTGGTCCGGCGACGGCGATCTGGTGTATCTGGGTCGGGCGGATGAGCAGGTGAAGATCCGTGGATTCCGGATCGAGCCCGGCGAGATCGAGGCGGTCATCGCTACCCACCCGCAGGTTGCCCAGGCCGCCGTCATTGCTCGTGAGGACACCGCCGGCGACAAGCGCCTCGTCGCCTATGTGGTTCCGGCTGATGGCGACGGCAACGACCTGCCCGCGGTGCTGCGTGGGTTCGCCGCAGACCGGTTGCCGGAGTACATGGTGCCCGCCGCAACCGTGGTGCTCACTGCGCTGCCACTGACCGTGAACGGGAAGCTGGACCGCAAAGCGTTGCCGGCGCCGGACTTCGCGGCGAATGCTGGGACCGGTCGTGGCCCGGCGAACGTCCGCGAGGAGTTGCTCTGCCAGGCCTTCGCCGAGCTCCTCGGCCTCGACGCCGTCGGTGTCGATGACGACTTCTTCGCGCTCGGCGGGCACTCGTTGCTGGCCGTGCGGCTGGTGGAGTGGCTGCGGGTACGTGGGATGTCGGTGTCGGTGCGCAGGCTCTTCGACGCTCCCACACCCGCCGGGCTCGCCGCCGCTGCAGGAGCGGTCACCGTCGACGTCCCGGCGAACCTGATCCCCGCCAACGCACAAGCCATCACCCCGGACATGCTGCCCCTGGTGGACCTCACCGAGGCCGAGATCCAGGCAGTGGTCAGCCAGATCCAGGGCGGTGCGGCCAACGTCGCGGACATCTACCCCCTCGCGCCGCTGCAGGAGGGCATGCTGTTCCACCACCTGCTCGCCGACGGCGGCGACGACGTGTACGCCGTACCGCGCGCGTTCGAACTGCCCGACCGCGACGGACTCGACCAGTTCGTCGCCGCGCTGCAGCAGGTGATCGACCGCCACGACATCTTCCGCACCTCCGTGGTGTGGTCGGGACTGCGGGAACCGGTGCAGGTGGTGTGGCGGTCGGCGATCCTGCCGGTCACCGAGGTCCGCCTCGCCGCCGACGCCCCAGACCCGGCGGCCGCGCTGATGTCGGCGGTGGGCCTGTCGATGGACCTGGGCCGCGCCCCGCTGATCGACGTCCACGCGGCGGAGCTGCCCGGCGGTCGATGGCTGGCCCTGGTGCGGATCCACCACCTGGTGCAGGACCACACCGCGGTGGAGGTCGTGTACAACGAGGTGCGGGCGGTCCTGGCCGGGCGCACCGACGAGCTGACCGCGCCGCTGCCGTTCCGAAACTTCGTCGCCCAGGCCAGATCCAGGGTCAGCGCCGAAGGGAACGAGCAGTTCTTCCGCGAGCTGCTGGCCGGCGTCGACGAGCCGACCGCGGCGTACGGAGTCACCACGGTCCGCGGCGACGGCTCGGGGGTGACCACCGCATCCGGGCACATGGGCGCCGACCTGGGCACACGGCTGCGGGAGGTGTCCCGGCGGCTGGGGGTCAGCCCGGCGACGGTGATGCACGTGGTGTGGTCGCGGGTCCTCGCCGTCGTCGCGGCCCGCGAGGACGTCGTGTTCGGGACGCTGCTGTTCGGGCGGATGAACGCCGGCGCCGGCGCCGACCGGGTACCCGGGCTGTTCATCAACACACTCCCGGTGCGGATGCGCACCGGCGACCTCGACGTCATGGCCGCCGTCACCGCGATGCGGAGCCAACTGGCCGGGCTGCTCGAGCACGAACACACCCCCCTCGCCCTCGCCCAGCGCGCGAACGGCCTACCGGCGAACGCGGCGCTGTTCAACTCGCTGTTCAACTACCGGCACAACACCCTCGACCGGCCACAGGACAGCGACACCGCCGCCGACGAGACAACGACCAGCGTGCAGCAGGTGTTCGTACGGGAGCGAACGAACTATCCGCTGACCGTGTCGGTCGACGACGACGGCGCCGGATTCGGCGTGCTCGTCGACGCGGTGACGCCGATCGACCCCGGCGCGGTGGTCGGCATGATCTTCACGGTGGTCGAGGGACTGGTGACCGGGCTCGAAGAAGGACTCGAGGGCGGGCCGCGGGCGCCGCTGTCGAGCGTGCCGGTGCTGGACGCGGCCGACCTCGACCGCGTGCTGGTGGAGTGGAACGACACGGCGGTTGAGGTGCCTGCCGAGACGCTGCCAGGGTTGTTCGCGGCGCAGGCGGCGCGGACACCCGACGCGGCGGCGGTGGTCGGTGACGGGATCGAGGTGTCGTTCGCGGAGCTGGAGGCGCGGGCGAACCAGCTGGCCCGGTACCTGACGAACCTTGGAGTGGGCGCCGAGTCGGTGGTGGGCGTCAGCCTGCCCCGAGGCGTCGATCTGATCGTGGCGCTGCTGGCGGTGGTGAAGGCGGGCGGTGCCTACCTGCCGATCGATCCCGGGCTTCCGGTCGAGCGCGCCGGGTTCATGCTCGCGGACGCGCGCGCCGCTGTGGTACTGGGACTGGAAGACGTCCTTGACGAGCTTCCCGCCGGTCGGGTGCGCTCCGTAGCGTTGGACGATCGGCGGGTGGCCGCGGCGGTCGCGGCTCAACAGGGTGAGCCGCTGGACGTCGTGGTGTTGCCGCAGCAGCCGGCGTATGTGATCTACACGTCGGGTTCGACGGGGACGCCGAAGGGTGTCGTGGTCACGCATGCCGGGCTGGGCAGTCTGGTGGCGGCACAGGCGGAGCGGTTCAACCTGAGCGGCGACAGTCGGGTGTTGCAGTTCGCGTCGGTCGGCTTCGATGCGGCGACCGCTGAGATGTTCGTGTCGTTGTGCTCGGGTGCCTGCCTGGTCGTGGCCGCGGCGGATGAACTGCTGCCGGGTGCTGGCCTGACGAGGGTACTGACTCAGTTCGGGGTGACACACGCGACGTTGCCGCCCGCGGTGCTGGCGGTCCTCGCCCAGGAGGACCTGGCATCGGTCACAACCCTGGTGTCCGCTGGTGAGGCGTTGAGCGCGGAACTGGTCGACAGGTGGGCGCCGGGACGCCGGTTCGTCAACGCGTACGGGCCGACAGAGACAACGGTCTGTGCGTCAATGTCGCAGCCTTTGACGGTCGGTGACACGCCGACCATCGGCGGCCCGATCGTGAACACCAGGCTGTACGTGCTGGATGACCGGCTCGTGCCGGTCCCGCAAGGTGTCGCCGGCGAGTTGTATGTCGCCGGGGCCGGGTTGGCGCGCGGGTACGCGGGCCGGACCGGGCTGACCGCGGGCCGGTTCGTCGCGGACCCGTTCGGTGCGGGTGGCCGGTTGTACCGGACCGGGGATGTGGCACGGTGGACTGCCGACGGGGACCTGGTCTACCTGGGCCGCGCAGATGAGCAGGTCAAGGTTCGCGGGTTCCGGATCGAACCCGGCGAGATCGAGGCCGTCCTCGCCGCTCACCCACAGGTCGGGCAAGCCGTCGTCATAGCCCGCGAGGATGTCCCGGGCGACAAGCGCCTCGTCGCCTACGTCGTCGCGGAGGATGACGAAGACGATCCGGATGTGTCGGGGTTGTCGGGTGTGTTGCGGCAGTTCGTCGGGTCGCGGTTGCCGGACTACATGGTCCCGGCAGCGGTCGTGGTCCTCGAAGCGTTGCCGTTGACGGCCAACGGCAAGCTGGACCGCCGGGCGCTGCCCACACCGGAGCTCGCCGCGGCCGCGGGCACGGGACGCGCCCCGGCCAACGCCCGCGAAGAAGCACTCTGCCAAGCCTTCGCCGAGATCCTCGGGATCGACCACATCGGGGTCGACGACGACTTCTTCGAACTCGGCGGCAACTCACTGCTCGCGGTACGGCTGACCAGCCGCATCCGGTCCCTGCTGGAAGTGGAGGTGCCGCTGCGACTGCTCCTGAACGAACCGACCGTCGCCCGGCTCGCCGCGAAGATCGAGGACAAGAAGCCAGCCCGGCCGGCGCTGCGGCCGATGCGAAACACGGAGGAGTCCTGATGTACCCCCTGTCCTACGCGCAGCGCCGCCTGTGGTTCATCGGCCAGCTGGAAGGCCCGAGCACGACCTACAACATCCCGACGGTGATGCCGCTGCCCGGTCAGGTCGACGCCATCGCGCTGGGCGCGGCGCTGCGCGACGTGATCGGCCGGCACGAGATTCTGCGCACCGTCTACCCGGTCGTCGGCGGCGAACCGTTCCAGAACGTCCTCGACCTGGACGGCCTGAACTGGGAGCTTCAGGTGCGCGCGGTCACCGCTGCGGAACTGCCCGCCGCGATCGACGAGGCGTTGGGGCACGTGTTCGACCTCGCGGCAGAGGCGCCGATCCGGGCGTGGCTGTTCGAGGCCGGGCCGGGCGAACAGATCCTGGTGCTGATCGTGCACCACATCGCCAGCGACGGCTGGTCGAGCGAGCCGCTGATCAGGGACGTCACCACGGCGTACGAGGCCCGGCTCGCCGGTCACGCCCCCCGATGGGCGCCGTTGCCGGTCCAGTACGCGGACTACGCGCTGTGGCAACAGGAACTGCTGGGCAGCGAGGACGACCCGGCCAGCGTGATCTCCAAGCAGGTCGCGTACTGGCGGGATGCGCTCGCGGGCGCACCGGACGAGCTCGCGCTCCCCTTCGACCGGCCCAGGCCCGTCGTCGCCGACCACGTCGGGCACAGCGCCGCCGTGCGCGTCCCAGCCGACGTGCACGCGCGCCTGACCGAGGTAGCACGCGAACACGACGTCACCGTGTTCATGCTGCTGCAGACCGCGATGGCGGTGCTGTTGTCGAAACTCGGCGCCGGCACCGACATCCCGATCGGCGTCGCGGTCGCCGGGCGTACCGACGACGCGCTGAACGACCTCGTCGGCTTCTTCGTGAACACACTGGTGATCCGGACCGACCTGTCCGGCGACCCGACCTTCGCGCAGGCGCTCGCCCAGATCCGGGAAACGGGATGGCGTGCCCTCGAGAACCAGGACGTGCCGTTCGAACGGCTGGTGGAGAAGCTCGCCCCGACCCGTTCACTGTCGCGGCAACCGCTGTTCCAGGTGATGCTCACCGTCGAGAACGCCGGCCCGGCCGTTGCCCCGCCAGACCCGCAAGCGGATGACGCGGCGGAAGTGCGTGCGTCGGTGGCGAAGTTCGACATCGACGTGACCCTCAACGAGACGTTCCGCGCCGATGGCGCCCCGGCGGGACTGCTCGGCGTGGTCACCGGCGCAGCCGCGCTGTTCGATGCGGAAACCGTCGAAATGATCGCCGAGCGGCTCGCGAGAGTCCTCACAGGACTCGTCACGGACCCGGGTCTGCGGCTGTCCGAGGTGAGTGCCCTCGACGACGACGAACGGGCCCGGGTCCTGGTGGAGTGGAACGACACCGGGTTCGTGGCGCCGGCCGCTACGGTGCCGGAGTTGTTCGCGGCGCAGGTAAGGCGTACGCCGGATGCGCCCGCGGTGGTGTGCGGTGGCGTGGTGGTGTCGTATGCGGAGTTGGATGCGCGGTCGTCTCGGTTGGCTGGATGCCTGTCCGGGTTGGGGGTTGGGCCGGAGTCGGTGGTGGGGTTGTGTTTGCCGCGGGGTGTGGATCTGGTGGTGGCGGTGTTGGGGGTGTGGAAGGCGGGTGGTGCGTATTTGCCGGTGGATCCGGCGTATCCGGTGGAGCGGGTTGGGTTCATGTTGGCTGATGCGGCGCCGGTGTGTGTGGTGACGGTGTCGGGGTTGCTGGGTGGGGACACGGTTGGTGGGGTTCCGGTGGTGGAGTTGGACGATCCGGGGTTGGGAGGCGATGCCGGTGCGGCGCTGGCCGTGGTGGGGCCGGGGTGCGCGGCGTATGTGATGTACACGTCGGGGTCGACCGGCATCCCGAAGGGTGTGGTGGTCGAGCAGCGGTCGGTGGCGGCGCTGGTCCAGTGGGCCGGTGAACGGTTCGGCGGTGGGCTGTTCGATCGGGTGCTGGGTGCGACGTCGTTGAGTTTCGACGTGTCGGTGTTCGAGCTGTTCGGTCCGTTGTGCTGTGGTGGGTCGGTCCGGATCGTGGAGGATCTGCTGGCGCTGGCGGACGGCGTGGTGGATGACGTGTCGCTGGTCAGTGCGGTGCCGTCGGCGTTGGTGCCGGTGCTGGGTTCGGCGTCCGCGGACATGGTGGTGCTGGCGGGCGAGGGCCTGTCGGCGCCGGTGCTGAGCACGATCCGCGACGGCGTGCCCGGCGCGGCCGTGGCGAACATCTACGGCCCGACCGAGGCGACGGTGTACGCCACCGCATGGTTCGACGACGGCGTCGACCGTCCCGTGCCGCCGATCGGCCGTCCCATCGGCGGGGCCCGGGTGTACGTGCTGGACGACCGGCTGCGGGTGGTGCCGCCGGGGGTGGCGGGGGAGTTGTACCTGGCGGGTTCCGGCATCGCCCGCGGCTACCGCAACCGGCCGGGTCTGAGCGCGGAACGGTTCGTGGCGGACCCGTTCGGTGACGGTGGACGGCTGTACCGGACCGGGGACGTGGTGCGGTGGACCACCGGCGGGGACCTGGTGTACCTGGGCCGCGCCGACGAGCAGGTGAAGATCCGCGGGTTCCGGATCGAGCCGGGCGAGATCGAGGCCGTGCTGACCGCGCATCCGCAGGTCGCGCAGGCCGCCGTCATCGCACGCGAGGACACTTTCGCGGAGAAGCGCCTCGTGGGGTACGTCGTGCCGGCCGGTGGGACCGGCGCCGACGACGGGCTGCCTGCCACGCTGCGCCGGCTGGTGGCCGAACGGCTCCCCGAATACATGGTGCCCGCGGCTGTCGTCGTCCTCGAGGCGCTGCCGCTGTCGGTGAACGGCAAGCTGGACCGCAGGGCGCTACCGGCGCCGGACTTCGCGGCCGCCGCGGGAACCGGGCGCGGCCCGGCGAACGTGCGCGAGGAACTGCTGTGCCAAGGATTCGGCGAGGTGCTCCGGCTGGAGTCCGTCGGGGTCGACGACGACTTCTTCGCCCTCGGCGGCCACTCCCTGCTGGCGGTACGCCTCGTCGAATGGCTGCGGGTGCGGGGCGTGCCGGTGTCCGTGCGGGCGCTGTTCCTGTCGCCGACGCCGGCCGGGCTGGCCGCCGCGGCCGGTGCCGTGACCGTGCAGGTGCCGGCGAACCGCATCCCCGCCGGCGCGCAGGCGATCACACCCGACATGCTGCCGCTGGTCGACCTGACCGAAGCCGAGCTCCAGACCGTGGTGGCCGGGGTACCGGGCGGCGCCGCCAACGTCGCGGACGTCTATCCCCTGGCGCCGTTGCAGGAAGGCATCCTCTTCCACCACCTGCTGGCCGACGGTGGCGAGGACGCGTACGTGACGCCGTTCGTGCTGGAGTTCGACGACCGGACCCGACTCGACGGGTTCGTCGCGGCGCTGCAGCAGGTGATCGACCGGCACGACGTGTTCCGGACGTCGGTGGCGTGGGCCGGGCTGCGGGAACCGGTGCAGGTGGTGTGGCGGTCCGCGACCCTGTCGGTGACCGGGGTGCGGGTCGCCGCCGACGCCGCGGACCCGGCGGAGGAACTGGCGTCGGCGGTGGGGCTGTCGATGGACCTCGGGCGGGCGCCACTGCTCGACGTGCACGTGGCCGAGGCGGCCGACGGCCGCTGGCTGGGGCTGATCCGGGCCCACCACCTGGTCCAGGACCACACCGCGCTCGAGGTCGTGCTGGCCGAGATCGAAGCGGTCCTCGCCGGCCGGGTGGACAGCCTGCCGGAGCCGCTGCCGTTCCGGGACTTCGTGGCGCAGGCGCGGGCCGGGCTGGAAAGCGGCGCGCACGAGGAGTTCTTCCAGGGACTGCTGGCCGGGGTGACGGAGCCGACCGCCGCGTTCGGGGTGACCGACGTGCGCGGGGACGGCTCCGGGGCGGTGCGGATCGGCGTGCCCGTGGACCCGCAACTGGCGGTGCGGTTGCGGGCGGTGGCCCGCGATCTGGGCACGAGCCCGGCGACGGTGCTGCACGTGGCGTGGTCACGGGTCCTGGCGGTCGTGTCGGGCCGCGACGACGTGGTGTTCGGGACCGTGCTGTTCGGGCGGATGAACGCCGGCGCCGGCGCCGACCGGGTGCCGGGGCTGTACATGAACACCCTGCCGGTGCGGGTCCGCACCGCCGACCTCGCCGTGCTGGACGCGGTCAGGTCGATGCGGAACCAACTGGCCGAACTCCTGGAGCACGAGCACGCACCCCTCGCCCTGGCACAACGAGCCAGCGCCGTGCCGGCCGACACGCCACTGTTCACCACCCTGTTCAACTACCGGCACAACGCCACACCCGGCCCGGAAAACCCCGCCGAGCGCAACGCCGCGAGCGGCCCGGAAAGCCCCGCCGCGGGCAACGCCGAGCGCGACGCCGACGGGTTCACCGGGGTCCGGCCCGTGTACTCCCGGGAACGGACCAACTATCCGCTGTCGGTGTCGGTCGACGACAACGGCGACAGCCTCGGGCTGACCGTGGCCGCCGTCGCCCCGATCGACCCGCGGGCCGTCGCCGGGATGCTGCACACCGCGGTCGGCGACCTCGTCGCGGCCCTGGAGCAGACCCTGGAGGACGACACGCAGACGCCGCTGTCCCGCGTCGGCGTGCTGGACGCCGCGGAGCTCGACCGGGTGCTGACGCAGTGGAACGACACGACGGCCGACGTGCCGGCCGGGACGCTGCCGGGGCTGTTCACGGCGCAGGCGGCGCGGACGCCGGACGCGACGGCGGTCGAGTCCGAGGACGAGACGGTGTCCTACCGGGACCTCGACACCCGGTCCAACCGGCTGGCCCGCTACCTGACAGGACACGGCGTCGGGCCCGAGTCGGTGGTGGCCGTCTGCCTGGAACGCGGCGTCGACATGGTGGTCGCGCTGCTCGGCGTGATGAAGGCCGGCGCCGCGTACCTGCCGGTCGACCCGGACCTGCCCGCCGAACGGATCTCGTTCATGCTGGCCGACGCCGCGGCGGTGTGCGTGCTCACCGACACCCGGTCCGGCGGGGTGCTGCCTGCGTCCGGAGTGCTCGCCGTGGACGTCGCCGAAGCATCCGCCGCCGAGGGACTGTCCGATGAGGACCCGGCGGTGCCGGTGCTGCCCGGACACCCGGCGTACGTGATGTACACGTCTGGGTCGACCGGCGTGCCGAAGGGCGTGGTGGTGCCGCACGCCGGGATCGTGAACCGGCTGGCGTGGATGCGGACCCGGTTCGCGCTGACGCCCGGGGACCGCGTGCTGCACAAGACGCCGTTCGGGTTCGACGTGTCGGTGTGGGAGCTGTTCCTGCCGCTGATCCAGGGCGCCGTGACGGTGCTGGCCCGGCCCGGCGGCCACCGCGATCCCGGCTATGTGGCCGAGCTGATCCGCGATCGGCGCATCGACACCGTCCACTTCGTGCCGTCGATGCTGGCGGCGTTCCTGGCGGTCCCGGAGGCCGCCGGGTGTGTCGGGTTGCGGCGGATGGTGTGTTCCGGTGAGGCGCTCGGCCCGGCGGTGCGGGACCGGTGCTTCGACGTGCTGCCCGGCGTCGCGTTGTACAACCTCTACGGCCCGGCCGAAGCGCCGACCGAGACCGCGGGTGAGGTGCCGGCCGACGGCGCCGGGGTCGTCCCGATCGGCCGGTCCGTGTCCAACACCCGGGCGTTCGTGCTGGATGAGCGGCTCGCACCGGTGCCGGTCGGGGTCGCCGGAGAACTGTACGTGGCCGGCGCCCAGCTGGCCCGCGGCTACGTGCGGCGGGCCGGGCTGACCGCGGAACGGTTCGTAGCAGACCCGTTCGACACCGCCGGTGGTGGGCGGCTGTACCGGACCGGGGACGTGGTGCGCCGCGACGTCGGCGGCGACCTGGTGTATCTGGGCCGGGCCGACGAGCAGGTGAAGCTCCGCGGGATCCGGATCGAGCCCGGCGAGGTCGAGGCGGTGCTCGCCGCGCATCCGCAGGTCGCCCGGGCCGCGGTGATCGCGCGCGAGGACACGGCCGGGGACAAGCGCCTCGTCGCGTACGTGGTCGGGACCGCCGACGGTGCGGCGCTGCGGGAGTTCGCCGGGACACGGCTGCCGGAGTACATGGTGCCGTCGGCCGTCGTGGTCCTCGATGAGCTGCCACTGTCGGTGAACGGGAAACTGGACCGCAGAGCACTGCCGGCGCCGGACTTCGCGTCCCTCGCCGGGTCCGGGCGCGCACCCGCGAACGCCCGCGAGGAGCTGCTGTGCCTGGCGTTCGCCGAGGTCCTCGGGCTCGGCACCGTCGGGGTCGACGACGACTTCTTCACCCTCGGCGGGCATTCGCTGCTGGCGGTCCGGCTGGTCAGCCGGGTCCGGACCACGCTCGGCGTCGAGGTGTCGCTGCGGAGCCTGTTCGAGGCGCCGACCCCGGCCGGGCTGGCGCGGCGGATCGCGGGCGCCGGCGCGGCACGGGCCCCGCTGGTGCCGTCGGTGCGCCCGGCGCGGCTGCCGTTGTCGTTCACGCAGCAGCGGCTGTGGTTCATCGGCCAGTTGGAAGGGCCCAGCGCGACCTACAACCGGCCGGTGGTCCTGAGGCTCTCCGGCGACGTCGACCACGCCGCGCTCGGCGCGGCCTGGCGGGACGTGATCGGCCGGCACGAGGTGCTGCGCACGGTCTTCGCCACCGACGACGGGCAACCGTTCCAGCGGATCCTCGACGTCGACGACCTGGACTGGCAGCTGCAGACGGCCGAGGTGACCCCGGCGGAGCTGCGCACGCGGGTCGCGGCGGCCGCCGAGTACGCGTTCGACCTGGCGGCCGAGGTCCCGATCCGGTCGTGGCTGTTCACGGTGACCGGCGAGGACGAGCGGGTCCTGGTCGTGGTGGTGCATCACATCGCCAGCGACGGCTGGTCGACCAAGCCGCTCGCCGAGGACCTCTCCACGGCGTACGCGGCCCGCCTCCAGGGCCGGGCGCCGGTGTGGCAGCCGCTGCCGGTGCAGTACGCGGACTACACGTTGTGGCAGCGCGACCTGCTCGGCGACGACCGGGACCCGGACAGCCTGATCTCCCGGCAGGTCGCCTACTGGCGGCAGGCACTCGCCGGTGCGCCGGAGGAACTGGCGCTGCCGGTGGACCGGCCCCGCCCCGCGGTGGCCCGCCATCTCGGGCACACCATGCCGGTGCAGGTCCCGGCCGACGTCCACGCCCGGGTCCGCGACGTCGCCCGCGAGCAGGGCGTGACGGTCTTCATGCTGCTGCAGGCCGCGCTGGCGGTGATGGTCTCGAAACTCGGTGCCGGCACGGACATCCCGATCGGCTCGGCGATCGCCGGGCGCACCGACGAGGCACTCGACGACCTCGTCGGATCGTTCGTCAACACCCTGGTCATCCGCACCGACGTGTCGGGTGATCCGACGTTCGCGGCGTTGCTGGCGCGGGTACGGGAGACGAGCCTGACCGGGTTCGAGCATCAGGACGTGCCGTTCGAGCGCCTGGTCGAGGAACTGGCACCGTCCCGCTCGCTGGCCCGGCACCCGCTGTTCCAGGTGCTCCTCACCATGCAGAACAACGCGGCCGCGGTCCTGGACCTGCCGGGGGTGGGCGCCGGCGAGGTGTCCGTGCCGTCGGCGACGGCGGAGACGGCGGCACCGGCCGCGGCGCCGGTGCTGTCGGCGGTCAAGTTCGACATCGACGTGATCGTCAGTGAGGTCTTCGACGCGGAGGGCACCCCGGCCGGGATCCTGGGCGGGCTGAGCGGGTCGGTGGACCTGTTCGACCCCGAGACTGTCGCGGTGATCGCCGAGCGGTGGACGCGGGTCCTGGCGGCGGTCACCGCCGACCCGGACCTGCCGGTGTCCGCGGTCGACGCGCTCAGCGCCGAGGAACGGCACCGGGTCCTGGTGGAGTGGAACGACACGCACACGCCGCTGCCGGACCTGGCGGTACCCGCGATGATCGCCGGGCAGGCGGCGCGGACCCCCGACGCGGTCGCGCTGGTGTGCGACGGAACCGACGTCACCTACCGGGACCTCGAAGCCCGGGCGAACCGCCTCGCCCGGTTCCTGACCGGGCTGGGGGTGGGCACCGAATCGGTGGTGGGCCTGTGCCTGCCGCGGGGCCAGGACATGATTGTCGCGCTCCTCGCCGTGTGGAAGGCCGGCGGCGCGTACCTGCCGCTGGACCCCGCCCACCCGGCCGAACGGATCTCGTTCATGCTCACCGACGCGCGCGCCGCCGTGCTCGTCGGCACCGAGGACCTCCTGGACGAGCTGCCGGCGGGCCGGGTGCGCACGGTCGCGCTGGACGACCCGCGGGTCCTCGCCCGGCTGTCGACGACATCCGGCGACCCCGTGGACACGCAAGCGCTGCCGGGGCAGCTGGCATACGTCATCTACACGTCCGGCTCGACCGGGACACCGAAGGGCGCGGGCGTGACGCACGGCGCCCTCGCCAACTACGTCGCCGCGGTGCCGCCGCGGGTCGGGCTGGCCGGGCCGGGACGCTTCGGGGTGCTGCAGGGTCAGGTCACCGACCTCGGCAACACGGTGGTGTTCGGGGCCCTCGCAACGGGCGGAACCCTGGTGGTGGCGCCAGAAGCGGTGGTCACCGACCCCGTGGGCATGGCCGCGTTCCTTGCCGCGCACCGCGTCGACGCGATGAAGGTGGTGCCCTCGCACCTGGCCGCACTGGGCGCCGGCCCGGCCGGCCTCCCCGGCGTGCTGCCCGGCCGCGCCGTGGTGCTCGGCGGCGAGGCGGCCCCGGCGGAACTGGTGCGGGAGCTGCTAACCGATGAGGACCGGGACGTCTTCAACCACTACGGGCCGACCGAAACCACGATCGGGGTGCTCACGGCCCGGCTGGACGCGCAGGCCGTGCGGCACGCGACGGTGCCGATCGGCCGGCCCGTGGCCAACACCCGGGTCTACGTGCTCGACGACAGCCTCGCACCGGTACCGGCCGGCGTCGCCGGCGAGCTGTACGTCGCGGGTGCACAACTGGCCCGTGGCTATGTCGGGCGGGCCGGGCTGACGGCGGGCCGGTTCGTGGCCGATCCCTTCGGCGGCGGCGAACGGCTCTACCGCACCGGGGACGTCGTGCGCTGGAACCCCGACGGGCACCTGGTGTACCTGGGCCGCGCCGACGAACAGGTGAAGATCCGCGGGTACCGGATCGAACCGGGCGAGATCGAGGCGGTGCTGACCACGCACCCGCAGGTGGCCCGGGCCGCCGTCATCGCCCGCGAGGACACGGCCGGCGAACGGCGCCTGGTCGCGTACGTCGTGCCGGGCGACGAGGACGACCGGCAGGACCCGGCGCTGCCCGCCACCCTGCGGCAGTTCGCCGCCGGCCGGCTGCCCGACCACCTCGTCCCGGCGGCCGTGGTGATGCTCGACCGGCTGCCGCTGACCGGCAACGGGAAGCTGGACCGCCGGGCCCTGCCCGCACCCGAGTTCTCCAGCACCGCCGGCTCCGGGCGCGGCCCGGCCAACGTCCGCGAGGAGCTCCTGTGCCAGGCGTTCGCACAGGTCCTCGGCCTGGAATCGGTCGGCGTCGATGACGACTTCTTCGACCTCGGCGGGCACTCGCTCCTCGCGGTCCGCCTGGTCAGCCGGATCCGGACGCTGCTCGGGACCGAGGTCGACATCCGCACCCTGTTCGAGGCGCCGACGCCGGCCGGGCTGGCGGGGCGGCTGTCGGCGGCCGGTGCGGCGCGGGCCCCGCTGACGCCGCAGGAGCGTCCCGAACGGATCCCGCTGTCCTACGGGCAGCGCCGGCTGTGGATCATCGACCAGCTGGAAGGGCCGAGCCCGACCTACAACATCCCGGTCGCGGTGGGTATGCCGGGACCCGTGGACCGGGCCGCGCTCGCGGCGGCGCTGCGCGACGTGCTCAACCGGCACGAGGTGCTGCGCACCGTTTTCCCACCCGCCGACGGTGAGCCGTACCAGCGAATCCTCGAAATCGACGAGCTGGACTGGCAACTGCAGGTGGTCGAGGTCTCCGAGGACGACCTGCCCGCCGCCGTGGCGCAGGCCCGGCAGCACGTGTTCGACCTGGCGACGGAGGCCCCCATCCGGGCGTGGCTGTTCACCGCCGGCCCCGACGCCAACGTGCTCGTCGTCGTGGCGCATCACATCGCCAGCGACGGCTGGTCGTGGGCGCCGCTCGGCGACGACGTCACCACGGCCTACGAGGCCCGGCGGGCGGGCCACGCGCCGGTGTGGCAGCCGCTGCCCGTGCAGTACGCGGACTACGCGCTGTGGCAACGGCAGCTGCTCGGCGACGACCAGGACCCCGACAGCCTCATCTCCCAGCAGGTCGCCCACTGGCGGCAGGCCCTCGCCGGGCTGCCGGAGGAGCTGAGCCTGCCGTTCGACCGGCCGCGGCCGGCGGTGATCGGCCACAGCGGAACCCGCACGGGCATCGACGTCCCCGCGTCCGTGCACGCGCGGCTGCTGGCGGTGGCCCGCGAGCAGGGGGTCACCGTGTTCATGGTGCTGCAGGCCGCGCTGGCGGCGCTGCTGTCGAAACTCGGTGCGGGCACGGACATCCCGATCGGTTCGGCGGTCGCGGGGCGCACCGACGAAGCCCTCGACGACCTCGTCGGCTACTTCGTCAACACCTTCGTGATGCGCACCGACCTGTCCGGCGACCCGACCTTCGCCGAACTGCTGGCGCGGGTCCGGGAAACGGCGCTGTCGGCGTTCGAGCACCCCGACGTGCCGTTCGAACGGCTCGTGGAGGAGCTGGCGCCGGCCCGCTCGCTCGCGCGGCATCCGCTGTTCCAGGTGATGCTGCTGCTCCAGGACCCCGCCACGGCCGCCGACGACCCGCCGGGCACCGAAGCGGGCCCGGCCCCGGACGCCGCGGCGACGGCGAAGTTCGACCTGGACTTCAGCATCGGCGAGCTGTACGACGCCGAGGGCAAACCGGCCGGCCTGTCCGGCGGCCTGGTCGCCGCGACCGACCTGTTCGAACCGGCGTCGGCGCGGCGCATCGCCGAGCGCTGGGTGCGGGTCCTGGAGGCGGTGAGCGCCGATCCGCAGCTCCGCCTCAGCGAGGTGGAGGTGCTCGGCGACGGCGAGCGGGCGACGATCCTCGGCACGTGGAACGACACCGCCGCAGGGGTGCCCGACGCGACCGTCGTCGACCTGTTCGAGGCCCAGGTCGCCCGCACCCCGGAGGCGGTCGCCATCATCGCCGGCGACGTCGAGGTCACCTTCGCGCAGCTCGACGAGCGCGCCAACCGCCTCGCCCGGCTGCTGACCGGCCGCGGCGTGCGGCCGGAGTCCGTGGTCGCGGTGGTGCTGGAGCGCAACGTCGAGCTCGTGGTGGCGTTGCTGGCGGTGCTCAAGGCGGGTGCCGCGTACCTGCCGATCGACCCGGCCTACCCGGCCGGCCGGACCGCGTTCGTGCTCGCCGACTCCGGCGCGGTGTGCCTGATCAGCGACGGGAGCCTGCTGGACCGGCTGGCGGAGTTCGAGGTCCGCGTCGGCGGCCACGACATCGTGCCCGTCGTCCTGCTCGACGACCCGGCCGTCGCCGGGGAACTGGCCGGGCTCCCGGGCGGCGGCCTCGAGCGCGGCGCCGCGCTGCTGCCCGAGCACCCGATCTGGGTCATCTACACCTCCGGCTCCACCGGGCGGCCCAAGGGCGTGCTCGTCGGGCACCGCGCCGTCGTCAACTTCCTGCTGTCGATGCGGGAGCGGTTCGCGTTCCGCACCGGCGACCGCCTGCTGGCCGTCAGCACCGTCGGATGCGACATGGCGGGTCTGGAGTTCTATCTGCCGCTCGTGTGCGGCGTGCCGATGATCCTCGCCTCCCAGGAGCAGGTGCTCGACCCGTGGGCGCTGCGGGACCTGATCAGGACCCGCGCCGCGACGGTCGTGCACGCCACCCCGAGCCTGTGGCGCGGCCTCGTGGCGGACGCCGACGACCACGTCGACTGGTCGCGGGTGCGGGTGTACGTCGGCGCCGAGGCACTGCCCGAGGACCTGGCGCGTACCCTGCTGGACCGGACCCCGTCGGTGACCAACCTGTACGGGCCAACCGAGACCACGGTCTGGTCCACCGCGAAACGCATCGACGCGACCACCGCCGACCTGACGTCCATCGGCGGCCCGGTCGCCAACACCCAGCTGTACGTCCTCGACGACGCGCTCGTCCCCGTGGCGCCCGGCGTGCACGGCGAGCTGTACATCGCCGGGGACGGCCTCGCCCGCGGCTACCTGGGCCGTCCCGGGCTGTCCGCGGAGCGGTTCGTGGCGTGCCCGTTCGGCGACGGCGGGCAGCGGATGTACCGCACCGGCGACGTGGTGCGCTGGAGCGCCGACGGCGACCTCGCGTTCCTGGGCCGCGCCGACGACCAGGTGAAGATCCGCGGGTTCCGGGTCGAGCTCGGCGAGGTGGAGGCGGTCGTCGCCACGCACCCCCGGGTCGCGCAGGCCACCGTGATCGCCCGTGAGGACAGCCCGGGAGACCGGCGGCTGGTCGCCTACGTCGTCCCGTCCGGGGGCGGCGACACCCTCGAGGACGACGACCTGACCGCTCAGGTGCGGGGGTTCGTCGCACTGCGCCTGCCCGCGTACATGGTGCCTTCGGCGGTGGTCGCGCTGGACGCGTTGCCGTTGATGCCGAACGGGAAGCTGGACCGCAAGGCACTGCCCGCACCCGACCCGGCGGCCGCCGCGACGGAGGACGACATCCAGGTCACCGCGCTCGAACAGCACATCCGTGAGGTGTTCGCCGAGGTACTCGGTCTGGAGACGGTCGGCGACGAGGACGACTTCTTCGCGCTCGGCGGGCACTCGCTGCTGGCGGTCCGGGCGGTGGCGCGGCTGAAGGAACGGGGCATGTCGTTTGCGGTGCGGGACATCTTCGCCGCGCCGACCGTGAAGGGTCTCATCGGCCGCGCGGACCTGTCGTCGTTGCGGGACGTGCTCGGTGTGCTCATGCCGATCCGGGAGGAGGGTTCCCAGCAACCCATCTTCTGCGTGCACCCGGCGGGCGGCATCGGCTGGTGCTACCTGCCGATGGCCCGGTTCGTGCCGAGCGACATCCCGCTGTACGCATTGCAGGCACGCGGGCTGGACGGCACGAGCCCGTTCGCGGCCTCGGTGGCGGAGATGGCGGAGGACTACATCGAACAGCTGCGCACCGTCCAGCCTGCCGGGCCCTACCGGCTGCTGGGCTGGTCCTCCGGTGGGCGGGTGGCGCACGAGATCGCGGTGCGGCTCCAGAACGCCGGCGAAGAGGTGTCGGCGCTGATCCTGCTCGACATCTACCCGCCGCGGCCCGATGCCGACTACGGGCCGGTCGGCGGGGAGGACGCCCCCGCCGACCTCGAGGAGCTGCCCCCGCCGGACCCGGACGCCGAACTGTTCGCGTTGCGGGACTGGGTCCGCGGGATGACCGGTCCGCTCGGTGGACTGTCGGATGAGGACTGCATCAACTTCGCGCGTCTCTTCCTGAACAATCAGAGAATCTCCGCCGAACACAGCTATGGACGGTTCGACGGTGACGTGATGGTGCTCGTCGCCGGGGTGGACCGGACGGAGCGCGCCGGATCCCCCGGGGACTGGGCGCCGTATGTGACCGGAACGGTCCGGGAGGCCCAGATCGCGTGCCGGCACAGCCAGATGGTCGAGCCGGAGTGGCTGGGCGACGTCTGGTCGGCGATCGAGGGTCTGCTGGGGGACAGCACACCGTCGCCGCGAGCCGACACCGGCCGCGACGCTGCGTGATGCCCGGCGCCGCATTACACCGTATTCATCTCCTACGCACCATCTGCCCGAAACGAGCACTTGATGCTTTGAAGTTCCTGAGGGTCATTGACAATGTGTTGGATTGTCGCGATCGTTGCCCGGTCGATGGCCTTCTATACGGGGTGGGTCATCCTCACGGGGAGGCGACGAATGCACGAGCGTGAACTTCGAGCTTTCACCTCAATCGCCCAGATAGGCCGCATGGACCTGGCGGCCAAAGCGCTCGGATACTCACAGCCGGCACTCAGCTATCAGCTCAAACGCCTGGAGACCACGCTCGGAGCCACACTGTTCACCCGTGACTCCACCGGCACGAAGTTGACCGTCACCGGACAGGTGATCCTTCCGACGGCCCAGGCCACACTCGCACTGATCGAGAGCATGAAGCAGGCCGCGGGTGCGGTCGACCGTCATGCCGGGCGACTGGCCGACACCGGCTGGTAGCGCCGCTCGTCCATGTGGGGCGAGCCTTTCAGATAGTCCATGCTGGATTTGCCCGCAGCGCCCGACCAGCAGGCGGACGGCGGTGTCCGGTCGGGCTCGCCCCCGGCCGGACGCCGCAGGCCTGCTGCCTTCCGTGCGCTGTGGCGGATCGGCACCCGGCCGGCGGATGCGACACCGCCGGCGTGCGGGATGCAGCATCCCGGTCCAGGGCCGGGCCGCCGCGTGGTGTTCAACCGCGTCGGCGGAACAGTTGAACAGTTCACCGCGGGCCGCGAAGGCAACGCCGCCGACGCGATGTGGAACCGCCGTAACCGTCCGTGGCGAGCTGCGTGTGTCGGGTTGGCTAGCAGACCGGTCTGCCTGATGCAACTCAATATCAGCTTTGTCGATGTAGCCATGCAACACCATGGATGTGGTGGATACGGTGCTAGATGCATGGCCAGTTTGGCAGGGCGTGCACGGGGGAGAGTGTGTTGGAACAGTCGAATGCGCAAATGTCCAGACCTGAGCGACCGATGCTGCGGGGCACCGAGTCGGGTGGTGGCAAACACCTCGATCTGTTGGTCGGTGGTGCGTCACCGACACAGTTCGTCCCGATCGGGTCGTTGCTTCCGGCGGACTCACCACGGCTCAATGGTGAAGACGTCGAGCATGTACAGATGCTGGCCAATGTAGAAACGAAGTTGCCGCCGATTCTGGTGCACCAGCAAAGCATGCGCGTGATCGACGGCATGCACCGGTTACGCGCCGCGCAGTTACGCAATGACGAGCATATCGAGGTGCAGTTCTTTGACGGCTCCGAGCAGGAGGCGTTCGTCCTCGGCGTGAAAGCCAACATCACACACGGCCGGCCGTTGTCGTTGTCGGATCGCACCAGTGCCGCCGAACGCATCATGATGATGCATCCGGGGTGGTCGGACCGTGCGATTGCGACCGCCGCGGGGCTGGGTGCGCGTTCGGTGGCGAACGTTCGGCTCCGGCTGCGCGACGAGGTCGACGAGCTGGAGGGCGTGCAGGCCCGTACGGGACTTGACGGGCGGGTGCGCCCGCTGGACAGCGCCGACGGCCGGCTGCGGGCGGCGGAGTTCATCAAGAAGCATCCCGAGGCGTCGTTGCGGGTGATCGCCCGGGGTGTCGGGTTGTCCGCGGCGACGGTGCGGGACGTCCGGCAGCGGATCGAGCGTGGCGACAGCCCGGTGCCGTCGAGCCGGGTCCGCCGGCAGGGGCAGGGTGGCGCGGTCCGGGAGGGTGCGCCGGGCGACGCGGTGGATCTGATCGGCATCGACGCGCTGGTGCACGGGCTGAAGGCGGATCCGTCGCTGCGGCTGACTGACTCGGGGCGTCGCCTGTTGCGTTGGGTGTTGACGAAGGTGCTGGTGCCGGAGGAGTGGCAGGAGGTCAGTGACGGGTTGCCACCGCACGCGGCGTATGTGCTGAGCAACGTGGCCCGCCGCTGCGCGACCGAATGGCAGCGGGTCGCCGACGATCTGGAGCAACGCACCCGCAATATGGCCTGAACCCCCGCCGCCGCGGGACCGGGAGAACGCGGCGCACCGAGCACCTGCCGGGCGTGCCCCGGGTGGGATTCGAACCCACACTGTCGGAGGTTTGAGCTCCGTTCCTCTGCCGGTTGGGATACCGGGACGGCCCCGCGCCCCGATGGTACCCACAGGTCGATCGTGGCGGTTATGGGCCGGTGTCTCCCGAACGGGGGATCGGGAGACACCGGCGTGGAGGAAGGTCGGTGCGCAGCCCGCCGCGTCGCCGATCGCAAACCGGCGCTGCCCTGCGGCACCGGACGGCGTCGACCTGCGGCGTGCCGGTGGTCGCGGGCAGCATACCGCCGATGATGCTCATCGGTGTCGATGTGCTCACGCCGCCGCCGCTCGCCGCACATCCACTGTGGACGGTCCAGATCCCCTGCCGCGCAACGACAGTGCCCCCGGAGCCGGAGCTCCGGGGGCACCGCTGTCGTGCGGGACGGGTCAGGCGATCATCGCGTTGCGCTGCTGGGGTGCGAACTGGGTCCGGTACAGGTCCGCGTAAAGGCCGCCCGCGGCGATGAGCTCGTCGTGGGTGCCGCGCTCGCGGATCCGCCCGCCGTCGATGACCAGGATCTGGTCGGCGTTGCGGACCGTGGACAGGCGGTGGGCGATGACCAGCGACGTGCGGCCGGCGAGCGTCGTCTCCAGTGCCTGCTGGATGGCCGCCTCGGACTCGGAGTCCAGGTGCGCCGTCGCCTCGTCGAGCACGACGATTGGCGGGGACTTCAGCAGCAGCCGCGCGAGGGCGACCCGCTGCTTCTCGCCGCCGGACATCCGGTACCCGTGGTCGCCGACGACCGTGTCGAGCCCGTTGGGCAGCGCGGAGATCATGTCCCAGATCTGCGCGGCCCGGCACGCCTCCACGATCTGCTGCTCCGACGCCTTCGGCGCAGCGAAGAGCAGGTTGGCCCGCACGGTGTCGTGGAACATGTGCGCGTCCTGCGCGACGACACCGACCTGCTCGCTCACCGACTCCAGCGTCACGTCCCGCAGGTCGTGCCCGCCGATGCGGACCGTCCCGGACACCGGGTCGTACAGCCGGGGAACCAGCTGGGTGATGGTGCTCTTGCCGGCGCCGGACGGGCCGACGAGCGCGGTCATCTTCCCCGCCGGGGCGCGGAAGCTCACGCCGTGCAGGACGGTCGCGTTGTCCGCGCGCTCCGGCGTCTTCACCGAGAAGGTCTCCAGCGACGGCAGCGAGACCTCCGCCGCCGTCGGGTACCGGAACTCGACGTCGACGAACTCGATGTCCGGCGCGATACCGTCGGCGGCGCCGGGCAGCGGCTGGGCGCCGGGCCGGTCCTCGATGAGCGGCCGCAGGTCCAGGACCTCGAAGATCCGGTCGAAACTCACCAGCGTCATCAGGACGTTCAGCTGGATCGAGTTGAGCTGGATGATCGGGGCGTAGAGGCGGGTCATGAGCGCGAACAGCGCCACCACGGTGCCGATCTGCAGCACGCCGTCGATGACCAGGGAACCGCCGACACCGTAGACGACCGCGCTGGTGATCGCGGTGAGCGTGGCGAGGATGATGCCGAGCAGGCTCTCGTAGGCGTTGCCGAGGATGGCGATGTCGCGCATCCGGGCCGCCTTCTTCGCGAACGACTGCGACTCCCGCCGGGGCCGGCCGTACAGCTTGCTCAGCATCGCCCCGGCGACGTTGAAGCGCTCGTTCATCAGCGAGCCGATCTCGGCGTCCTGCTGCATGCCCTCGCGGGCCAGCCGCTGCAACCGGCCACCCACGACCCGGCCGGGCCACAGGAAGACCGGGATCAGCAGCAGCGCCGCGATCGTGACCTGCCACGACAGGTAGAACATCGAGGCGAGCACGAACACCAGCGTCAGGACGATGGACAGCGACTGCGACAGCAGCGTGGTCACCGCCCGCTCGGTGCCGATCACGTCGGCGTTGAGCCGGCTGACCAGCGCACCGGTCTGGGCGCGGGTGAAGAACACCAGCGGCTGGCGCTGCACGTGGTTGAAGACCTGCACGCGCAGGTCGTAGACGAGGCCGTGACCGACCCGGCCGGCGAACCAGGCCTCCAGGAACGAGATGACGGCGCCGAAGAGGGCCAGCCCCGCGATCGCCGCGGCGACCGCGATGACGGTGCCGGTGCTGCGGCGCAGGATGCCGTCGTCGATGAGGGTCTTGATCAGCAGCGGCCCGGCCGCGACGACCGCCGCCTGCAGCGCCGTCGTGGTCAGCAGGGCGGCCAGCCCCCACTTGCGCTCCATGAGGTAAGGAATGACCCGCTTCCACGTGCCGGGGCGGATCCGCTGCCGGGTGATCTCGTCGTCCATGTGCATCAGGTGCGCGACACTCCCGGCGCCCGCGGGGTGCTCCTCCACGTCCTCCGGAGCGTCGTCGGGATGCGTCTCGGCGCCCGGCGGCGGGCCGACCGTTGTTGCCATTGAGAACCATCCTGCCTTGTGAGAGCCCGGTACGGGCCGCGGAGCTGCGCGCCGGTGAACCGCGACGCGGGTTCGGTGGAACAGGCCCCAACCCCGCGTTCAACTGGCGATGTGGCGTCAGTTGAACGGTGGGCCGGGAAGCGAACAAAGAGGCCGGCACCCGGGAAGGTGCCGGCCTCGGTCAAGCCGCGGTTACGACCAGCGCCACTCGCGCTTGTTGAACAGGTGCTCGGCGGTGATGCCCTGGTTGGCGCACCAGCCGAGGAACTCCTCGATCTGCTTCATCTGGTAGGTGTCCTCGTTGTACGACGTGGCCATGACGTGGCCCTGCCAGCTCTCCTCACCCATGGCGTAGATGTAGGCCTCGTCCGAGCCGAGCTCCGTCATGATCGCGGCGGCCTGCTCGGCGTTGGAGCCCGACAGCTTGCGGGACTTGCTCATCTTCTTCGACACCGTGACCGTCAGGATCGCCTGGTAGAGCCAGGTCAGCGGGGCGCCGTCGCACTCCATGCCGAGGAACGCCATGTCGGCCTTGCCCAGGTGGTTGCGGATGTGGCGGTAGAGCACCGGGTCGATGCCGGAGGAGTCCGCGCCGACGAAGATCTTCTTGCCGGCCAGTTCCACCCAGTACGTCGACTTGGAGCGGATGTCGAGGTCGGAGTGCTCACCGAGGAACGGCGTCGCGGTCACCTTCCCGCCGGGGAACGGCACCTCGTCGAACTCGTCGACCTCGATGACCGGCAGGTTCATGCTGCGCAGGTACGCGCCCAGCGACGGGTCGACGATGCTGCCCTTCGAGGAGCGGGGCACGACGACCGCGCCGAGCCGCCCACGCAGCTGCAGCAGGGTCTCCAGCACGACGTGGTCCTGGTGGCCGTGGGTGATGAGGACCAGGTCGATGAAGTCGGGCAGGTCGTCCAGGGTGTACCGGTCGCCCTTGGTGTTGTCGGCGCTGATGAACGCGTCGGTGACGACCGCGGCCTGCGGGGTCTGCATGACCAGGCAGGCGTGGCCGAAGTAGCGGACCCGGCCACCGGCCTCGATGTGCCGGTCCGGGCTGAGGCTCGGCCTGGTGTCCAGCAGCCGGTCCAGCCACAGCGCCTGCGTGTCGTCGAGCTCGAGGGCCTCGCGCAGCCGGCCGGCGGTGGTCGCGTGCACCCGCGCCTTCACCAGCTCCTCCAGGCCCGGGTGGCGGAACGGCAGGTCCAGGTCCAGCACCTTCGGCCCGGGCAGGCGTGGCGTGGCGAGGATGAACGGCCGCTCGACACCGTCCTCCAGCGACAGCTGCACCGACTGGCGCTTCTCGTCGAACAGCGCACTCTTGTAGACCACCGGCTCGAGGAAGTGCAGCGACGCCTGGTTTCCCGCGTCGTAGGCCAGCTCGACCAGGCCGTTGAGGATGGTCGGCAGCTTCGGGTACAGCGGGGTGAGGTCGAACCCGTTGGCTGACTCCCGCACCAGGTCCGCGCCGTCGGTGATGGCCTTGGCGAACGCGAGCATGTCGGCCCGGTCGCGCTTGATCGCCGCGAGCAGATCGGCGACCTCGTCCTTGCGGGCCTCCTCGATGCCGACGAAGTATCCGCCGCGCAGCTCCGGGTTGTTCACCGCGGCGATGTGCACCTGCGGGTTCTCCAGGTACGACTCGAGCAGTGGCACCTGCAGGGAGGCAAGGTTCATGGAGCCCTGCACCGGCGCGACGGTGTGCAGCCAAGCGTAGAAACGGTCGACCAGCGGCTCCAGGATCGCGTTGGATCGCAGGAAACGCGGCTCGCCAGCGTCACTCATCAGTGTCCTCCACATGGTCGTCAGTGCTGCGGATTCCTTGTGGGGGACGGCTGTCACTACGGCATGTCGGCCACGTCTCCACCACCACGCGCACCTGGCACGGCGAGACCTTACTGACGGGACCGTGCGATGACCAGGACGTGCGGAAATCCTTTGCGGGCAACGCTGAACGGCACGACCCGGGGTGTTCAACTGCGGCTGCGCCGCCGGTTGAACACCGTGTCAGCGGGGCCGTCCGGACACCGTTGATCGGATCGCCGGTGCGGGTCATAGTAGGTCCGCCTCCGGTGCCACCGGGGGCGCGCGGCTCGCCGACCTGCGGTGAGCGCCGACTCTCCTGAGGCCGCACGGAACCCTTCGGCCGAGCGCCCGCGTTCCGGCGTGTCCCGACCCCAGTCACCTTTGAGAAAGGGCGGCGTGATGAACCCGTTCGACGACCCCGAAGGCACCTTCCTCGTCCTGGTCAACGACGAGGGACAGCACTCACTGTGGCCGGTCTTCGCCAACGTCCCCGCGGGCTGGAAGACGGTCTTCGGCGAGGCCGGCCGCGAGGAGTGCCTCGAGTACATCGAGAAGAGCTGGACCGACATGCGTCCGAAGAGCCTCATCGAGGCCATGGAGCGGATGGAGAACGAGAAGCTCGAGACGCAGCAGAGCTGAGGCCCGGTACCTACCAGCGGGGAGTATGTTCATGAGTGTCGATCTTCGCCGCACCGTGGGCGCCGCGTTCATGGACCGGGCCGCAGCACACCCCGACGAGATCGCGCTCACCATCTACCGCGGCTCCGCCGAGACGGAGCACCCCGGCCTGAGCTACGGCGAGCTCGCCCGCAGAGCCGGCCTGCGCGCCGAGCACCTGGCGTCCAGGCTGGCGCCGGGGGAACGGGTCATCATCTCGCTGCCGACCGGCACCGAGTTCGTCGAGCTCTACCTGGCGTGCATGCTCGCCGGGCTCGTCGCCGTCCCGGCACCCCCGCTCGGCGGCTCGTCCGTCGCCGCCGAGCGGGTCGCCGTGATCGTCGGCGACTGCACCCCGGGGCTGGTCTTCGCCACGGCCCGGGACCGGGAGGCGATCGGGGAGCGGCTCGGCGCCCACGGCCTCGCGCACGTCCCCGTCGAGGAGCCCGGCGACGCGGGGACCGGCGACCTGCCGGACGCGTCCGGGCTCCGGCTGGGCCTGCGGTCCGATGCGCTCGCGGTCCTGCAGTACAGCTCGGGGTCGACGGGATCGCCCAAGGGCGTGCTGCTCGACCACGGCAACGTCCTGGCCAACGTCCTCTCCCTGCACGTCAACGGCGGGATCGGGCGGCCCGGCGACTCGTTCGGCACGTGGATGCCGCTGCACCACGACTTCGGGCTGTTCGCGCAGCTGACCGTGGCGCTGCTGTACGGCTCCCACACCGTGCTCATGTCGCCCAGCGAGTTCGTCAAGCGGCCGGTCGAGTGGTTCCGGCTGATGACCCGCTTCCGCACCAGCGTGACGGCCGCGCCGAACTTCGCGTTCGACCTGTGCCTGCGGCTCGTCCAGGACCACCACCTCGACGGCCTCGACCTGTCGAACCTGCAGCGGCTCATCAACGGCTCGGAGCCGATCCACGTGCCGACGGCCGCCGCGTTCGCCAAGCGGTTCGCCGTGACCGGGCTGCGGCCAGAGGTCTTCACGCCCGGCTACGGCATGGCCGAGTCCGTGGTGTACGTGTCGTCCAACCCGCGCGGCGAGGCCGCGACCGTGGTCGTCGTCGACCCGCGCGACGTCGAGTCCGCGGAGCGGCCGCGGCTCACTCGCACCACCGGCGGGGAGGGCAAGGAGATCGTGGGTGTCGGCACGCCCGGCGCGCACGAGGTCCGCATCGTCGACCCCGCGACCCGCCGGGCCCTTCCGGACGGCGAGATCGGTGAGCTGTGGCTGCGCGGCGACAGCATCGGCCGCGGCTACTGGAACCAGCCGGCGCTCAGCGAGGAGATCTTCCGCGCCCGCCTCGACGGTGAGCCCGCCGAAGCGCCCGGCTGGCTGCGCACCGGCGACCTGGCCGCCCTCTGCGGCGGCGAGCTGTTCATCACCGGCCGGCTCAAGGAAATGGTGAAGGTCCGCGGCCGCAACCTGTTCCCGCACGACCTGGAGCAGCAGGCGCGGCAGGCGCACCCGGCCCTCGCCGCGTTCGTCGGGGCCGCCTTCGGCGTCGCGGCGCCGGACGAGCGGGTCGTGCTCATCCACGAGGTCGATCCGCGCACGCCGGAGCAGGACCTGCCGGCCGTGGCGGCGGACGTCGTGAGGCACCTCACGACCGTCTTCGGCGTCCCGGTCCGCAACGTGCTGCTGGTCCGCCGCGGCACCGTCCGCCGCACCACCAGCGGGAAGATCCAGCGGCAGGCGATCCGCGAGCAGTTCCTCGCTGGGCGGGTCCCGCTGCTGCACAGCCGGCTCGACCCTGACGTGCGGCGCCTTCTGCCGGTCGATGCGCAGTGATGACCGCACCACCGGCGGGGGGCCGGTCGGCGGGCACCGTCCTGGAGGACGCGCTCGGTGACCCGGACGAGGCGGGCCGCACCGCCGCCGCGGCCGACGCCGGCGAGCTGTTCCCGGCCGAGGCCTGCGGCCGGCTCGACGAGGCCGGTCTCGCCGCCCACTACGTGCCCGCCGGGCACGGCGGACGGCTGGAGAACCATGAGGAGCTCCTGCGGCTGGTCCGCGTCGTCGCGCGCCGCGACCTGACCGCCGCGGTGGCGCACGCCAAGACCTACCTCGGCGCCGCACCCGTGTGGGTCGCCGCCGACCCGGAGCAGGCCCGCGCGGTCGCCGCCGCCGTCCTGGCCGCGGCCCCGGTCGGCTGGGCGCTGTCCGAGCCGGACCACGGGGCGGACCTGCTCAACGGCTCCTGCGTCGCGGTGCCGCACCCCGGCGGCTACCGCCTGGACGGCGTGAAATGGCCGGTCAACAACGCCACCCGGGCGGACCTGCTGACCGTCCTGGCCCGCACCGGCGAGCGCGGCGCCCGCGGCCACAGCCTGTTCGTGTTCGACAAGTCCACCGCCCGGCCCGGATCGTGGCGGGCGCTGCCGAAGGTGCTGACGCACGGCATCCGCGGCGCCGACATCTCCGGCATCGAGTTCACCGGCGCCGACGTCCCGGCGTCCGCGCGGGTCGGCGCGGAAGGCACGGGCGTCGAGACCGTCCTGCGGGCGCTCCAGCTCACCCGGACCATGTGCGCGTCGCTGTCGCTCGGCGCCGGCGAGCACGCGCTGCGGGTCACCGCCCGGTTCGTCGCGGGCCGGGTGATCCAGCGCCACCCGCTCATCGAGCGGCCCTACCACGCGTCGGTCCTCGGCCGTGCCGCGGCGCACCTCGCCGCCGTGGAGGCGGCCACGATCGCCGCCTGCCGCGGCATCCACGGCCTCACCCCGGAGATGAGTGTGGTCTCCGCGGTGGCGAAGGCCCTCGCCCCGACCCTGGTCGACGCGCTGCTGGCGGAGCTGGCCGAGCTGCTCGGCGCGCGGTCGTTCCTGACCGGCGTCCACGAGCACGGCGCGTTCCAGAAGCTGCGCCGCGACCACCAGGTCGTCGCGGTCTTCGACGGCAGCACGCCGGTGAACCGGGCCGCCCTGATCCAGCAGTTCCCGCGGCTGGTCCGCGGCTGGTCCGAGCGCGCCACGGACACCGACGGCCTGCGCGAGACGGTGCGGCCGGGCGGGCCCGTGCGTCCCCTGGACCCCGCGGCGCTCACGCTGCTGTCCCGCCGCGGGTGCTCCGTAGTGCAGTCGCTGCCGGACCTCGCCGCGTCGATCAGCGCGTCCGTCACCGCGTCGGCCGGTGTACCGGCGGGCCTGGCTGAGCACGCGCGGGCCCTGTGCGACGAGCTCGGCGAGGTGCACACCCGGATGGCCCGGGTCCGTCCCGCGGCGCGACCGGCGATGGTGTCGTACGAACTCGCCGCCGCCTACGAGCTCGGCTTCGCCGGGGCGGCCTGCCTGCACCTGTGGGCCGCCGGCGAGGAACAGCACCGGGGCGAGCCGCTGTGGGAGGACGGTCTGTGGGTCCGGGCGGCGCTGCGCGCCCTGCGGTCCCGGACGGCCACGATCCTGCGCCTGCCGCGGCCCGAGCCGGTGCAGGGCGACGAGTACGCCGACGAACAGCTCGCCCGGGTCGTCGCCGACGCCGCGCGGACCGGCGCACCGGTGACGCCGTTCGGCGATCCCATGCCGGTGCCGGCCGGGCAGGGCGGAGACCCCGGTGGGCGTTGAGGACCTCGACGCGCTGCTCGGCGATGCGTGGGACCCGGCGAACCCGGCCGGGCATGCCGCGGCGCTCGCCGCCGACGAGCGCGCCGAGACGTTCGCCGAGGGGGAGCGGCTGCTGGACCGCTACGGCCTGAACGCCGAGTTCGTCCCGGCGGCGTACGGGGGCCGCCTCACCCGCGCCGACCGCCTCGCCGACGTCCAGCGCACCCTCTGGCGGCTCGACCCGTGCCTGGCCGCCGGGTACGGCTTCAGCTCCTTCATCGGCTGGGTCAACGTGTGGGTGGCCGGCACCGGCGAGCAGCGCCGTACCGCCGCCGACCTGCTGCTGGCCAACGGCCGGATCGCCGCCGCGTTCCACGAGCTCGACCACGGCAACGACCTCGCCGGCGCCGGGTTCGCCGCCCGCCGCGGAACCGGGCGGTGGCTGCTGACCGGGCGCAAGGAGGTCGTCGGGAACCTGCGCCGCGCCGAGGCGTTCGTGCTGTTCGCGCGGACCGCCGACGCCGCCGGCAGCCGCAGCCACAGCCAGTTCCTGGTCTCCCGGGCCGCGCTGCCCGCCTCCGCCGTGTGCGATCTGCCGCGCTCCGGCAGCTCCGGGCTGCGCGGGCTGCAACTGGGCGGCATGGAGTTCCGCGACTGCCCGGTGCCGGACGACACCCTCCTCGGCGGTGAGGGCGCGGGCCTGGAGTCGGCCATGCGGGCGTTCCAGATCACCCGGGCGATCATCCCGTCGTTCATGGTGGGGCCGCTGGACACCGCGCTGCGGGCCGCGATCGGCTTCGCGGCCGGGCGCAGGCTCTACGGCGCCACCGCCGCCGATCTGCCGTACGTCCGTGCGGTCATCGCCCGCGCCTACGCCGACCTGCTGGCCGTCGACGCGGTCTCGGCGGTCGTGCTGCGGGCGCTGCACCTGTCCCCGGCGGTCTCCCTGTACGCGCCGGCCGCCAAGTACCTGACGTCACGGATGACGCTCGACGCGTTCGAGGACCTGCGGTCGGTCCTGGGCGCGCAGGGGTACCTGCGGCAGGGCCCGTACGCGATCTTCCAGAAGATGGCCCGGGACGCCGCGTCCGCCACCTTCATCCACATCTCGCGGTCCGCCTGCCTGGCGGCGATGCTCCCGTCCCTGCCGAGGCTCGCGCGCCGGTCCTGGTTGCGGGACCCGCCCGGCGCGCCGGAGCTGTTCGAGCCCGGGGGCGCGCTGCCGCCGCTGGACCCGGACCGGCTCAGCGTGGGCGCCCCGACCGGCGATCCTGTCATGGGCACGCTCGCCGCGATCGGCGACCGGGCCGGCGGCGGTCCGGTGGGCCGGTTCGCCGCACGGTTCCTCGCCGAGCTGGGCGCGCTGCGCGACGCCTGCGTTGCCCTGCCGCCGCGGGACATCACCATCGGCGCGTCACCGGCCGCGTACGCGCTCGCCGACCGGTACTCGGTCCTCCTCGCGGCGGCGTCGGCGCTGGCCGTGTGGGACCGGGGCGGCACCCGGCTCGGCGAGACCGAGCTGGTCGGGGTCCTGGACCGGCTCGCCGGGCGGCTCGGCGGCGCCTCCGTGCTCACCGACGCCGAGCGCGAGGACGTCGAGGAACGGCTCTTCACCGCCGCGGCGGAGCGTCACCGAGACCGCGGACTCTTCGATCTGACCGCCCGGCACCGACCGGGACAGGGAGGGCACCCATGACCGAGCAGCACGTCGTCGCCGTCGAACTGACCCCGGACAGCATCCGCGCCTGGCTCGTCGGCCGCGTCGCGCACTACCTGGACGAGACGCCCGACGCCGTCGACCCGCATGCGCCGCTGGCCGACTACGGGCTGGACTCGGTCTACGCGTTCGCGCTGGCCGGCGAGATCGAGGACACCCTGCGCGTGGCCGTCGAACCCACACTGATCTGGGACGTGTCCAGCCTCGCCGACCTCACCGACCGGATCGTCGCGCTGACCGGCGGATCCGCCACGAAATGACCGGCGGCCGGTCCCCTGGGTCCAGCACCTGGTCCGTCGTCGTTCCTCTCCAAACGATCGAGGTTGGCAGTCATGGGTGGGTCTGAGCACGAACTGCGGCAGCTGATGTCCGGCCAGCTCGGTGTCTGGTACGCCCAGCAGCTCGCCCCGGCCAGCCCGACCTTCAACATCGGCGACTACCTGGAGCTGCGCGGGGACCTCGACGTCGACACGTTCGTGGCCGCGCTGCACCGCACGCTCGCCGAGGCCGACGGGTACCGGCTGCGGCTCACCACCGAGGCCGGCGTGCCGCAGCAGTACGTCGACGACACCACGCCGTTCCCGGTCACCGTGCTCGACCTGCGCGGCGAACCCGACCCGCGGGCCGCCGCCGAGGCCTGGATGCGCGCGGACGTCGACACCCCGGTCGAGCTGACCGCCGGGTGGCTGACCGCGCAGGCGGTGCTGCGGCTGGGGGAGCGGCACACCATCTGGTATCAGCGGGCGCACCACATCGCGGTCGACGGCGAGGGCCTGTCGGTGTTCGCCCGGCGGCTCGCCCAGGTCTACGCCGGGCTCACCGGCGGCGCCGCCGAGGGCGACCCGCTCGCGTCGGTGACCGTCCTGACCGGCTCCGACGACGCCTACCGGGAGTCGGCGGACCGCGACCGGGACCGCGACTTCTGGCGTGGCGTGCTCAGCGGCGCGCCCGAGCCGGGTGGCTGGCGGGGCCACCACACGGGGCGGCTGGCGAACCGGCCGGCCCAGTACCGCGAGCAGGACGGTCCCGACGGTCTCGCCGCGCTGCGGGCCGCGGCCCGCCGCCTGCGGACCAGCTTCGCCGGTGCGGTCATCGCCGCCGCGGCGATCTACCGGCACCGGGTCACCGGCACGGAGGACCTCGTCCTGGGCGTCGCCGTCAACGGCCGCACCCGGATGCGCGAGTTCGGGATCCCGGGCATGACCGCGAACACCGTGCCCGTGCGGCTCAGCCTGACCCCTGGGACGACGGTCGCGGACCTGGTGCGGCAGGTCTCGGCGGCGACCCGGCAGGGCCTGGTGCACCAGCGGTACCCGTACACGGACATGATGGCCGACCTCGGCATGGTCGGCGGCCCGTTGTACGACACCGTCGTCAACGTCATCCCGGCCGACCAGCCGGTGCGCTTCGGCGACTGCACCGTGCAGTGGACCGGCCTGTACACCGGCCCCGTCGACGACCTGCGGATCGACCTCTACCACGGCCGGGCGGTCGGCGGCGTCTTCACCGCGGTCGAGCTCAACCGGGACCTGCACGCCGACGACGAGTCCGCGGACGTGTCGCGGCGCTTCCACCGGGTGCTGCGGTGGATCGCCGGCGCGGACCCCGCCGACCTGGTCGGCGACGTCGACCTGCTCGACGAGGACGAACGGGACCTGCTGCTGCGCCGGTGGAACGACACCGCCGTGGCGCTGCCCGGCGGCCTGGTCCCGGCGCAGTTCGAGGTGCGGGTCGCGCGGACACCGGACGCGGTCGCGGTGGTGTGCGACGGGACCGAGGTGTCCTATGTGGACCTCGACGCCCGCGCGAACCGGCTGGCGCGGCACCTGTCGGAGCTCGGCGTCGGCACCGAGTCGGTGGTGGGGCTGTGCCTGCCGCGCGGGATCGACATGGTGGTCGCGCTCCTGGCCGTGTGGAAGGCCGGCGGCGCGTACCTGCCGATCGACCCCGACTACCCGGCAGCGCGGGTCGCGTTCATGCTCACCGACTCGCGGGCCGCGGTGCTGCTCGGCCTGGAGGACGTCCTCGACGAGCTCCCGGCGGGCCGGGTCCGGACCGTCGCGCTCGACGACCCCCGGGTGGCCGCGTCCGTGGCCGCCCGGCCCGCGGACCCGGTCGAGGCGCGCACGGCCCCCGGCCAGCTCGCCTACGTCATCTACACGTCGGGCTCGACCGGCACGCCGAAAGGTGTCGCGGTCACCCACGGCGGCCTGGCCAACTACGTGTCCTGGTCGATCGGCGCCTACGAGCCGGCCGGCCGCGGCGCCGTGCTGCACTCGTCGCTGGCCTTCGACCTCACCGTCACCAGCGTGCTGGTGCCCCTCGCGGCCGGTTCCCCGGTCGTGGCGAGCCCCGACGGGGGCGCCGAGGGCCTGGCCGGGCTGATGAACACCACCCGCGGGTACGACGTGCTCAAGGTCGTGCCGGGGCACCTGCCGCTGCTGGCGCGCCTGATCGACGACGCCGCCGCACCGCACGCCGCCCGGGTCCTCGTGGTCGGTGGCGAGGCCCTCACCGCCGGCCCGGTCCGGCAGTGGCTCGACCGGACACCCGCGTCGGTCGTGGTCAACGAGTACGGGCCGACCGAGACCGTCGTCGGGTGCTGCGTGCACCGCGTGACGGCGGACCGGCCACCGGCCGGCGAGCTGGTGCCGATCGGGCGGCCGATCGCCAACACCCGCCTGTACGTCCTGGACCGGCGGCTGCGGCCGGTGCCGGTCGGCGTGCCCGGCGAGCTGTACATCGCCGGGGCGCAACTGGCCCGCGGGTACGTCGGGCGCCCCGGCCTCACCGCCGCCCGGTTCGTCGCCGACCCCCTCGGCAGCGGCGAACGGCTCTACCGCACCGGCGACGTGGTGCGGTGGAACACCGACGGGGACCTCGTCTACCTCGGCCGCGCCGACGAACAGGTCAAGATCCGCGGCTACCGCATCGAACCCGGCGAGGTCGAGGCCGTCCTCGCCGCCCACCCGCTCGTCGCGCAGGCCGCCGTCGTCGCGCGCGAGGACGTGCCCGGCGACCGGCGGCTGGTCGCCTACGTCGTCGCGGAGGACGGCGGCCACGCCGAGGACGGCACGCTGCCGGCCGCGCTGCGGCAGTTCGCCGCGGCCCGGCTGCCCGAGCACATGGTGCCCGCCGCGGTCGTGGTCCTCGGCGTCCTGCCGCTGACCCACAACGGGAAACTGGACCGCGCGGCCCTCCCGGCCCCCGACGCCGCGCCCGCCGGAACCGGCCGCGGCCCGGCGAACGCCCGCGAGGAGCTGCTCTGCCAAGGGTTCGCGGAGGTCCTCGAGCTCGGCACGGTCGGCGCCGACGACGACTTCTTCGCCCTCGGCGGGCAGTCCCTGCTGGCCGTGCGGCTCGTCGAGTGGCTGCGGGTGCGGGGCGTGCCGGTGTCGGTGCGGGCGCTCTTCGACACCCCAACCCCGGCCGGGCTCGCCGCCGCGGTGGTCGCCGCGCCGTCCATGACCCCCGTGCCGGCCAACCGGATCCCGGCCGGTGCCGCCGCTCTCACCCCGGACATGCTGCCCCTGGTCGAGCTGACCCAGGCCGAGCTCGACGCGGTCGTCGCCACCGTGCCGGGCGGCGCCGCGAACGTCGGCGACGTCTACCCGCTCGCCCCGCTGCAGGAAGGCCTGCTGTTCCACCACCTTCTCGCGGCCGGCGGCGAGGACGTCTACGTCACCCCGTTCGTGCTGGAGTTCGAGGACCGGGCCCGGCTCGACGCGTTCGCCGCGGCGCTGCAACAGGTGGCCGACCGCCACGACGTGTTCCGCACCGCCGTCGTGTGGGAGGGGCTGCGCGAGCCGGTCCAGGTGGTCGCCCGCTCGGTGACGTTCCCGGTCACCGAGGTCACCCTCGACGCCGGGGCGGACCTGGTGACGGCGGTCGGCCTCACCATGGACCTGCGCCGCGCGCCGCTGCTGGACCTGCACGTCGCGGCGGCCGCCGGCGGCCGGTGGCTGGGCGTGGTGCGCATCCACCACATCATCCAGGACCACACCACGATGGAGGTGCTGCTGGAGGAGGCCCAGGCGGTCCTGGACGGCCGGGGCGGCGACCTGCCCGAGCCGCTGCCGTTCCGGGAGTTCGTCGCCCGGGCCCGCGCGGGCCGCGCCACCGGCCGGCACGAGACCTACTTCCGGCAGCTGCTCGCCGGCGTCGAGGAGCCGACCGCCGCGTACGGCGTGACCGACGCGCACGGCGACGGCACCGGGGTCGTCCAGGCCGCCCTGGCGTTCGACGCGGACCTGTCCGCCCGGCTCCGGGAGACGGCCCGCCGGGCCGGCGCCAGCCCCGCGACGGTCGTGCACGTCGCCTGGTCCCGCGTCCTCGCGGTGCTCAGCGGCCGTGACGACGTCGTGTTCGGCACCGTCCTGTTCGGACGGATGAACGCCGGCGCCGGCGCCGACCGGGTCGCCGGGCTGTTCATGAACACCCTGCCGGTCCGCGTCCGCACCGCCGGGACCGGCGTCCTGCCCGCCGTCACCGCGATGCGCGGGCAGCTGGCGGCGCTCCTCGAACACGAGCACGCGCCCCTCGCCGTGGCGCAACAGGCCAGCGCCGTCCCGGCGGAGCTGCCGCTGTTCACCACGATGCTCAACTACCGGCACAACGTGGAGGACAACGCGCACCGGGACCGCCACCTGCCCGGCATCCGCCAGGTGTCCTTCCGGGAACGGACCAACTACCCCCTCGCGGTCGTCGTCGACGACAACGGCGACGGCTTCGGCCTCGTCGTCGACGCCGTGGCACCGATCGACCCGCGGGCCGTCGCCGCGATGCTACGCGCGGCGGTCGCCGGTGTCGTGTCCGCCCTGGAACACGACACCGCGGCGCCGCTGGACGCGCTGGACGTCCTCGACCCGGCCGAGCGCGTCCGCGTCCTGACGACCTGGAACGCCACCGCCGGCGACGTGCCGCCGGTGACCCTGCCGGAGCTGCTGCACGCGCAGGCGGCCCGCACGCCGCACGCCGCCGCCGTCGAGTTCGACGGTGTGTCGCTCAGCTATGCGCAGCTGCACGCCCGCTCGAACCGGGTCGCGAACCGCCTGCGCGGCCTGGGCGTCGGGGCGGAGTCGGTCGTCGGGGTGCGGATGCACCGCGGGATCGACCTGGTGGTGGCGATCCACGGGGTGGTGAAGGCCGGCGCCGCGTACCTGCCGATCGACCCGGACCTGCCGGCGGACCGGGTCGAGTTCATGCTGCGCGACGCGGGCGCCGCGCATGTGCTGTCCGATGTGGACGGTGACGACGACGCCGACCTCGCGGTCACGGTGCTGCCGGACCACCCGGCGTACGTCATCTACACCTCGGGCTCGACCGGCCGCCCGAAGGGCGTCGTGGTCTCCCACGCCGGGATCGTGAACCGCCTGGCGTGGATGCAGTCCCGGTTCGGTCTCGCGGAGGGCGACCGGGTCCTGCACAAGACGCCGTTCGGGTTCGACGTGTCCGTCTGGGAGCTGTTCTGGCCGGTGGTCCAGGGCGCCACGATGGTGGTCGCGAGGCCGGGCGGGCACCGCGACCCGTCCTACGTCGCCGCGCTCATCCGGGATGCCCGGGTGGACACGGTCCACTTCGTGCCGTCCATGCTGGAGGCGTTCCTGCCGCAGGCGGCGTCCTGCGACAGCCTGCGCCGGGTGATCTGCTCCGGTGAGGCACTCGGAACCGGGGTCCGGGACCGGTTCTTCGCCACCCTGCCGGGTGCCGGGCTGTTCAACCTGTACGGCCCGACCGAGGCGTCCGTCGACGTGACCGAGTGCGCGGTCCCGGCGGCCGGCGTCGTGCCGATCGGCCGTCCGGTGCTCAACACGCGGGTCTACGTCCTGGACGACCGGCTCGAACCGGTGCCGGTCGGGGTGCCGGGCCAGCTGTACCTGGCCGGCGTGCAGCTGGCGCGCGGCTACGCCGGCCGGGCGGGGCTGACGGCCGAACGGTTCGTGGCCGACCCGTTCGGCGCCGGTGCGCGGCTGTACCGCACCGGCGACACGGTCCGCTGGGCGCCCGACGGGCAACTGGTCTACCTGGGTCGCGCGGACGACCAGGTGAAGGTGCGCGGGTTCCGGATCGAGCCCGGTGAGATCGAGGCGGTCCTGCTGGAACATCCGCAGGTCGCCCAGGCCGCGGTGCTGCTGCGGGACGGGCGCCTGGTCGCCTACGTGGTCGGTCCGGCCGACGCTCCCGCGCTGCGGGACCTCGCGGCCGCGCGGCTGCCGGAGTACATGGTCCCGGCCGCGTTCGTCACGCTGGAGGCGTTGCCGCTGACGGTGAACGGCAAGCTCGACCGGCGGGCGCTGCCGGCGCCGCGGTTCGAGGCCGGCGCCGGTCGCGGCCCGCGCGACGTGCGCGAAGAGGTCCTCTGCGCCGGGTTCGCCGAGATCCTCGACCTGGACTCTGTTGCTGTCGAGGACAACTTCTTCGCCCTCGGCGGGCACTCGCTGCTCGCGGTCCGCCTCGTCGAATGGCTGCGGGTCCGGGGTGTTTCCGTGTCGGTGCGGGCGCTGCTCGACACGCCGACCCCCGCCGGTCTCGCCGCCGCGGCGGGCCCGGCCGCCGTGCCGGTCCCGGCGAACCTGATCCCGGCGGGCGCGCAGACGATCACGCCGGAGATGCTGCCCCTGGCCGACCTCACCGAGGACGAGCTCGACCGGGTCCTCGCCACGGTGCCGGGTGGCGCGGCGAACGTCGCCGACATCTACCCGCTCGCACCGCTGCAGCAGGGCCTGCTGTTCCACCACACGCTCGCCGACGGCGGCGACGACGTCTACGTCCTGCCCGGCGTGTTCGAGTTCGACGGCCGGGACCGGCTCGACGCGTTCACGGGCGCGCTGCAGCGGGTGATCGACCGGCACGACATCTTCCGTACCTCCGTGGTGTGGGCGGGCCTGCGCGAGCCGGTCCAGGTGGTGTGGCGCACCGCGACCCTGCCTGTCACCGAGGTCGCCGCCGCCGGACCGGACGCGCTCGCCGCCGCCGTCGGCCTGTCGATGGACCTCGGCCGCGCCCCGCTGCTGGACGTCCACACCTGCCCGGCCGGCGACGGCCGGTGGCTCGCCCTGGTCCGCGTCCACCACCTGATCCAGGACCACACCGCCCTCGACGTCGTCCTCGGCGAGATCGACGCCGTCCTCGCCGGGCGTGCCGCCGAACTGCCGCCGCCGCTGCCGTTCCGGGACTTCGTCGTCCAGGCCCGCAGCGGCCTGGGCACCGGCACGCACGAGGCGTTCTTCGCCGACCTCCTCGGCAGCGTCGACGAGCCGACGGTCGCGTTCGGCGTCAGCGACGTGCACGGCGACGGGTCGGCCGTGCTCCGGTCCGGCCTGGCCCTCGACGCGGACCTCGCCGTCCGGCTCCGCGGGACGGCCCGCCGGTCGGGCGCCAGCCCGGCCACGATCATGCACGTGGCGTGGTCGCGGGTCCTGGCCGCCGTCTCCGGCCGCAGCGACGTCGTCTTCGGCACCCTGCTGTTCGGCCGCATGAACGCCGGCGCCGGCTCGGACCGGGTCCCGGGAACGTTCATCAACACGCTGCCGGTGCGGGCCCGCACCGCGGACACCGACGTCATGACCGCGGTCGCCGAGATGCGCGGGCAGCTGGCCCGGCTCCTCGAACACGAGCACGCGCCCCTCGCGCTGGCGCAGCGGGCCAGCGCCGTACCGGCGGACCTGCCGCTGTTCACGACCCTGTTCAACTACCGGCACGACACGGCCACCGCGCCCGGCGGCGACGGTGGGTTCGACGGCATCCGGCAGCTGTCCTTCCGGGAACGGACGAACTACCCGGTCGCGGTCGCGGTCGACGACGACGGCACCGGCTTCGTCCTCGACGTCCACGCGGTCGCGCCGATCGACCCGGACGCCCTCGCCGCGATGCTGCACACCGCCACCGCCGAACTGGTCACGGCGCTGGAGCACTCCCTCGGCGGCGGCGCGTCAAGGTCGCTGTCGTCGCTGCCGGTGCTCGGCGCGGCCGAGCTCGAGCGGGTCCTGGTCGCTTGGAACGACACCGCCGTCGCGTCGCCGGACGCCACCCTGCCGGACCTGTTCGCGGCGCAGGTCGCCCGGACCCCGGACGCGACCGCCGTCGTGTTCGAGGGCACCCCGATGAGCTTCGCGGACCTCGACGTGCGGTCCGACCGGGTGGCGGCGCATCTGCGGGGCCTGGGCGCAGGGCCGGAGTCGGTGGTCGGGGTGCGGCTGCCGCGGGGCGCCGACCTGGTGGTCGCGGTCCTCGGCGTGGTGAAGGCCGGCGCGGCCTTCCTGCCGGTCGACCCGGACCTGCCGGCGGAGCGCGTCGAGTTCATGCTCGCCGACGCCGGCGCCGGCATCGTGCTGTCCGACGTGGACGGCTCGCCGGCGCACCCCGCCGCCGGGCCCGGGCTGCCGGTGCGGCCGGACAACCCGGCCTACGTCATCTACACCTCCGGGTCGACGGGGACGCCGAAGGGTGTCGTCACGTCGCACGCGGGTGTGGTCAACACGCTGCGGTGGCTGACCGACACCTACGACATCGGCCCCTCCGACCGGATCCTGTACAAGACGCCGGTCGGGTTCGACGTGTCGGTGTGGGAGCTGTTCCTGCCGCTGGTGTCCGGCGCGACCGTCGTCGTGGCGCGCCCGGGAGGGCACCGGGACCCGGCGTACCTGGCCGGGCTGATCGGCGAGCAGCGGGTGACGGTGGCGAAGTTCGTGCCGTCGATGCTCCAGGTGCTGCTGACCGAGCCGTCCCTGGCCGGCTGCGGGTCGCTGCGGCACGTGTTCGGCGGCGGTGAGGAACTGCCCGCGGCCGTGCGGGACCGGTTCTTCCAGGTGCTGCCGGGCGTGCGGCTGCACAACACGTACGGCCCGACCGAGGCGGCCATCACGGTCACGTCGTGGGAGTGCGACCCGCGGCGCACCGGGCCGGTCGTGCCGATCGGCGGCCCGATGGCGAACGTCCGGGCGTACGTCCTCGACGACCGCCTCCAACCGGCCCCGGTCGGCGTGGCGGGCGAGCTGTACCTGGCCGGTACCCAGCTGGCCCGCGGCTACGTGGGCCGCGCCGGGATGACCGGTGAACGGTTCGTCGCGGATCCGTTCGGCGTCGGCGGGCGGCTGTACCGCACCGGCGACGTGGTGCGGTGGACCCCCGCCGGCGAACTGGTGTTCCTGGGCCGCGCCGACGACCAGGTGAAGATCCGCGGGTTCCGGATCGAGCCGGGTGAGATCCAGGCGGTGATCGCCGGACACCCGGACGTTTCGCAGGCGGCGGTGATCGCGACCGCGGACCAGCGGCTCGTCGCCTACGTCGTCGGCACCGCCGACCCCGCCGACCTGCGCGGGTTCGCCGCGGCGCGGCTGCCGCAGTACATGGTGCCGGCCGTCGTCGTCCTCGACGCGCTGCCGGTGACCGTGAACGGCAAGCTGGACCGGCGGGCGCTGCCCGCACCGGACTTCGCCGCCGCCGCGGGTGCGGGCCGCGGACCCGCGAACGTCCGCGAGGAGCTGCTGTGCCTCGGGTTCGCCGACGTGCTCGGCCTGGACTCGGTCGGCGTCGACGACAACTTCTTCAACCTCGGCGGGCACTCGCTGCTCGCCGTGCGCCTCGTCGAGTGGCTGCGGGTGCGTGGCGTGGCGGTGTCGGTGCGGGCGCTGCTGGAGGCCCCGACGCCCGCCGGTGTCGCCGCCGCGGCCGGCCCGGTGGTGGTGCCGGTGCCAGCGAACCTGATCCCGGCCGGCGCGCGGACGATCACGCCGCAGATGCTGCCGCTGACCGACCTGACCGGCCCTGAGCTCGAGGCGGTGCTCGCCACGGTGCCGGGCGGCGCGGCCAACGTCGCCGACGTCTACCCCCTCGCGCCGCTGCAGGAAGGCATCCTGTTCCATCACCTCCTCGCCGGCGGCGGCCAGGACACCTACGTCGCGCCGCTGGTGCTGGAGTTCGCCGACCGTCCGCGCCTCGACCGGTTCGTCGCGACGCTGCAGCGGGTCGTCGACCGGCATGACGTGTTCCGCACCTCGGTGGTGTGGTCGGGCCTGCGGGAGCCGGTACAGGTGGTCTGGCGGTCCGCGCCGCTGCGGGTGAACGAGGTGCCCGTCGCCGCCGGCGCGGACGACCCGGCGGAGGCGCTGATCTCGGCCGTCGGGCTGTCGATGGACCTGGGCCGGGCGCCGCTGGTGGACCTGCACGTCACCGGCGTCGACGGCGGCCGGTGGCTGGGGCTGGTGCGGATGCACCACCTGGTCCAGGACCACACCGCCATGGAGGTGGTCCTGGACGAGATCCGGGCGCTCCTGGAGGGCCGGGCCGGCGACCTGCCGGAGCCGCTGCCGTTCCGCGACTTCGTCGCCCAGGCACGGGCCGGCCTGCGTGACGGCGGGCACGAGGCGTTCTTCCACGACCTGCTCGCCGACGTCGCCGAGCCGAGCGTCGCGTTCGGGATCAGCGACGTGCATGGCGACGGGTCGGCCGCGGTGCAGACGCTCGCCGGCCTGGACACCACGGTGGCCGCCCGGCTGCGCGACGTGGCCCGCCGCCTCGGCGCCAGCCCGGCGACGGTGCTGCACGTGGCGTGGTCCCGGGTGCTCGCGGTCGTGTCGGCCCGCGACGACGTGGTGTTCGGCACGGTCCTGTTCGGCCGGATGAACGCCGGTGCCGGCGCCGACCGGGTGCCGGGCCTGTTCATGAACACGCTGCCGGTGCGGGTCCGCACGACCGGCGTCGACGTGACGGCGGCGGTGGCGGCGATGCGGGCGCAGCTGGCCGGGCTGCTCGAACACGAGCACGCGCCGCTGGCGCTGGCGCAGCGGGCCAGCGCCGTGCCGGCGGACGAGCCGCTGTTCACGACCCTGTTCAACTACCGGCACAACGCCGCCGCCGGTCCCGTCGAGTTCGACGGCGTCCGGCAGGTGTCCTTCCGGGAACGGACGAACTACCCGCTGTCGGTGTCGATCGACGACGACGGCACCGGTTTCGGCCTGGACGTGGACGCCGTCGCGCCGGTCGACCCGTACGCCGTCACCGGCATGCTGCAGACCGCGGTCGAGGATCTCGTGTCCGCGCTGGAACGCGCCCTGGACGGCGGCGCACACACCGCACTGTCCGATGTGGAGGTGCTGGGCGCCGACGAGCGGACCCAGGTCGTGGCGGGGTGGAACGACACGGCGGCCGACGCGCCACCGGCGTCGCTGCCGGCGTTGTTCGCGGCGCAGGTGGCGCGGACGCCGGACGCGGTCGCGGTGGTGTTCGAGGGCGAGCCGGTGTCGTTCGCCGAGCTGGACGTGCGGTCGAACCGGGTGGCCCGCCATCTCGCCGAACTCGGCGTGGGCCCGGAGTCGGTGGTGGGGGTGCGGCTGCCGCGCGGCGCCGACCTCGTCGTGGCGCTGCTGGGCGTGGTGAAGGCGGGCGCCGCGTTCCTTCCGGTTGATCTTGACCTGCCGGCCGAGCGGGTCGCGTTCATGCTCGCCGACGCCGGCGCCGGCGTCGTGCTGTCCGACCTGGACGGTGCGCGGGCGTGCTCCGGCGCGGGCCTGGCCACGCCGGTACTGCCGGATCAGGCCGCGTACGTCATCTACACCTCCGGCTCGTCGGGGACGCCGAAGGGCGTGGTGGTCTCGCACGCGGCGGTGGTGAACACGCTGCGGTGGCTGGCGGACGAGTACGGTCTCGGCCCGTCGGACCGGGTGCTGTTCAAGACCCCGGTCGGATTTGACGTGTCGGTGTGGGAGCTGTTCCTGCCGCTGGTGTCCGGGGCCGCGATGGTGGTGGCGCGGCCCGGCGGGCATCGCGAGCCGGAGTACCTTGCCGGGCTGATGCGGCGGGAGAGGGTGACGGCGGCGGAGTTCGTGCCGTCGATGCTGCAGCTGCTGCTGGCCGAGCCGTCGGTGGCGGAGTGCGGGTCGCTGCGGCACGTCCTCAGCGGCGGCGAGGAACTCCCCCCGGCGGTGCGGGACGCATTCTTCGCGGCGTTGCCGGGCGCGCGGCTGTACAACACGTACGGGCCGACGGAGGCCGCGATCACGGCCACGTCATGGGAGTGCGACCCGGGCGCTGCGGGGCCGGTCGTCCCGATCGGCCGGCCGATGGCGAACGTGCGGGCATACGTCCTCGACGACCGACTCCGGCCGGTTCCGGTGGGGGTGGCCGGTGAGCTGTACCTGGCTGGTGCGCAGCTGGCCCGCGGCTACGCCGGCCGCGCCGGGCTGACCGGTGAGCGGTTCGTCGCGGATCCGTTCGGCGCCGGCGGCCGGCTGTACCGCACCGGCGACGTCGTGCGCTGGACCCCCGCCGGTGACCTGGTCTTCCTGGGCCGCGCGGACGAGCAGGTGAAGCTCCGCGGGTTCCGGATCGAGCTCGGTGAGATCCAGGCGGTGCTCGCCCGGCATCCCGACGTGCGGCAGGTGGCGGTCGTCGCGACCGCGGACCAGCGGCTCGTCGCGTACGTCGTCGGCGCCGCCGACCCGGCGCCGTTGCGGGACTTCGCCGCGGCGCGGCTGCCGGAGTACATGGTGCCGGCGGCGTTCGTCGCCCTCGACGCGCTGCCGGTGACCGTGAACGGCAAGCTGGACCGGCGAGCGCTGCCCGCACCGGACTTCGCCGCCGTCGCCGGGACCGGCGGCGGCCCGGCGAACCTGCGTGAGGCGCTGCTGTGCCAGGCGTTCGCCGACGTCCTCGGCCTGACCTCCGTCGGCGTCGACGACGACTTCTTCGCCCTCGGGGGCCACTCGCTGCTGGTGGTGCGCCTCGTCAGCCGGGTGCGGACGGCGCTCGGGATCGAGGTGCCGGCCCGCGCGGTGTTCGAGGCCCCGACGGTCGCGCGTCTCGCCGCCCGCATGTCGGGCTCCGGCGCGGCCCGCACCGTGCTGGTGCCGTGGTCCCGCCCGCCACGGCTGCCGCTGTCCTACGCGCAGCAACGCCTGTGGTTCATCGACCAGCTCGAAGGCCCCAGCCCGCTCTACAACATCCCGATGGAGCTGCGCCTGACCGGCGACGTCGACGCGGGCGCGCTCGACGCGGCGCTGCGCGACGTGATCGAGCGGCACGAGGTGCTGCGCACCGTGTTCCCGACCGCCGACGGGCAGCCGTACCAGCACGTCATCGGGGTCGAGGACCTCGGCTGGCAGCTGCAGGCGGTCGACGTCGCCCCGTCAGAACTCCAGGCCGAGGTCGCGGCCGCCGCCGGGTATGCCTTCGACCTCGCCGCCGAGGTCCCGGTCCGGGCCTGGCTGTTCGCCGACGGTTCCGACACCCGCGTCCTGCTCGTGGTCGTGCACCACATCGCGACCGACGGCTGGTCCAGCGGGCTCCTCGCGCACGACGTCTCGACCGCGTACGCGGCCCGGCTCGAGGGCCGCGCGCCAGCGTGGGAGCCGCCGGCGGTCCAGTACGCCGACTACACGCTGTGGCAGCGGGAACTGCTCGGCGGTGAGGACGACCCCGGCAGTGTCATCACCCGGCAGGTCGCCTACTGGCGGCAGGCCCTGGCCGGCGCGCCCGAGGAACTGGCGCTCCCCGTCGACCGGCAGCGCCCGGCGGCGGCGACGTACCGCGGGCGCACCGTCGCGCTGGAGGTGCCGGCCGATGTGCACGCCCGCCTGCTGCGGGTGGCGCGCGAGCAGGGCGTGACGGTGTTCATGGTGCTGCAGGCCACGCTCGCCGTCCTGCTGCACCGGCTCGGTGCGGGCCCGGACGTGCCGATCGGAGCGCCGGTCGCCGGGCGTACCGACGAAGCCCTCAACGACCTCGTCGGCTACTTCATCAACACCATGGTCATCCGCACGGACCTGACCGGCGACCCGACGTTCGACCAGGTGCTGTCCCGGGTCCGCGCGGCGAGCGTCGCCGCCTACGACCACCAGGACGTGCCGTTCGAGCGGCTGGTCGAGGAGCTGGCCCCGGCGCGGTCACTGTCGCGGCACCCGCTGTTCCAGGTGATGCTCACCCTGCAGAACGCCCCCGACCAGGTGCTGGACCTGCCGGGAGTGCAGGTCCGGGAGGCGCCGCGCGACGAACCGCCGTCGAAGTTCGACCTGAACGCCATCGTCGCCGAGGAGTTCGGCGCCGACGGCGCACCGGCCGGGATCCGCGGCGGGCTGACCGGCTCGGTCGACCTGTTCGACCCCGCGACCGTGACGGCGATCGCCGCCCGGTGGATCCGCGTCATCGGGACGCTCGTCGCCGATCCCGGCGCGCGGGTGTCCGATGTGGACGTGCTCGACCCGGCCGAGCGGCATCGGATGCTCGTCGACTGGAACGACACCGCCTCCGGCGTCGCGCCGGCGACCCTGCCGGAGCTGTTCGCGGCGCAGGTCGCGCGGACCCCGGACGCGACCGCGGTCGTCTGCGACGACACCGAGGTGACCTACGCCGACCTCGACACCCGCGCGGACCGGCTGGCCCGGCATCTCACCGCGCTCGGCGTCGGCCCGGAACGCCTCGTCGGGGTGTGCCTCGAGCGCGGCGCGGACCTGATGGTGGCGCTGCTGGCGGTCCTCAAGGCGGGCGGCGCGTACCTGCCGATCGACCCCGGGTACCCGGCGGAGCGGATCGCGTTCATGCTCGCCGACGCGGCACCCGTCGCGGTCCTCGCCTCGTCGGGCACCGCGCCGGCGCTGCCGCCGGGCGGTGCCGTGCCGGTCGTGGTCCTCGACGACCTGCCGTCGCTGCCGGGTGCCGCGGCACCGGTGGCACCGGTGGCGCTGTTGCCGCAGCACCCGGCGTACGTCATCTACACGTCCGGTTCGACGGGGACGCCGAAGGGCGTCATGGTGTCGCACGCCGGGTTCGCCGCGTTCGCGGCCGGCCACGCGCGGCTGCTGGGCGTCGGCCCGGCGGACCGGGTGGCGCAGTTCGCGTCGGCGAGCTTCGACACGTTCGGCTGGGAATGGAGCATGGCGCTGCTACAGGGCGCCGCGCTCGTCGTCGTGCCGTCCGACCGGCGCCTCGGGCCGGACCTCACCGCAGTGCTGCGGACCCAGCGGGTGTCCTACGTGACGCTGCCGCCGGCCGTGCTGGCGCTGCTGGACCCGGCGGCGATCGGCGCCGACGTGACGGTGATGGTCGCCGGGGAGGCGTGCGCGCCGGAGGTGATGGCCCGCTGGGCGGCCGGCCACCGGATGTTCAACTCCTACGGGCCGACCGAGACCACCGTCGACGCCACCCTGTGGCGGTGCGACGCCACGGCCGAACAGGTCGCGATCGGCCGTCCCGTCCTCGACACCCGTGTGTACGTCCTCGACGACCGGCTGGCGCCGGTCCCGGCCGGGGTCGCCGGCGAACTGTACGTCGCCGGCGCCGGCCTCGCCCGCGGATACGTGCGCCGCGCCGCCCTGACCGCGACGCGGTTCGTCGCCGACCCGTTCGGCACCGGTGGGCGGCTGTACCGCACCGGCGACGTCGTGCGGTGGACGGCCGGTGGGGACCTCGTGTTCGTGGGCCGGGCCGACGACCAGGTCAAGATCCGTGGCTTCCGGATCGAGCCCGGCGAGGTCGAGGCGGTCCTCACCAGCCACCCGGAGGTGACCCAGGCCGCGGTCGTCGCCCGCGAGGACACACCGGGCGACCGGCGCCTCGTCGCCTACGTCGTCGGCACCGCCGACCGGGCGCAGCTGCGGGACCTCGTCGCGTCGCGGCTGCCGGAGTACCTGGTGCCGTCGGCCGTCGTGACCCTCGACGAGCTGCCGCTCACCGTCAACGGGAAGCTGGACCGCAAGGCCCTGCCCGCCCCGGACGTCACGACCGCCGCGCCCGGGCGGCGCGGCCCTGCCGACGCCCGCGAGGCGGCGCTGTGCGCGGCGTTCGCGGAGCTCCTCGGCCTCGACTCGGTCGGCGTCGACGACGACTTCTTCGCCCTCGGCGGGCACTCGCTCCTCGCGGTCCAGCTGATCAGCCGGGTCCGGGCGGCGCTGCAGGTCGAGGTCGACATCCGCACCCTGTTCGAGGCCCCGACGGTCGCCGGGCTCGCGGCGCGGCTGCCGGGCGCCGGACAGGCCCGGTCGGCGCTGGTGCCGTGGACCCGCCCGCAGCGGCTGCCGCTGTCGTTCGCGCAGCAACGACTGTGGTTCATCGGCCAGGTCGAAGGCCCGAGCGCGACCTACAACATCCCCATGGTCCTCGGCCTGTCCGGCGACGTCGACACCGCCGCCCTCGAAGCGGCCCTGCGCGACGTCATCGGCCGGCACGAGGTGCTGCGCACCGTGTTCCCGACCGCCGACGGCGAACCGTTCCAGCAGATCGTCGACGGCACCGACCTGGACTGGCGGCTGCACCGGGTCCAGGTGCGCACCGGAGACCTGCCGGACGCGGTCACCCGGGCGACGCAGGAACCCTTCGACCTCGCGACGCAACTCCCGGTCCGGGCCTCGCTGTTCACCGACGAGACCGGCGAGCAGGTCCTCGTCGTGGTCGTGCACCACATCGCCAGCGACGGCTGGTCGACCGGACCCCTCATCCGGGACGTGTCGGCGGCCTACACCGCCCGGCGCGCCGGACAGGCCCCGCAGTGGCAGCCGCTCTCGGTGCAGTACGCCGACTACGCCCTGTGGCAACGCGAACTGCTCGGCACCGAGGACGACCCGGACAGCGTCATCTCCCGCCAGGTCGGCTACTGGCGGCAGGCACTCGCCGGCGCCCCGGAGGAACTCACGCTGCCGGTCGACCGGCAGCGCCCCGCGGTCGCCGGTCACCGCGGGCACACCGTCGCAGTGGAGGTGCCCGCCGACGTCCACGCCCGCGTGCAGGACCTGGCGCGGACCCGCGGCGTGACCGTGTTCATGGTCCTGCAGGCCGCGCTCGGCGTGCTGCTGTCCAAGCTCGGCGCCGGCACCGACATCCCGATCGGCGTCGCGGTCGCCGGGCGCACCGACGAAGCCCTCAACGACCTGGTCGGGTTCTTCGTCAACACCCTCGTCATGCGCACCGACCTCGCCGGCGACCCAGCCTTCGACGACCTCCTGGCCCGCGTCCGCGAGACGGGCCTGGCCGGCCTCGAACACCAGGACGTGCCGTTCGAACGCCTCGTCGAGGAGCTCGCACCCACCCGCTCCCTGGCCCGGCACCCGCTGTACCAGGTGATCCTGACCGTGCAGAACACCGCCGCGGTCGCCCTCGACCTGCCCGGCATGCGGATCACCGAACTGGTGCCGGCGTCGCAGTCGGCCGCCGCGGCAACGTTCGACCTCGACCTCAACGTCGGGGAGACCCTCACCGCCGGCGGTGTCCCGGCCGGGATCCACGGCCGGCTGACCGGATCGGCGGACCTGTTCGACGACGCGACCGTCGCCGCGATCGCACAGCGGTGGGTGCGGGTCCTCGACGCGGTCACCACCGACCCCGGCGCCCCGCTGTCCGCGGTCGACGTCATGGCCGCCGACGAACGCCGGCGCGTCCTGATCGACTGGAACGACACCGCGACGCCGATGCCCGGCACCCTCGCGCCCGCGATGTTCGCCGGCTGGGTCGCGCGGACGCCGGACGCGGCCGCGGTGGTGTGCGACGGGGTCGAGGTGTCCTATGTGGACCTCGACGCCCGCGCCAACCGCCTGGCCCGCTACCTGGCCGCTTCGGGTGTCGGCGCGGAGTCGGTGGTGGGTCTGTGCCTGCCCCGCGGGATCGACATGGTCGTCGCGCTCCTGGCGGTGTGGAAGGCCGGCGGCGCGTACCTGCCGATCGATCCGGGGTATCCGGTGGAACGGATCGGGTTCATGCTCGCCGACTCGCGCGCCGCGGTGCTGCTCGGCGTGGAGGACATCCTCGACGAGCTTCCTGCGGGGCGGGTCCGTTCCGTGGCCCTCGATGACCGCCGGGTGGCTGCTGCGGTGGCGGCGCAGTCGGGCGCGCCGCTGGACGTGCCGGTGCTGCCGGATCAGCTGGCGTATGTCATCTATACGTCGGGTTCGACGGGGATGCCGAAGGGTGTCGCGGTCACGCATGGTGGGTTGGCGAATTATGCGGTGTGGGCGGTGGGTGCGTACGGTCCGGCGGGCCGGGGCGCGGTGCTGCACTCGTCGCTGGCGTTCGACCTGACTGTCACGAGCGTGGTGATACCCCTCGTCGCGGGGTCGCGGGTGGTCGCGAGTGTGGAGGGTGGCGCGGAGGGCCTGGCCGAGTTGCTGAATGCGTCGGACGGGTTCGACGTGGTGAAGGTCGTGCCGGCGCATCTGCCGTTGCTGGCGGAGTTGATCATCGGTCCTGCTGCGTCGTCGGCGGCGCGGGTGCTGGTGGTTGGTGGTGAGGCGTTGTCGGCGGGTCCGGTGCGGCGGTGGTTGGATCGGGCGCCGGGTTCGGTGGTGGTGAATGAGTATGGTCCGACGGAGACGGTTGTCGGGTGTTGTGTGTATCGGGTGTCGTCGGGGCAGGTGCTGGCGGGGGAGCAGGTGCCGATCGGGCGGCCGATCGCGAATACCCGGTTGTATGTGCTGGATGAGCGGTTGTCGCCGGTGCCGGTCGGGGTGGCCGGTGAGTTGTACATCGCCGGCGTCCAGCTCGCTCGTGGCTATGTGGGCCGGGCCGGGCTGACGGCGGAGCGGTTCGTCGCGGACCCGTTCGGCACCGGCGGACGGTTGTACCGCACCGGCGACGTGGTGCGCTGGAACGCCGACGGAGACCTCGTCTACCTCGGTCGTGCCGACGAGCAGGTGAAGATCCGCGGGTTCCGGATCGAACCCGGCGAGATCGAGGCGGTCCTCGCCGGGCACCGGCAGGTCGCCCAGGCGGCGGTCATCGCCCGCGAGGACGTCCCCGGCGACAAGCGGCTCGTCGCCTACGTGGTCCCCGCCGACGCCGCCGACGAACCGGACCCGTCGGCGCTGCGGCGGCTGACGGCCGACCGGCTCCCCGACTACCTGGTTCCCGCCGCGGTCGTGGTGCTCCCGGCGCTCCCGCTCACCGCCAACGGCAAGCTCGACCGGCGGGCACTGCCCGCACCGGACGCCACCGGCGCCGGCACCTCGAGCCGCGGCCCAGCCGACGCCCGCGAGACCGCGCTGTGCGAAGCGTTCGCGGACGTGCTCGGCCTCGAAACCGTCGGCGTCGACGACGACTTCTTCGCCCTCGGCGGCCACTCCCTGCTCGCCGTCCGGCTCGTCAGCCGGGTCCGGGCCGCGCTCGGCGTCGAGGTCGACATCCGCACCCTCTTCGACAGCCCGACCGTCGCCGGTCTCGCGGCACGCCTGCCGGCCGCCGGCACGGCCAGGACCGCGCTGACACCGCAACCCCGCCCGGAGCGGCTGCCGCTGTCGTACGCGCAGCAGCGGCTGTGGTTCATCGGGCAGCTCGAAGGGCCCAGCCCGACGTACAACATCCCGGTCGTGCTGGGACTGTCCGGCGACGTGGACGTCGCGGCCCTCGAGGCCGCGCTGCGGGACGTCATCGGGCGGCACGAGGTGCTCCGCACCGTGTTCCCGGTCGCGGACGGCGCGCCGTACCAACGGATCCTCGACGACGTCGACTGGCACCTCGAGGTGGCCGAGGGCACGCCGGACGCGGTCGCCCAGGCGACCAGGTACGCGTTCGACCTGGCGGCCGAGATCCCGATCCGCGCCTGGCTGTTCACCGCGGACGCCGTCCTGGTCGTGGTCGTCCACCACATCGCCAGCGACGGCTGGTCCACGGCCCCGCTCGCCCGCGACCTGTCCGCGGCGTACGCGGCCCGCGTCCAAGGGCACGCGCCACAGTGGACGGCGCCGCCGGTGCAGTACGCGGATTACGCGCTGTGGCAGCGGGACCTGCTCGGCTCGGAGGACGACCCGGACAGCGTGATCTCGCGGCAGGTCGGCTACTGGCGGCAGGCTCTCGCCGGCGCGCCGGAGGAGCTGGCGCTGCCCGCGGACCGGGCCCGCCCGGTGGCGGCGAGCCACGTCGGCCACACCGTGCCGGTACACGTCCCCGCCGGGGTGCACGCGCGGTTGCGGGAGGTGGCGCGGGAGCAGGGTTCGACGGTGTTCATGGTGGTGCAGGCCGTGCTCGGGGTGTTGTTGTCGAAGCTGGGCGCGGGTACGGACATTCCGATCGGTACGGCGGTGGCGGGTCGCACGGATGAGGCCCTGGACGATCTGGTCGGGTTCTTCGTCAACACCCTTGTGATGCGGACGGACCTGTCGGGGGATCCGTCGTTCGTGGAGGTGCTGTCGCGGGTGCGGGAGGTGGGTCTGGCGGCGTTCGAGCATCAGGACGTGCCGTTCGAGCGCCTGGTTGAGGACCTTGCTCCGGTGCGGTCGTTGTCGCGGCATCCGTTGTTCCAGGTGATGTTGACGGTGCAGAACGCGGCGGAGGCGGCACTCGACCTGCCCGGCGTGTCCGTGCAGGAGGCGGCGGGCGGGCCGGTGGCGGCGAAGTTCGACCTGGACGTCGCCGTGTCCGAGACGTACACCGCCGACGGCACCCCGGCTGGCATCGTCGGCGACCTCACCGGATCGGCCGACCTGTTCACCGCCGACACCGTCGCCGGCCTCGCCGACCGCCTGCTGCGGGTGTTCGCGACCGTGGCGGCGGACCCGGCCACCCGACTGTCCGATGTGGACGTCCTGGACCCGGCCGAACGGCGACTGGTGCTGGCGGAGTGGAACGCCCCGGTCGACGTGGTCCCGGCGGGGACGCTCCCCGCGGTGTTCGCGGCGCAGGCGGCCCGGTCCCCGGGCGCGACGGCCCTGGTCGACGGTGACCTGCGGTGGTCGTATGCGGAGCTGGACGCCCGGTCGAACCGGGTGGCGCGGTTCCTCACCGGCCGCGGGGTGGGCCCCGAGGACCTGGTCGCGGTGCGGATGGAGCGGACCGCGGACCTGGTGGTGGCGCTGCTCGGCGTCCTGAAGGCCGGCGCCGGATACCTGCCGGTTGATCCGGCGTACCCGGCGGAACGGGTCGAGTTCATGCTCGCCGACGCCCGCCCGGCACTGGTTCTTACCGACCTGTCCGGCCTGCCCGCGGACGACGGTCCGGTGGCCGTGCCGGGTCTGCTGCTGGACCACCCGGCGTACGTCATCTACACCTCCGGGTCGACGGGCACGCCGAAGGGCGTCGTCGTGTCGCACCGCAACGTGATGTCGCTGTTCGCGGCGACGTTCGACCGGTTCCAGTTCGGGCCGGACGACGTGTGGACGTGGTTCCACTCGTTCGCGTTCGACTTCTCCGTGTGGGAGCTGTGGGGCGCCCTGCTGCACGGCGGCACGGTCGTCGTCGTCCCGTTCGACGTGTCCCGCTCACCGGCGGACTTCTGGGCGCTGCTGCAGCGGGAACGGGTGACGGTGCTGAGCCAGACACCGTCGGCGTTCTACCAGCTGACCGCGGCGCCGAGCGCCCTGCGGGTCGTGGTGTTTGGCGGCGAGGCCCTGGACGCGACACGGCTGGACGGGTGGTGGGACCACGGCCCGCAGCTGGTGAACATGTACGGCATCACCGAGACCACCGTGCACGTCACGTACCGGCTGCTGGACGGCCCGGAATCCGCGGGTGTGATCGGGCGCGGCATCCCCGGCCTGCGGGTGTACGTCCTCGACGAGCGGCTGCAGCCGGTCCCGGTCGGCGTCGCCGGCGAGATGTACGTGGCCGGTGCGCAACTCGCCCGCGGCTACGCCGGACGGGCCGGGCTGACCAGCGGCCGGTTCGTGGCATGCCCGTTCGGCACCGGCGAACGGATGTACCGCACCGGCGACCGGGCCCGGTGGACCGCGGCCGGAGACCTCACGTTCGCGGGCCGGTCCGACGACCAGGTGAAGGTTCGCGGGTTCCGGATCGAACCCGGCGAGATCGAAGCTGTCCTGCTCGCCCACCCGCAGGTCGCGCAGGCCGCCGTGCTGCTGCGCGAAGAACGCCTGGTCGCGTACGTCGTCGGCACCGCCGACAGTCCGGCGCTGCGGGACTTCGCCGCGGCCCGCCTGCCCGAGTACATGGTCCCGGCCGCGTTCGTGGCCCTGGACGCGCTGCCGCTGACCGTCAACGGCAAACTCGACCGGCGGGCGCTGCCGGCGCCGCGGTTCGAGACCGGCGCCGGCCGCGGCCCGCGCGACGTGCACGAGGAACTGCTGTGCGCCGCGTTCGGCGACGTCCTCGGCCTCGACACGGTCGGCGTGGACGACGACTTCTTCACCCTCGGCGGGCACTCACTGCTCGCCGTCCGCCTCGTCGAATGGCTCCGGGCGCGGGGCGTCGCCGTGTCGGTGCGGGCGCTGTTCGAAACCCCGACCCCGGCCGGACTCGCCGCCACCGCCGGACCGGTGCCGGTCACGGTGCCCGAACACCTCGTCGACCTGACCGACGACGAGCGGCGCGTGATCGTGGCGGCGGTCCCCGAGGACCGCATCGCCGACGTCTACCCGCTCGCCCCGCTGCAGGAGGGCATCCTCTTCCACCACCTCCTCGCCGACGGCGGCGAGGACGCCTACGTCCTGTCCACCGTCCTCACCTTCGACGACCGGGCCCGGCTCGACGGCTTCGTCGCCGCCCTGCAGCAGGTGATCGACCGGCATGACGTGTTCCGCACGTCCGTGGTGTGGGAAGGGCTGCGCGAGCCGGTCCAGGTGGTGTGGCGCACCGCGACCCTGCCGGTCGTCGAGGTCGCCGCCGTCGACGACGTCGGCCTGTCCATGGACCTCGGCCGGGCCCCGCTGCTGGACGTCCACACCTGCCCGGCCGGCGACGGCCGGTGGCTCGGCCTCGTCCGCGTCCACCACCTGGTCCAGGACCACACCGCGATCGACGTCGTCCTCGGCGAGATCCGCGCCATCCTCGACGGCCGCGCCGGCGACCTGCCGGCACCGGTGCCGTTCCGGAACTTCGTCGCGCAGGCCCGCGCCGCGGGCGGGCACGAGGAACACTTCCGGGAACTGCTCGCGGACGTGGCGGAGCCGACGGTCGCGTTCGGTGTGCGGGAGACGCACGGCGACGGCTCCGGCGTCCTCAGCGCGGACCAGCACCTCGACGCCGGGCTCGCGCTCCGGCTGCGGGACGCGGCCCGGCGGCTCGGCGCCAGCCCCGCCACCGTCATGCACGTCGCCTGGTCCCGGGTCCTCGCCGCGGTGTCCGGCCGCGACGACGTCGTCTTCGGCACCGTCCTGCTCGGCCGCATGAACGCCGGCGCCGGCTCGGAACGGGCGCCGGGCGTGTTCATCAACAGCCTGCCGGTGCGGGTCCGCACCGGGCACCTCGACGCGGTCGCGGCGGTCTCCGACCTGCGCCGGCAGCTCGCCGGTCTCCTCGAGCACGAGCACGCGCCGCTCGCCGTCGCCCAGCGGGTCAGCGGCGTCCCCGCCGACGAGCCGCTGTTCACCACCCTGTTCAACTACCGGCACGCCACCACCGGCGAACCCGCCGCCGCCGGCGGGTTCGGGGTCGTGTCGTCCCGGGAACGGACCAACTACCCGCTGACGGTGTCCGTCGACGACGACGGCAGCGGGTTCGTGCTCGTCGTCGACGCGGCCGGCCCGATCGACCCGGACGCGGTCGCCGCCATGCTGCACGCCGCCACCGCCGACCTGACCGCGGCGCTGCACACGGCCCTCGACGGCGGCGACGCCGCCCCGCTGTCCACGGTGGACGTCCTCGGGGCGGCGACCCGGCACCGGATCGTGGAGGCGTGGAACGACACCACCGTCGACCTGCCGGCGGCGACCGTGCCGGAGCTGTTCGCGGCGTGGGCCGCCCGCCGCCCGGACGCGACGGCGGTCGTGTGCGAGGACCGTTCGGTCACGTACGCGTACCTCGACGCCCGGTCGAACCGCCTGGCCCGGCACCTGGCCGGCCTGGGGGTCGGCGTGGAGTCGGTGGTGGCGCTGCGGCTGCCCCGCGGCATCGACATGGTCGTGGCGATCCTGGCGGTGTGGAAGGCCGGCGCCGCGTACGTGCCGATCGACCCCGACCTGCCCGCCGAGCGGGCGTCGTTCATGGCCGCGGACGCGGGTGCGGTGTGCGTGGTGTCCGAGGTCGAGACCGCCGCGGTGCTTGCCGAGCCCGACGTCGCCCCCGGCGTGCGGGTGCTGCCGGGCAGCCTCGCCTACGTGATCTACACGTCCGGTTCGACGGGCACGCCGAAGGGTGTCGGCGTCTCCCACGCCGCCCTCGCCAACGTCGTGGGCGCGTTCGGGCCGGTCTTCGGGGCGCGGCCGGGCGCCGGTGTGCTGCAGTTCGTCTCGTTCAGCTTCGACGCGTCGGTCCTGGACGTCGCGATCGCGTTGACGTCGGGGGCGAAGCTGGTCATCGCGTCGGCCGTGGAACGCACGGACGCCGGGCTGCTGCGGGAGCTGGTCGCCTCCGCCGGGGTCGAGGTGGCCAGCGTCGTGCCGAGCCTGCTGGAGCTGCTCGAGCCGGCGGATCTCGCGCCCGTGCGGCGGATGGTGGTCGGCTCCGAGGCGATCGCCCCTCGCCGGGCCGCCCTGTGGGCCGCGGACCGGGTGCTGTTCAACGCCTACGGTCCGACCGAGGCGGCCGTCATGATGGCCACCGGCGTCATCAACCCGGTGCCCGCCGCGGTCGTCCCGTTCGGCCGGCCCGCCGGCAACAGCCGCGTGTACGTGCTCGACGACCGCCTGGTCCCGGTGCCGCCGGGCGTGGCGGGGGAGCTGTACGTCGCCGGGGTCCAGCTCGCCCGCGGGTACCTGGGCCGGGCCGCGCTGACCGCGGAACGGTTCGTCGCCGACCCGTTTGGACCGGGACGGCTCTACCGCACGGGCGACGTGGTGCGGTGGACACCCGACGGCGACCTGGTCTACCTGGGCCGCGGCGACGAGCAGGTGAAGATCCGCGGGTTCCGGATCGAACCGGGCGAGATCCAGGCCGTGCTCACCGGCCACCCGGACGTGGCCCGGGCCGCCGTCATCGCCACCGCCGAGGGGCGCCTCGCCGCGTACGTCGTCGGTCCCGCCGACCACGGTGAGCTGCGGGCGCTGGTGGCGGCGAAACTGCCGGACTACATGGTGCCGTCGGCGTTCATGACCCTGGATGAGCTGCCGCTGAACGCGAACGGCAAGCTCGACCGGCGGGCGTTGCCCGCACCCGACTTCACGCTGCTGGCGGGCACCGGCCGCGGACCCGCGAACCTGCGGGAGGAGCTGCTCTGCCAGGCGTTCGCCGGCATCCTCGGCGTCGACGCGGTCGGCGTCGACGACGACTTCTTCGTCCTCGGCGGCCACTCGCTGCTCGCGGTGCGGCTGGTCAGCCGGGTCAGGGCGGTGCTGGGCGTCGAGGTGCCGCTGCGGGCGTTGTTCGACGCGCCGACCGTCGCCGGGCTCGCCGCCCGGCTCCCGGGCGCCGGTGCGGCACGGCCGGCGGTGACGACCCGGCCGAGGCCCGAACGGCTGCCGCTGTCGTACGCGCAGCGCCGCCTGTGGTTCCTTGGCCGCCTGGAAGGGCCGAGCGCGACATACAACATCCCGGTCGCATTGCGGCTGTCCGGTGACGTCGAGCTGGGGGCGCTCGAGGCGGCGTTCCGGGACGTGATCGGGCGGCACGAGGTGCTGCGGACCGTCTTCCCGACCGACGGCGGCGAACCGTACCAGCGGATCCTCGACGACGTCGACTGGCACCTGAGCGTCGAAGCAGGCTCGGACCTCTCTGCGGCGTCCGGGTATGCGTTCGACCTCGCCACCGAACCGCCGATCCGGGCGTGGTGGTTCACCGGCGCCTCCACGCTGGTCGTGGTGGTGCACCACATCGCGGGTGACGGCTGGTCGACGGTACCGCTCGCTGCGGACCTGTCCACGGCGTACTCGGCCCGCCTGGAGGGCCTGGCCCCGACGTGGGAGCCGCTGCCGGTGCAGTACGCGGATTACGCGCTGTGGCAGCGGGACCTGCTCGGCTCGGAGGACGACCCGGACAGTGTCGTGTCGCGGCAGGTCGCCCACTGGCGGCAGGCCCTCGCCGGCGCACCGGAGGAGCTGGCGCTGCCCGCGGACCGGCCCCGTCCGGCGGTGGCGGGTCATGCCGGGCACAGCGCCGACTTGCACGTCCCCGCCGAGGTGCACGCGCGGCTGCGGGAGGTGGCGCGGGAGCAGGGTTCGACGGTGTTCATGATCCTCCAGGCCGCGCTCGGGGTGCTGCTGTCCAAGCTGGGCGCGGGCACGGACATTCCGATCGGTACGGCGGTGGCGGGTCGCACGGATGAGGCCCTCGACGATCTGGTCGGGTTCTTCGTCAACACCCTTGTGATGCGGACGGACCTGTCGGGGGATCCGTCGTTCGTGGAGGTGCTGTCGCGGGTGCGGGAGGTGGGTCTGGCGGCGTTCGAGCATCAGGACGTGCCGTTCGAACGCCTCGTCGAGGACCTTGCCCCGGTGCGGTCGCTGTCGCGGCATCCGTTGTTCCAGGTGATGTTGACGGTGCAGAATGCGGCGGAGGCGGCACTCGACCTGCCCGGCGTGTCCGTGCAGGAGGCAGCCGGCGGGCCGGTGGCGGCGAAGTTCGACCTGGACGTCGCCGTGTCCGAGTCCTTCGGCACCGGCGGTGCCGCCGCCGGCCTGATCGGGACGGTGACCGGATCCGCGGACCTGTTCGACCCGTCCACGACGGCGTCGATCGCCGCCCGCCTGGTCAGCGTCCTGACCGCGGTCGTCACCCGGCTCGACCTCAGACTGTCCGACGTGGACGTCCTCGGCGCCGCCGAACGCCGGCGGATCCTGACGGACTGGAACACCACCGGGTTCACCGCCCCGGACACCACGCTGCCCGCGATGTTCACGGCACAGGCGGCGCGGACGCCGTCGGCGGTCGCGGTCGTCGCCGGCGACACGTCGGTGACGTACGCGCAGCTGCACGCCCGGTCCAACCGGGTGGCGAACCGCCTGCGGAACCAGGGCGTGCGGCCCGAGTCGGTGGTCGGCGTGCGGATGCACCGCGGGATCGACCTCGTGGTGGCCGTCCTGGGCATCCTGAAGGCCGGCGGCGCATACCTGCCGCTGGACCCGGACCTGCCGGACGAACGGGTGGCGTTCGTGCTCGCCGACGCCGGCGCCGCACTCGTCGTCACCGACGCGGCCGGCGACGACACCGCAGACCCCGGCACCGTCGTGCTGCCGTCGCACCCCGCCTACGTCATCTACACGTCCGGTTCGACCGGCACCCCCAAGGGTGTCGTGATCGAACACCGGTCCGCGGCGGCGCTGGTGGCGTGGGCCTGTGAACGGTTCGGCGGTGGGCTGTTCGACCGGGTACTGGGTGCGACGTCGCTGAGCTTCGACGTGTCGGTGTTCGAGCTGTTCGGTCCGTTGTGCTGTGGCGGGTCGGTCCGGATCGTCGAGGACCTGCTCGCGCTGGCCGACGCGGAGACCGTGGTGGATGACGTGTCGCTGGTGAGCGCGGTGCCGTCGGCGTTGGTGCCGGTGGTGGGTTCGGTGTCGGCCGGCATGGTGGTGCTGGCGGGTGAGGGCCTGTCGGCGCCGGTGCTGGGCACGATCCGCGCCGCGGTGCCGGACGCCGCGGTGGCGAACATCTACGGCCCGACCGAGGCGACGGTCTACGCCACCGCCTGGTTCGACGAAGACGAGGACGACGACGGTGCCGACCGTCCGGTCCCGCCGATCGGGCGCCCCATCGGCGGCACCCGGGTGTACGTCCTGGACGATCGGCTGCGGGTGGTGCCGCCGGGGGTGGCGGGGGAGCTGTACCTGGCGGGCTCCGGCATCGCCCGCGGCTACCTCAACCGGCCCGGTCTGACCGCGGAACGGTTCGTCGCCGACCCGTTCGGCCCCGGACGGCTGTACCGGACCGGTGACGTGGTCCGCTGGGCCGCCGACGGCAACCTCGTGTACCTGGGCCGGGCCGACCAGCAGGTGAAGGTCCGCGGGTTCCGGGTCGAGCCGGGCGAGATCGAGGCCGTCCTGGTCGGTCACGCCGACGTCACGCAGGCCGCGGTCATCGCCCGGGACGAGCGGCTCGTCGCCTACGCGGTCGGCACCGCGGACACCGCGACCCTGCGGAAACTGGTGGCGTCCCGGCTGCCCGACTACATGATCCCCGCCGCGATCGTCGTGCTCGACGCGCTGCCGTTGAACGCCAACGGCAAGCTCGACCGCCGGGCGCTGCCGGAGCCGCAGTTCGAGACCCGCGCCGGGCGGCGACCCGCGAACGTGCGTGAGGAACTGCTCTGCCTCGCGTACGCCGACGTGCTCGGCCTCGAATCCGTCGGCGTGGACGACGACTTCTTCGCCCTCGGCGGCCACTCGCTGCTCGCCGTCAGCCTCGTCGGGCGCGCCCGCCGCCTCCTCGGCGTCGAGGTGCCCCTGCGGACCCTGTTCGAGGCGCCGACCGTCGCCGGCCTCGCCGCCCGGCTGGCCGGCGCCGACGACGCCCGCGCCGCTGTCGTGCCGTGGACCCGCCCGGAGCGGCTGCCGCTGTCGTACGCCCAGCAGCGGCTGTGGTTCATCGGGCAGCTGGAAGGCCCGAGCGCCACCTACAACATCCCGGCCGTCCTCGACCTGTCCGGCGACGTCGACGCCGAGGCCCTCGAGGCCGCGCTGCGGGACGTCATCGCCCGGCACGAGGTGCTGCGCACGGTCTTCCCGGCCGCGGACGGCGTGCCGTACCAGCGGATCCTCGACGACGTCGACTGGCACCTGGACGTCGCCGACGGCTCCCCCGACGCGATCGCCGCGGCGACCCGGTATGCGTTCGACCTGGCGAACGAGATCCCGATCCGCGCGTGGCTGTTCGCCGGCGCGGACGGTGCGCACACGCTGGTCGTGGTGGTGCACCACATCGCGGGCGACGGCTGGTCGACCGGCCCGCTCGCCCGGGACCTCTCCACCGCCTACGCGGCCCGGCTGGCGGGCGCGGTTCCACAGTGGACGCCGCTGCCGGTGCAGTACGCCGACTATGCCCTGTGGCAGCGGGAGCTGCTCGGGTCCGAGGACGACCCGGACAGCCTGATCGCACGGCAGGTCGCCTACTGGCGGCAGGCCCTTGCCGGCGTCCCGGAAGAGCTCGCGCTCCCCGCCGACCGGCCCCGGCCCGCGGTGGCGAGCCCCGACGGCCACAGCGTCCCGCTGGACCTTCCCGCGGACCTGCACGCCCGGATCCGGGACGTGGCCCGCGAGCAGGGTGTCACGGTGTTCATGATCCTGCAGGCCGCGCTCGGTGTGCTGCTGTCCAGGCTCGGCGCCGGCACCGACATCCCGATCGGCGCGCCGGCGGCGGGCCGCACCGACGAAGCCCTCGAAAACCTGGTCGGCTTCTTCGTCAACACGCTCGTCATGCGCACCGACCTCGCCGGTGACCCGACGTTCGAGGACCTCCTCGTCCGCGTGCGGGAGACGGGCCTGGCCGGCCTCGAACATCAGGACGTGCCGTTCGAACGCCTCGTCGAGGAGCTCGCCCCGGTCCGGTCGCTGTCGCGGCACCCCCTGTTCCAGGTGATGCTCACCCTGGAGAACACCGCCGAGGTGACCGTCGACCTGCCCGGCTCCGACAGCCGGGCCGGGTCCGCGGGGCCGCGGGCCGCGAGGTTCGACCTCGACGTCGTCGTCGCCGAGACGTTCGGGCCCGAGGGAACCGCGGCCGGGCTGCGGGGCGTCCTGACCGGGTCCGCGGACCTGTTCGACGCGCCGACCGTCGCGTCGTTCGCGCAGCGGTGGGCACGGGTCCTCGGCGCGGTGCTCGCCGACCCGGCCCGGCCGGTGTCCGAAGTGGACATCCTCGACGCCGACGAACGCCGCCGCGTCCTCGTCGACTGGAACGACACCGCCGCCGCCGTGCCGGACGCGACGCTGCCGGCGCTGTTCGCGGCGCAGGCGGCCCGGACGCCGGACGCGACCGCGGTGGTGTCCGGCGGCGTCGCCGTCACCTACGCCGACCTCGACGCCCGCGCCAACCGGATCGCCCGGCACCTGCTGGCGTGCGGGGTGCGGCCCGAGTCGGTCGTCGGCGTGTGCCTGCAACGCGGCGCCGACCTGGTCGCGGCGCTGCTCGGCGTCCTCAAGGCCGGCGGCACCTACCTGCCCGTCGACCCCGAGTACCCGGCGGAGCGGGTGGCGTTCGTCCTCGCCGACGCGGGCGCCAGGTGCGTGCTCACCGATCCGGCGTCCGCCGGCACCGCTTCCGCCGCCGCGGCACGGATCGTCACCCTCGACGACCCGGCGATCGGGGTGCTGCCCGGCGACGCGCCCGCCGTCGACGTGACGGCCGGGCAGCTGGCGTACATCATCTACACGTCGGGTTCGACCGGCACCCCGAAGGGCGTCGCCGTCGAGCACGGCTCGCTGGTGAACTTCCTCGCCGCGATGCAGGACCGGTTCGGGCTCGGCGCCGGCGACCGGCTGCTGGCGGTGACCACGGTCGGCTTCGACATCGCCGCGCTGGAGCTGTACCTGCCGCTGCTGCACGGCGCGACCGTCGTGCTCGCCGGGCGGGACGAGGTCCGCGACCCGCGGCTGCTGCGGGACCTGGTCCGCGCCCACGACGCGACCGTCGTGCAGGGCACGCCGAGCCTGTGGCAGGCGCTGATGACCGGTACCGGCGAGGATGCCGGCGACTGGAGCGGCGTGCGGGTCCTCGTCGGTGGCGAGGCGCTCCCGGCCGACCTGGCGCGGACCCTCGCCGGGCGGGCCGCGTCGGTGACGAACCTGTACGGCCCGACCGAGACCACCGTCTGGTCCACGGCCGCGGGCGTCACCGCCGGCACGGGCACGGTCACCATCGGCCGGCCGATCGCCAACACCCGCGTCCTCGTCCTCGACGACCGGCTGCGCCCGGTGCCCGCCGGGGTCGCCGGGGAGCTGTACATCGCCGGTGCCGGGGTGGCGCGCGGCTACGCGGGACGCCCGGGGCTGACCGCCGAACGGTTCGCCGCCGACCCGACCGGCGCCGGCGGCCGCATGTACCGCACCGGCGACGTCGTGCGCTGGACGGCCGGCGGGGACCTGGTGTACCTGACGCGCGCCGACACCCAGGTGAAGCTGCGCGGCTTCCGCATCGAGCTCGGCGAGATCGAGGCGGTGCTGCTGGCGCACCCGCAGGTCACCCGGTCGGCGGTGGTGCTGCGCGACGATCGGCTGGTCGCCTACATCGTCGGCCCGGCCGGCGCCGCGGCGCTGCGGGAGCTCGTCGCGGCGCGGCTGCCGGAGTACATGGTGCCGTCGGCGTTCGTCACCCTCGACGCCCTGCCGCTGACCCCGAACGGGAAGCTCGACCGCAAGGCGCTGCCGGCGCCGGACCTCGGTGCGCTCGCCGGGTCCGGGCGCGGCCCGGCGTCCGCCCACGAGGAACTGCTGTGCCTGGCGTTCGCCGACGTCCTCGGCCTCGCGTCGGTCGGCGTCGACGACGACTTCTTCGCCCTCGGCGGCCACTCGCTCCTCGCGGTCCGGCTGGTCAGCCGGGTCCGGAACCTCCTCGGCGTCGAGGTGTCGCTGCGGGCGCTGTTCGAGGCGCCGACGGTCGCCGGGCTCGCCGCGCGGCTGCCGGGCGCCGGCGTGGCCCGGGCCGGCCTGGTACGGATGGCACGGCCCGAGCGGCTGCCGCTGTCGTACGCGCAGCAACGCCTGTGGTTCATCGGGCAGCTGGAAGGCCCCAGCCCCACGTACAACATCCCGCTCGCCGTGCGGCTGACCGGCGACGTCGACGCGGATGCCCTCGGCGCGGCGCTGCGCGACGTCATCGACCGGCACGAGGTGCTCCGCACCGTCTTCCCGGCCGTGGACGGCGAGCCGTACCAGCGGATCCTCGGCCTCGACGACCTCGACTGGCAGCTGCACACCGAGGCGGTGGCGGCCGACGAGCTGCCGGCCGCGGTCGCGCGGGCGGCCGGGCACGCCTTCGACCTGGCGTCGGACGCGCCGATCCGGGCCTGGCTGTTCACCTGCGGCGACGAGCACGTCCTGACGGTCGTCGTGCACCACATCGCCGGCGACGGCTGGTCGATGCAGCCCCTCGCCGACGACTTCTCGGCCGCGTACACGGCCCGCCGCGAGGGCCGCGCTCCACAGTGGACGCCGCTGCCGGTCCAGTACGCCGACTACGCGCTGTGGCAGCGGGAGCTGCTCGGGTCCGAGAACGACCCGGGCAGCGTCATCGCCGGGCAGATCGCCTACTGGAAGCAGGCCCTCGCCGGCGCGCCGGAGGAGCTGACGCTGCCCGCCGACCGGCCCCGCCCGGCGGCCGGCAGCCACCGCGGGCACACCGTGCCCGTCGAGGTCCCCGCGGCCGTGCACGAGCGGCTCCTCGCCGTCGCCCGCGCCGAGGGCGTCACCATGTTCATGCTCCTGCAGGCCGCGTACGCGGTGCTGATGGCGAAACTGGGCGCCGGCACGGACATCCCGGTCGGTTCGGCGGTCGCCGGCCGCACCGACGAGGCCCTCGACGATCTCGTCGGCTCGTTCGTCAACACGCTCGTCATCCGCAGCGACGTCTCCGGCGACCCGGCGTTCACCGACGTGCTCGCCCGGATGCGCCGGACCGGCCTGGCCGCGCTGGAGCACTCCGACGTGCCGTTCGAACGCCTCGTCGAGGAGCTCGCCCCGTCCCGGTCCCTGGCCCGCCACCCGCTGTTCCAGGTGCTGCTCACCGTGCAGAACAACGCCGACCCGGTGCTGGACATGCCCGGTGTCCAGGTCGGCGGGCACGCGGCGCCGTCGGCGCTGAGCGCGGCCAAGTTCGACCTCGCCGCGGTCGTCGGCGAGGCGTACGACGCCGCCGGTGCCCCGGCCGGGATCGTCGGCGGGCTGACCGGGTCCGCGGACCTGTTCGACCCGGGCACGGTGGCCGCGATCGCACAGCGGTGGCTGCGGGTCCTCGACGCGGTGTCCACCGACCCGGGACGGCGGCTGTCCACGGTGGACGTCCTCGAACCGCAGGAGCGGGACCAGGTCCTGCACCGGTGGAACGACACCGCCACGCGGCTGCCCGCCGCGTCGGTGCCGGAGCTGATCGCCGCGCAGGACCCCGCCGCGGTCGCGCTCGTCGCGGACGGGACCGAGCTGTCCTACGCCGACCTCGACGGGCGGTCGAACCGGCTCGCCCGGTACCTGACCGGGCAGGGCGTCGGTGCCGAGTCCGTCGTCGCGCTGTGCCTGCCGCGCGGCGCCGACATGATCGTGGCGCTCCTCGCGGTCTGGAAGGCCGGCGGCGCCTACCTGCCGCTCGACGCGACCCACCCGGCCGACCGGATCCGGTTCATGCTCGCCGACTCCCGGGCGGCGGTCCTGCTCGGGACGGAGGACATCCTGGACGAGCTGCCGTCCGGCCGGGTCCGCACCGACGCACTCGACGACGGCCGCGTCGCCGCCAGGGTCGCGGCGATGCCGGACGGGCCCCTCGGCACCCGGGTGGCACCGGGGCAGCTGGCCTACGTCATCTACACCTCGGGTTCGACCGGCACGCCGAAGGGCGTCGGCGTCACCCACGGCGGTCTCGCCAACTACGTTGTGTCGGTGCCGCCCCGCGTCGGGCTCAGCGGCGAGGGCCGGTACGCCGTCCTGCAAGGTCAGGTGACCGACCTCGGCAACACCGTGGTGTTCGGCGCCCTCGCCTCCGGCGGCACCCTGGTCGTCGCGCCGGAGCCGGTCGTCACCGACCCCGCCGCGATGGCCGCGTTCCTCGCCGGGCAACGCGTCGACGCGTTCAAGATCGTCCCGTCCCACCTGGCCGCGCTCGGCGCGATCGTGCCGTCCCGGGGCCTGGTCCTCGGCGGCGAGGCCGCGCCGGTCGCCTGGGTCCGGGATCTCGTCGCCGCGGCGGGCGAACGGCCGGTGTACAACCACTACGGCCCGACCGAGACGACGATCGGCGTGCTCACGACCCGGCTCGACGGTTCGGCGGCGGCGGTGCCGATCGGCCGCCCGGTGGCCAACACCCGCGTGTACGTGCTCGACCCGGCGCTGCGGCCGGTGCCGGTCGGCGTCGCCGGTGAGCTGTACGTCGGCGGGGCCCAGCTGGCCCGCGGGTACGTGGACCGTCCCGGACTCACCGCGTCCCGGTTCGTGGCGGACCCGTACGACGCCGGCGGCCGGCTCTACCGCACCGGCGACATCGTGCGCTGGACCCCCGGCGGTGACGTCGTCTATCTGGGCCGGGCCGACGAGCAGGTGAAGATCCGCGGGTTCCGGGTCGAACCCGGCGAGGTCCAGGCCGTGCTCGCCGCGCACCGGCAGGTCGAGCAGGCCGCCGTCGTCGCCCGCGAGGACCGCCTGGTCGCCTACGTCGTCGGCGACGCCGAGCCCGCGGCCCTGCGCGAGCACGTCGCGGCCCGCCTGCCGGAGCACATGGTCCCCGCCGCCGTCGTGATCCTCGACGCGCTCCCGCTGACCAGCAACGGCAAGCTCGACCGCAAGGCCCTGCCCGCCCCGGAGTACGCGACCACCGCCGGGACCGGCCGCGCCCCGGCGAACGCCCGCGAGGAGCTGCTGTGCCAGGCGTTCGCCGAGACGCTCGGCCTGGAGATGGTCGGCGTCGCCGACGACTTCTTCGACCTCGGCGGCCACTCGCTGCTCGCCGTGCGGCTGATCAGCCGGATCCGGGCGTCGCTCGGCGTCGAGGTCGATATCCGCATCCTGTTCGACACCCCGACCCCGGCCGGTCTGGCCGAACACGTCGGCGCCGACCCGACGACCCGTCCGACGTCCCGGCCGGCGCTGCGGCCCATGCTCGGCCCGGAGGAGTACCGATGAGCCCGCTGCCGTGCGCAGAGCGGCCGTGATCCACCGGGCCGGCGCAAGGCCCGGGCCCGCCCGATCAGAAACCCGAAAGGGAAGCAGGCCATGGAGATCCTCGACACCGACCACATCGAGATGTTCGTCGGCGACGCGCGCCAGGCGGCCCGCCAGCTGTGCGCGACGCTCGGCTTCCACGTCTACGGCCAGGGCGGCCCGGAGACCGGCCTCGCCGGTCAGCGCAGCGTGCTGCTCGGGCAGCGCGACATCCGGATCCTGCTCACCTCGGGCCTCAGCGGTGACCACCGGGCCAGCCGTTACGTGGCGCAGCACGGCGACGGCGTCGCCGTCGTCGGCTTCGGCTGCACCGACGTCGAGGCGGCGTTCGCCGAGGCGGTCGCGGCCGGCGCGGTGGTAGTCGAGGCGCCGCGCCGCTTCGAGCACGACGGTTCGACGGTCGTGACCGCGGAGGTGTCCGGCTTCGGCGACGTGACGCACCGCCTCGTGCAGCGCACCACCGGCGACGGGCAGTTCCTGCCCGGTGCGATCGACATGTCAGTGGCGCCCGAAGCGCCGACGGACGCGGACCTGCTGCACACCATCGACCACGCCGCGATCTGCCTGCAGGCCGGCGAGCTCGACCCGACGGTGCAGTACTACGAGCGGGTCTTCGGCTTCACCATGATCTTCCAGGAGTACATCGAGGTCGGCGAACAGGGCATGCAGTCCAAGGTGGTGCAGAGCCCCTCCGGCGGCGTGACATTCACGCTGATCCAGCCGGACCTGAGCCGCCGCGCCGGCCAGATCGACGACTTCCTCGCCTGGCACGAAGGCGCCGGCGTGCAACACATCGCCTACAGCACCCACGACATCGTGACCGCCGTGCGCACGTTCAGCGCGCGCGGCATGGAGTTCGCCGAGACCCCGACGAGCTATTACGACATGCTCGAAGCGCGACTGGGTCCGGTCGACGTGCCGGTGGCGCAGCTCAGTCCGCTCGGCATTCTCGTCGACCGGGACCACTGGGGCCAGATGTACCAGATCTTCGCCAAGTCGATGCACATCCGGCGCACATACTTTTCCGAGCTCATTGACCGGCACGGCGCGCGGACCTTCGGCACGAGCAACATCCCGGCGCTGTACGCCGCGAAGGAACGCGAACTCGCCGCGGTGCGCGACACCACCGACGGCCTGCGCGGTTGAGCCCTGCCTTCCGATCTGCCGCGGCGTGTTGCCGCATTGTTTCAGCATTCGGCGTGCAACTGAGGCAGGTGCTCAGTTGCACACCGATTGGATGAATGGCGATTGTCCGAAAAGCTGAGTGCGGGTGAATGCCGCATGTTTTCTCAGTATTGACGTGAACAAGTGCTACCCGGAAACTTCGATGCTTCCAACGCGTCATGGATGAATGGGGGCATCGATGCGGACGGCTGCGTTGCGCATGGACCGGAAACATCCGTTCTTCTTCGACCACCCGGTCGACCACCTGCCCGGGAACCTGCTCGTCGCCGGTCTGCTCGACCTCGCCGACGACGTCACCGGTGGGGCACTGCGGCAACCCGACCGCCGGATGCGGCTCGCGTTCACGTTCCCGGCGTTCGGCGAGCTCGACGCGCCCGTCGAGCTGCGCTGCGAGCCCGACGGCGAGACCCTCGGCCTCACCGCCGCCCAGCCGGGCGGGGCCGCCGGCCGAGACATCTGCCGCGGCACGCTCACCGTCACGGCCGGCACCCCGCTGCCTTCCGCGGCGCCGCCCGGGCACCGTCCCGCCGTGCCGGGCCGCGCGGCCACCGCGACGCTGGATGCCACCGCGACGCTGGAGGCCCCCGCAGAGCCGCGGCTCGTGCACCGGGCCGACGAGAGCACCGTCATGGCGGGCACGCTCACCGAGGAGGGCCCCGGCGAGTTCACGTCCGCCGTCCTGCGCTGCCCGAAGCTCGCCGAACCCGGCGAGCTGCGCGACCCGATCGAGGTCATCGAGGCCGCCCGGCAGCTCATTCTCATGCTCGGTCACGTCGCCAACGGCCACCCGTACGACTCCCATGTGGTCTGGATCGACCTCGAGGCCGACGTGCCGACCGCCCCGCCCGGCGACCTGCCGCTGCGGCTGCGCTGGCGGACCCCCAGCGGGAAGGCCCGGCCGCGGGTCGCGTTCGACATGTGCCTGCTGTACGGGTCGACCGAGCTCGGCACGGTCCGGCTGGTCACGCACACGATGTCGCCGGCCGCGTACCGGAAGCTGAGGTCCGCGTGAGATTCGACGAGCTGTGGCTGGCGAGCGTCGGCACATACATCCCCCCGGTGCTCAGCGTCGCCGACGCGGCCCGGCAGGGCTGGTGCGACGCCGAGCAGGACGGCTGGACCGGGGTCGCGGTCGCCGGTGACATGGCACCGGTCGACCTGGCGCTGCGGGCCGCCCGCAGCGCGATGGCCCGCTCCGGCGTCGACCCGGCCGACGTCGGGCTGCTGCTGCACGTGACGTCGGCGCCGCAGGGCCCGAACGGCTGGAACCCGCAGCACTACCTCGAACACCACGCCATCGGCCGCGGGGTGCCCGCGATCGAACTGCGGCAGGGCAGCGCCGGGATGCTCAACGCGTTCGACCTCGCCGCCGGGCACCTCACCCGCGGGCCGGGCGCGGTCCTGGTGACCAACGGCGACAACTTCGGCGTGGAGCCCGCAACCGGCTACGACCCGCAGGTCCGCTGGCGCTACGCGACGAACGCCGGGACGAACCGCGGCTCGATCCTCGGCGACGCGGGAACCGCCGCGGTCCTGAGCAACCGGGGCGGGTTCGCGCGGCTCCGCAGCATCGTCAACCGCTCGCTGTCCGATCTGGAGGAAATGTACCGCGGCGACGAGCGGATCTTCCCACCGCCGGTCGCCGCGGACGGCCCGGTGCGCCTCGGCAACCGGTTCGCCGCGTACGACGCGAAAGGCCCGGGCCGCCTCGCCACCGCGCTGCGCCGCCTGCGCGACGCCCGGACCGAGACCGCCGAGCAGGCCCTCGCCGAGGCCGGCATCACCGCCGCCGAGGTGGCCCGCGTGCTGCACGTGTTCGCCGGCGACGAGCGCTACGTCAAGCACGTGCTCAAGCCGCTGGGCATCGACCACACCCGCGGCATGCTGGAGTTCGGCCGCAACCTCGGGCACCTCGGCTCCGGCGACCAGGTCGCCGCCCTGGAACACCTGGTGCTCACCGGGCAGCTGGAGGCCGGCGACCGGGTCCTGGTCATGGCCAACGGCACCGGCATCGCGGTCGGCGCCGCCGTCCTGGAGATCGTGCACCGTCCGGAGTGGACCGCATGAGGACCGCACCCTGGATTATTTTCGTCACCGCGTTCGGGCTGCTCACCGGTGGCGTCTACGTGCACCGTGCCGATCCGGCTGTGCTGGTGGTGGTCGGTCTGTATGTGTTGTGGTTGTTGGTGGAGGCGCCGGTGGCGTTGCGGGCTACGAGTGCGCCGCAGGATGCGTGGACGATCGTGCCGTATGGCGCGTCCCGCCTGGCGGTGATTGGTTGTTGCCTGTTGGTGCCGGGGGAGCGTCCGGCGTGGTTCTGGGCGGCGGTTGCGCTGTTCGTTGGTGGTGTGGTGCTGCGGGAGACTGCGATCCGCACCCTGGGCCGGTTCTACTCGCATCATGTGGTGCGTCGCAGCGATCAGGTCGCGGTCACGCACGGGCCGTACCGTCTGGTCCGGCACCCCGCCTACGCCGGCATGATCGTGGCCCACCTAGGTCTCGTCGGGTGTTTCCCCGGTCCCGCCGCGGTCCTGGCGCTGTGTGCCCTGGTCGGGTCCATCGTGTGGCGGTTGCGGGTGGAGGAGCAGGTGCTGTGGGACATGCCGGGCTACCGCGACTATGCCGTGGGCCGCAAACGTCTGGTCCCGGGCGTGTGGTGATGCACGCGGAAGAGGTCCTCGCCACGACCCGGTCGGTGCGCCGCCGTCTGGACCTGACCCGTCCCGTCGACGTGGCCGATGTCCGTGCCTGCCTGGAGTTGGCTGTGCAGGCGCCGACCGGGGCGGGTCGTCAGCATTGGCGGTGGATTGTCGTCACCGACGGCGGGCTGCGGTCCGCGATCGGCAAGGTGTACCGGGCGGCGTTCGAGCAGCGGTATCCGCCGGATGTCACCGACCCGGTGGTCCCGCCGCGGGATATGGTCAGCGCTCGGTATCTCGCGGAGCATCTCGGGCAGGTGCCGGTTCTGGTGGTGCCGTGCCTTTCGCTGCCGAACGGTCTCAGCGCCGGTAATCAGGCCGGCACGTGGGGGTCGTTGCTGCCCGCTGCGTGGAGTTACATGCTGGCCGCTCGGGCTCGTGGTCTGGCCACGGCGTGGACGAGTGTGCACCTGGATCGGGAGGCTGAGGTCGCTGCGCTGCTGCGGCTGCCGGGCCATGTCCGGCAGGGTGCGTTGATCCCGACCGCGTATCCGATCGGCGGCGAGTTCCGTCCGGCGCGGCGTGGTCCGTTGGATGACGTCATTCACATCGACGGCTGGAACGAGACATGACGATCACGACCGTCCTGGACGTCACCGACCCGGCCCTTGTGGGGCACAAGTTCGCCCGCCTGCACCGGATGCGGGCCGCCGGGTTCCCGGTGCCCGACCTGATCGCGGTGCCCGCGACGGCGTTCGACGACGCCTTCGCAACCGTCGAGCTCGGTGACGGGCCTGACCGGTGGGAGCGCGCCGCCGCAGCGTTGCGGGCCGCGCCCGTGCCGCAGGAGATCCTGGACCAGGTCACCGACCGGTTCGGCCCGGATACGGTGTTCGCAGTCCGTGCCTGTGCTGTCGCGTCCACAGTGGATGGTTCAGACGGGGAGGACGGCACTGATCCGTTCGCGGGGATGAGCGACAGCTTCCTGTACGTGCCTGCGGATCGGGTCGCCGATCGGATCGCGGCCTGCTGGGCGTCGGCGTTCACTGCGCGGGCAGTTGCCTACCGGGAGTTCCGTGGTTTGGACCCGGCCCGGACTCGGATCGCGGTGGGTGTGCAGTTGATGGTGCCGGGCACCCGCTCGTTCGTGGTGTTCACTCGTGACCCGCGCGACGGCGCCCGGCGCACCGTGATCGCCGCCGCGCACGGCATCGGCGAGGGCGTCGTGCAGGAGAAGGCCGACGTCGACCACTTCCACGTCACCGGCACGACTGTGACCGCCGATCTGGTCCGCAAGGAACGCATGGTCGGTCCGCCCCCGGCCGGCAGCGATGAGCTTGCGCTGCTGCCGGTGCCAGCAGGCTTGGCCGCCGCGCCGGTGCTGGATGACCGCACGGCTCGTGCCGTCGCCGCGCTCGCGGCGCGGGTGGAGGTGTTCTTCGGCGGTCCCCAGGATGTTGAGGGCACGATCACCGCTGACGGTGTGCTGCATCTGGTGCAGGCGCGGCCGATGGTGCTGCCGGCTGGGCCGCCGTTGTATTGGGCGAATCACAACATCACCGAGAGCTATCCGGGTGTGTCGGGTGCGCTGACGTTTTCGCAGGCGCAGGAGTTCTACCGACGCGCGTTCGGGGACATGTATCACCGCATGGGTGTGCCGGCCCGCACCGTGGATGCCAACCGGCATCACTTGGAGCAGTTGGTCGCGCACCTGGACGGCCGGGTGTACTACCGCCTCGCGGCGTGGCATGCGCTGCACGGACAGATGCCAGTGTTCGACCTGGTCCGCGACGTGTGGCAGGACGGCATGGGTGTCACCGGCGAAGCCCGCCCACCCGTCACCCGCTCCCGCCGGCGGGCGTGGCTGGCGCTGCCCGGCACGGTCCTGCGCGCCACCCGCCACCCGAGGCGGGCCCGGGAGTTTCTGCGCTGGTGGGACGGTGTCATGACGGACGCCGGTGACCTGTCCGGGCGCACCCCGCATCAGCTCGTCGACGAATACCGCAGATTATGGGCGGCGGTCAGCGTCCGCTGGGGTGTCACGCTCACCAACTCCATTTATGGGTTGCTCGCGGTCAAAGCCCTGATGCGGCTGCTGGACCGGTGGGCCGGCGGTAAGGGGATGCTGACCGGTCTGTTGACCGGTGGGCCTGCGAACCGGTCACTGCAGGCGGTCCGTGCCAGCGTTGCCCTCGCCGAGCTTGTCGCCGCCGATCCGGACCTGCGTGCCGCTGTCGAGTCCGGCGAACGGCCCCGCGAGGTCTGGCGTGACATCAGCGCTGGGCGGCACGGCGCGGCCCTGGCCGAGGCGGCCGCCGACTATCTGCGCCGCTACGGTGACCGTGCCCTGCACGACCTCAAACTCGAACAACCGACGCCGCGGCAGCAGCCGTGGACTGTCCTGGAACTGTTGCGTCCGTACATTACCCAGGGCCGCACCGTCGAAGCCCTGCTGGAAACCGAGCAGCAGGCCGCCCGGCAGGCCGCGGAGGAACTCAGCACACGCTGCCCCGGCCGGTTGCGCCGCGCCGTCGTGCGCGGCCTCGCGCGATACGTCCGGTATATCGCGCGGGTCCGGGAAGACACACGCTTCTGCCGCACACAGTTGTATGGACTGTCCCGCGAGATCCTGTGGCGGCTCGGCAGCGACCTGCATACCACCGGGCACCTCGACGACCCGCTCGACATCCGCGACCTCACCGTCGCCGAAGTTCTCGGCGCCTACGACGGCACCCTGCCCTGCGCCGCGCTGCGCGACCTCGCCGCCGCCCGCCGCCGCGAACGCCTCCTCACCGAGACCCGTCCCAACCGCGCTGGGCTGCTACGCACCCCAGCCACTGGCCCGCTCGCCGACACGCTGCCCGACGCCGTCGAGGTGACCGCGGCCCCCGCCGTCGACGCCGCCGGGGTGCTCACCGGGCTGGGCTCCGCGCCCGGCGTCGTACGCGCACCGGCCCGCCTGGTCCTTGACCCGTCCGTGGCGCCGGAGACGTGTCGTGATGCGATCCTCGTCGCCCGCGAAACCGACCCCGGGTGGCTGTTTCTGATGATGGCGGCGAAAGGCCTCGTCGTGGAACGCGGCACCCTGCTGTCGCACACCGCAATCACCGGACGGCTCCTCGGCGTGCCGACCGTCGTCGCCGTCCACGGCGCCACCACCCGCATCCCCGACGGCGCACTGATCGAACTCGACGGCACCGCCGGCACGGTGCGCATCCTCCCGGAGCAGGCATGACCGAGTTTCCGTTCGACAGCCGGCCCGGCGTAGCCCTGGACCCCGGGCAGGCGGCGTTGTTCCGGTCGCAGGCCCTGGTGCCGGTCCGCATCCGCGGCAACCATCCGGCGCTGCTCGTCACCGGCCACGCCGACGTGAAGACCGTGCTGTCCGACCCACGGTTCAGCCGACAACAGTGGCATGGCGGCACCATGTTCGCCCGCAGCCCGGACACCCTCGCCCTGGCCACCACCGACCCACCACTGCACACCCGACGCCGCCGGACCGTGCAGGCCGCCTTCACCCATCGGGCCGCGGAGACCGATCGGCCGTGGATCGAGCAGATCGCCGACGACCTGCTCGACGCGGCCGGCGCGAAGCCGGGACCGGTCGACCTGGTTGCCGCGTATCTGCGGCCGCTGCCGTACCTCGTCGTCGCCCGGATCATCGGCGTCCCCGACGGCGACGTCGAGCTGCTGAGCGCGTGGACCGACGCCATGATGTCGGCCGGCCGCTTCCGGGCCGAGGAGGTCACCGCGGCGACGGCCGCCATGCACGGCTACTTCCGGGAACGGCTCGGCACCGGCGACGGCCTCCTCGCCGCCCTCCCGGCGGCTCCGGACCCGCTCAGTGAGCAGGAGATCGTGGTCATGGCCGCCGGTCTCGTCATGGCCGGCGGAGATGCCACTGCGAGCCATCTGAGCAGCTGCGCGTACCACCTCCTGCACGACGACGAACTGCGCCGCACCCTGACAACAAAACCCGACCTGATCCCCGCCGCCGTCGAAGAACTGCTGCGCTGGGTGTGGTTCGCCGGGACCGGCGGGCAACCACACGTCCTGCTCGCCGACGCGTCGCTGAGTGGCGTGCCGTTGCGGGCGGGGCAGGTCGTCATCCCGCTCACCGACGCCGCCAACCACGACCCGGCGGTCTATTCGGACCCGGACGAGTTCCGCCTCGACCGGCCCACCAACCCGCACCTCGGCTTCGGCCACGGCCGGCACATGTGCCTCGGCGCCCCGCACGCCCGGGTCGAACTGCGCACCGCGATCAGCGCCCTCCTGCGCCGCTTCCCCGACCTGCGCGCCGCACCCGACCCCGACGGCCCGGCGTGGCGGGACCGGATGTTCCTGCGCGGCCTGTGGCGTCTACCGGTGCACCTGCGATGAGGGCGTTCATCCGCGGCAGCTACCCGCTGGTGCCGTCGGTGCTGTTCGCGGTCTGCTGGGCGTACGGCGTCACCGGCCTGTTCGCCCTCACCGACCCGCACGGCGGCGCCTGGCGACCCGGCACTGGCACCGCCCTCGCCGCGCTCACCATCGCCCTCGACATGCTGCTCATGCGCATCGTCGACGACATCCGCGACCTGCCCTACGATCGCGTGCACAACCCAGACCGCCCCCTGGCGCGCGGCGACGTCAGCGCGTCCGTGCTGCTGCGCTGGTACGCCGTTGTCGCGATCGTGCTCGTCGCGGTCAACCTGCATGATCCGCGGGCCGCCGCCGTCATCGCGGTCCAGCTGGTCTATGCCCTGCTCCTGTTGCTACCCGGACCGGACCCGGGGCGCCTGGTGCTGACCCTGGCGCTGAGCTGCCCCGTGCAGCTGCTGTTGCACCTGTACCTGTACCTCGGTTACCTGCGCGCCACCGGCGGATCGTTCGACGCGGCGTTCTGGCCGGCGCTGGCCGTGGTGGTCCTCGCGTCGCTGCACCTGGAGGTGGCCAAGAAGATCACCCGGGCCCCACGTCCGGGCGAGCGCACCTACGTCACCACGTTCGGCCTGCGCGGCACCGTCGTCACCGCCCTGGTCGCCGCCGCCGGTGCCGCCGTGCTGCTGCTGGCGGCGGCCCGGCACCCTGGCCCCTGGACGCTGCTCGCGCTGGTGCCCGTGGCCCTGCCGGCCCTGGCCTGGTGGCATTTCCGCCGGGCGGAGCGCTGGGACGCGCGGCTCGCCGCCTATTTCCTGCTCGCCTCGTTCGCCACCTGGGCGGCGCTGGCCGTGGTCTGAGTCCGGGTGTTCTTCCCGGATCTTGTATTGCGCACCTTCTACCACATATTGATGTCGAAGGGGGGTCCCTGACGTAAGTTCCGAGCCAACTATGAGGATTGCGGAGATCGACGCTCTTGTGCAGTCCGCCAGGTGGCCTTACTTGTCGCAGGACTCGCTATTTGGAGAAAGATTCAGAATCGGAAAATGTACAGATCTGGACGGTGGTGAGGGTCACAAAGATTCCGATCGCGCTTACGCAACCGGTGCGCATCTTCATGGCGGGACGCTGCCATGGAGGGTCCCGCCACCCCGCGCCGGCAAGGCGGGTATGACCGGCGCGCCGATGCGCGCAGGTGCTGGTCGGGGCCGGTATTGGCACACGGCCGGATCTGCCCCGTGGCCTCAGCGTACGCCCCTGACGTGGCCGGGGCGGCCCGCCATGCCCTGTTGACCTTGGACATGGATTGGAATCGTTGCTACTGTGGGCCGAAGAACGCGCATTGACGGGGATGCCTTCTTGTGACCATGGGGGAAACATGATCGCACACGCGACGAAGTGTGCCCGCAGCCGCTCTGGCTGCGAAGACAGTCGCCATTTGTTCTTGGCCGCTCTGCCCATCGTTCGGCGCGGTTACAAGGTTGTTTCGCGCTAGTCAACTCTTTGTAACCTGCGCACGCGCGTGCTCTCGCTGTGGCCTACCGGCGCCGGAGTCTGTGCGCCGCAAATCGGTCGACGCGGCATTTCGATAGAGCGACATCGGTTGCACCACCGATGCCGTCGGCACCTGTCTGCCTATTGGCCGCCTTCGAACACTTCGGGCTGTGCGCTCGTTTCCTCCGGAAGGACTGCCAAGATCCATGAGTGATGTGCTGGGTCGGTTGCTGTGGCATCACCTGCGGGCCGTCGGATGGCTGGAGGCGCACGACCCGACCGACGTCGTCTCGCTCAAGCGGCGCTTGCAGCTGCCCCACCACGTCGAGAGCTGGCTCGACGCAAGCCTGACCATGCTGGCGGACCTGGGGCTGGTCCGCTATGACACCGCGACCGGGACCTGCACACCGTTGGCGCCTACCAGGCAGCCCGCCCAGGACGTCGAGGCGACCTGGCAGGACTGGGAAGCGATCAGGGAGACCCTGTTCGCCGACGCCGGCGTGCGGCCCCGTCTCGTCATCGCCGAGAAGATGCTGCGGGCCATGCCGCAGCTGCTCAGCGGCGAGAAGTTGACCACGGACATCCTGTTCCCGGGTGGCTCCTCGGACCTCGTGCTGTCCGTCTACCGCGACAACCCGGTCGCCGAGTACTTCAACGGGTCGGCGGCGGACGTGATCGCCGCCTACGTAGAGGAGCGGCTGCAGGCCGACCCGGCCGCCCGGCTGCGCGTGCTGGAGATCGGCGCCGGCACCGGCTCCACGAGCGCGGTGGTCTTCCCGGTGCTGGAGCCGTATCGGGACGCGATCGACGAGTATGCGTTCACCGACCTGTCCAAGGCGTTCCTGCTCGCCGCCGAGGAGAAGTTCGGACCGGCCGTGCCGTATCTTGCGCCGCGGCTGCTCGACATCGAGCGGTCACCGGCCGAGCAGGGCTTCGCCGGCGGCTACGACATCGTGCTGGCCGCGAACGTCCTGCACGCCACCCGCCGCATCCGCCGGACCGTCGCCAACGTCAGGACCCTGATGCGCCCGCACGGGCTGCTCGTCCTGAACGAGATGAGCGGCATCGACCTGGTCACCCACGTGGCGTTCGGGCTCCTGGAAGGGTGGTGGCTGCACGAGGACCCGGAGCTGCGCGTGCCGGGCAGCCCGGCCCTGACACCCGACACCTGGACCGAGGTCCTCGAGGAGGCCGGGTTCGGCTCCGTGTTCTTCCCCGTCGAGGAGGCCCACTCGACCGGCGGTCAGATCATCGTCGCCGAGGCCACCGCGGCCGCGCAGCCGGCTCGCGACACCACCCCGGTGCCGCGGTCCACGCCGGTCCCGCGGTCCGCGCCCGAGCCGGCGCCGGCCGTCGACGACGATCTGCTGAACGAACGGGTCGGCGAGGTGCTGCGGGCCGAGCTCGCGGCGACGCTCAAGGTGCCCGCCGCCTCGCTGCAGGACGACGTGGCGCTGCGGGACTACGGCCTGGACTCGATCCTGGGGATCCAGTTCGTGCGCCGGGTCGGTGACCTGTTCGGTGTCGAGCTGCCGACGACGGTGTTGTTCGAGCACGGTTCCCTGGACCGGCTGGCGACGCACCTGGTGTCTTCTGGTGGCGCATTGCAGGTCGTCGCACCTGAGCCCGTTCCTGTGCCTGCCCCGGTCGTCGTTGCGGCACCGGCGCGGCGGCCGTCGGAGCCGGGGCGTGGTGAGCCGGTGGCTGTGGTGGGTGTGTCGGGTCGGTTTGCTGGTTCGCGGTCGGTGGATGAGTTCTGGTCGCGGTTGGTGGCGGGTGAGGACCTGGTGGGTCCGGTGGATCGTTGGGATCTGCCGGCGGGGGTGGAGTGCCGGCGGGGGAGTTTCGTGCCGGGGTTTGATGAGTTCGATGCGTTGTTCTTCAACGTGTCTGGGCTTGAGGCGGGTCTGATGGATCCGCAGCAGCGGTTGTTTCTGGAGGAGTGTTTTCTGGCCCTGGAGCAGGCCGGGCTGGTGGGTTCGGGGGTGGCGGGTGCGCGGGCCGGGGTGTTTGTCGGCTGCACCGGCGGTGACTACCACCAGCTGCAGGAAGACCGGGCTCTCGCGCCGCAGGGCATGGCCGGGCGCGCCGGATCGATCCTCGCGTCGCGGATCTCGTATCTGCTGGACCTGCGCGGGCCCGCCGTCGCCGTGGACACGGCATGCTCGTCGTCGCTGGTGGCCGTGCACCTGGGCGTGCAGGCGCTGCGGTCCGGTGAGGTCGACGTCGCGGTCGCCGGTGGCGTCTCCGTGCTCAGCACCCCTGAGTTCTACCTCTCGACCGGGTCCGCGGGCATGCTGTCCCCGTCGGGCCGGTGTGCGGCGTTCTCCGCAGGTGCGGACGGGTTCGTGCCGGGCGAGGGCGTCGGGGTCGTGGTGTTGAAGCGGCTGTCGGACGCGATCGCCGACGGCGACGTCGTGTACGGCGTGCTCCTCGGCTCCGGCATCAACCAGGACGGCGCATCCAACGGCATCACCGCGCCGAGCGTCGGCGCGCAGGAGGCGCTGCTGCGGTCCGTGTACGCCGAATCCGGAGTCCGCCCCAGCGACGTGGAGCTGGTGGAGGCGCACGGGACCGGCACCGCCCTTGGCGACCCGGTCGAGTTCGAAGCGCTGTCCCGAGTGTACGGCCCCGACTCGGACCAGGTCGGCTGGTGCGCGCTGGGCACGGTGAAGACGAACATCGGCCACACCGCGTCCGCGGCGGGCGTCGCCGGTCTGGTGAAGGCGCTGTGGAGCATGCGGCACGGGCAGATCCCGCCGGTGCTGCACTTCGCCGGCCCGAACCCGGGGATCGCACTGGACGGCAGCCCGTTCGCCGTGAACACCGAGGTCCGGCCGTGGCCGGTCGGCGCGGGTGGTCGCCGGGTGGCGGCGGTCAGCGCGTTCGGGTTCAGCGGCACCAACGCACACGTGGTTGTGACCGACGGCGTCGCCGCGCCGCCGCCACCGCCCCCCGTCGAGGGCGCCTGGCCGGTCATGGTGTCCGCACCGACCCGCGACCAGCTGGTGGCGCAGGTGCGGCGACTCGCCGACTGGTGCACGGGCCCGCAGGCGAGGGAGGTGCGGTTCGCCGACGTGAGCCACACCCTCGCCCTCGGCCGGCGGCACCACCGCGGGCACCGCCTCGCCTGCACCGCGCAGAACGCGACCGAACTCGCCGACCTGCTCAACCGCTGGCTCGACACCGGCCAGGCCCCCGGCGTGCACGTCTCGCCGGACACGACGGACGAGGACCGGCCGCCGTCGCTGCGCGGCCAGGCCGGCAAAGCCCTCCGGGAATGCGCCGCCGGGGCCCTCACCTCCGCCGAGCGCCTCGACCGGCTCGCCGTGATCGCCGGCGCCTATACGCAGGGCGCCGACCTCGACCTCGCACCGCTGTTCACCGCCGGCGGGTTCCGGCGGGTGCCGCTGCCCGCCTCGGTGCTCGCCCGCCGCCGGTACTGGATCGAGACCGGCGCCGGGGCCCAGCCCGCGGGCGGTCCGGCACTGCATCCGCTCGCGCAGCGCAACACCTCGGACCTGTTCGCCCAGCGGTACACCACCACGCTCACCGGCACCGAGTTCTTCCTCGCCGACCACCTCGTCGGCGGCGTCAGCGTCCTCCCCGGCGTCGTCTCCGTCGAGATGGCCCGCGCCGCCGTCGCCCTTGCCCTCCGCGCACCCGACGCGGCCGTCCGGCTGACCGACGTCGTCTGGCCGCGCCCCCTCGTGTGGGGCACCGACCCGGCCGACGTGCACGTCACCGTCGCCGCCCAGGGCGACGGCGTGACCTTCACCGTTCACGGCGGCGAGCAGCAGCTGGGCGACGCGTCGCCGGTGTACTGCCAGGGCGGCGCGACCCTGATCGACGAGCCCGCCCCGCCCACCGCCGACCTCGCCGCCCTGCGCGCCGCGAGCAGCGCAGACAGGTTCAGCGCCGCGGAATGCTACGCCGCGCTGCGTGACCGAGGCGTCGAACACCGCAGCCGGCTGCAGGCGCTGCGCGAGGTCACGGTCGGCGACCGGCAGGCCCTCGCCCGGCTCGAACGGCCCGCCGGCGCTCCCGACGACCCGCGGTTCGGCCTGCACCCCAGCATCCTGGACGCGGCCCTGCAGGCCATCGCGCCGCTCACCGTCAACCTCCGCGAACGCACCGGCGACGACGCCCGGGTCGCGGTGCCGTTCACGGTGCGGCAGATCGACGTCCTGCGACCGTGCCCGGCGACGTCTTGGGCGTCGGTCCGGGTGACCGGCGACCTGACGTTCGATGTGGACGTCACCGACGACGCGGGCCGGATCGTGGCGAGCCTGCACGGCCTGACCCTGCGTGCCACCGGCGGCGAGTCCGGAACCTTCGCCCCCGTCCCGTCCGGCGACGGCGTGTTCGTGGCGCCGGCGTGGGAGCTGGTGCCCGCCGCCGATCTCGCTGGTGGGTTCGACGTTCCCGGGCCTGTGGTGGTCGTCGGTGAGCCGGGTGCGTTGCGGGACCGGCTGATGGCGGCGTTCGGCGGGGTCGCGGCCGCGCCGGACGGTTCGGTGGGGCACGTGGTGTGGCTCGCGCCGCAGTCTGCCCAGGATGTGGTGGCGGCCCAGGACGCTGGAGTGATCGGTCTGTTCGGTGTGGTGAAGGACCTGTTGGGCGGTGGGGTCGGGGACCGGGTGGTGGGTTTGACGGTGGTGACCGTCGGGTCCATATCGGTGTCCGGCGAGCAGGTGTTGCCGGCGCATGCGGGTGTGCATGGTCTGGTGGGTTCGTTGGCGCAGGAGTTCCCGCATTGGCGGGTGCGGCTGCTGGATCTGCCCGCGGACGCGGCGTCGTGGCCCAGCGATGTGGCGCTGGCCGGGTTCGGCGCGGGTTGGCGGGGTTGGGCGTTTCGGGATGGTGGCTGGTATCGGTGCCGTTGGCTGCCCGCGGCGGTGCCGGCTGCGTCGACTGGTGGGTTCCGGCGTGGTGGCGTGTACGTGGTCGTCGGTGGTGCCGGTGGTGTCGGGGTGGCGTTCTCGGAGTATGTGGCTCGCGTGTATGGGGCGCGGTTGGTGTGGTTGGGTCGCCGCAACCTCGATGCGGAGATTGAGGGGTTGTTGGATCGGGTGGGTCGGGTTGGTCCGCGTCCGGTGTATGTGCGTGCGGATGTGACGGACCGTGCTGCTGTGGAGGCGGCGTACCGGCAGGTGATGGAAACGTTCGGCGTGGTGCATGGGGTGGTGCATTCGGCGTTGGAGTTGGCGGATCGTGGCCTGCTGGGCATGGATGCGCAGGAGTTCCGGCGGACGTATGACGCGAAGGCTGCCGGGACGGTGTGGCTGCTGGATGTGTTCGGGGCTGCGGCGTCTCTGGAACTGGTGTTGATGTTCTCGTCGTTGAATGCGTTCCTGCGGGCGCCGGGTCAGTCGAATTATGTGGCTGGGTGTGTGTTCCAGGATGCGTTCGCCCGGTCATGGGCGGTGGGTCGTGACTGTGTGGTGAAGGTGATGTATTGGGGTTGGTGGGGCAGCGTCGGTGCGGTCGCTGGGGAGGGGTTCCAGCAGCGGATGGGCCGGGTCGGTCTCGGCTCGATCGAGGGCGCCGATGGTATGGCGGCGCTGGAGGCATTGGTCGCGGCGCCGGTGGACCGGCTGGGGTATCTGCGGGTCCGGGACGTGGTCGAGCTCGCCGGTGAGACCGTCGTGCCACTACCCGAAATCGCCCTCGGCCCGGCCGAATCCCACACCGGATCGATCCTGCCGATCCTCGACGAACGGCACGGCACCGCGACCCCACCCGCCGAACTGGCCCTGCCCGCCGGACAGGACCCCGGCGACGGGCTCGACGGACTCCAGACCGACCTTCTGTGGACCCAGCTGCACGCCACCGGCTGGTTCGCGAACCCGACCGTCGACCGCGAACACCTCGGCGAGCACCTGCCGCCGCACCTCTCCACCTGGCTCGACGAGACCCTGCGCATCCTCACCCTGCGCGGCCACCTGCGCCGCGACGGCGACCGGTACACGGTGTTGCGGCCCCCGCCGGCCGACGCCTGGGCGCGCTGGGACCAGGCCCACCGCACGTGGGTGAACGACCCCGAGTTCCGCACCCAGGCCGTCCTCGTCGACACGGTGCTGCGGGCGTTGCCGGACGTGCTGTCAGGCCGTCGGCTGGCGACCGAGGTGATGTTCCCGAACTCGTCGATGGACCTGGTGCAGGGTCTGTATCAGGGCAACGCCCTCGCCGACTTCTTCAACAGTGTCCTGGCCGACTCGCTGGTCGAGTTCGTGCGGGCGCGTCCCGATGGTGGTCTGCGGATCCTGGAGGTGGGTGCCGGGACCGGCGGCACCAGCTCGATGATTTTCGACCGCCTGGTGCCGTGGCGGGACAGGGTGGCGGAGTACTGGTACACGGATGTGTCGCCGGCGTTCCTGTCGCATGCGGAGACGGTGTATTCGGGTCGGGCGCCGTATCTGCGGCTGGGGTTGTTGGATATTGAGCGGTCGCCGGTGGGGCAGGGTGTGCCGGTTGGTGGGTTCGATGTGGTGGTGGCGGCGAATGTGTTGCATGCGACGTCGCGGATGCATCGCACGATGCGGCATGTGAAGGCGTTGCTGCGCCCGGGTGGGTTGCTGCTGCTGAACGAGTTGACCCGTAACCAGTTGTGGGCGCACGTGACGTTCGGGCTGCTGCCCGGATGGTGGCTGTCGGAAGACCTGGCACTGCGCGAGACCGGCAGCCCGGCCCTCGACGCCGCCGCGTGGCGGCGCGTCCTCGAACAGACCGGCTTCGTCCGGCTCGGATTCCCGCTCGGCGAACACCGCCCCATCCAGCACCAGCTCGTCATCGCCGAAAGCGACGGCGTGATCGCCCTCGAGACCGACCCGAACACCCGGCCGACCAAGGCGGGCACCGAACCCGCGACAACCGCACGCACGGCGGCCGTCCCCGCGGCGGGCGTCGACCTCGTCAAGGTCGCCGTCGGCCACGTCCGCGACGTGTTCGCCCGGGTGTTGCGCCTGGAACCGGCCGACATCGACCCGCGGATGCCGTTCGAGACCTACGGCATCGACTCGATCGTCGTCGTCCAGCTCGCCGCCGCCCTGCGCGACACGTTCGACGACGTCACCGCCGCGCTGCTGTTCGAACACCGCAACCTGCACTCCCTCGCCGAACACTTCGCCGAACAGCACCCGGAGACCGTCCGGGCGATGCTCGGCACCACGGAAACCGCGCGGGCACCGATGCGCACGACCACCCCGGCGCCGCAGCCGGCGATCCAGGACACCCCTGGCCAGGCGGCCGGTGACATCGCGATCATCGGCGTGGCCGGCCGGTACCCGCAGGCCGGCGACCTGACCGAGTTCTGGCGCAACCTGCGCGACGGGCGCGACAGCGTCACCGAAGTACCGGCCGAACGCTGGGACCACCGCGCCTTCGGCGGCGACGCCGACGGCAACACCCCACGATGGGGCGGCTTCCTCGACGGCGTCGACGAGTTCGACCCGCTGTTCTTCAACATCTCCCCACGCGAAGCCGAATACCTCGACCCGCACGAGCGGCTGTTCCTGCAGTGCGCCTACCAGACCCTGGAGGACGCCGGCTACACCCGCGCCCGGGCCGCGGCGTCCGGGCCGGTCGGTGTGTTCGTCGGCGCGATGTACCAGGAATACCAGCTGCACGCGGCGCAGGAGCAGCTACGAGGCCGCGCCGTCGGCATCCCCGGCAACCCGGCGTCGATCGCGAACCGCGTGTCCTACGTGTGCGGCTTCGAAGGACCCAGCGTCGCGGTCGACACGATGTGCTCGTCGTCGCTGACCGCGATCCACCTCGCGTGCGAGAGCCTGCGCCGCGGCGAGGCCAGCATGGCCCTGGCCGGCGGCGTCAACGTCACCATCCACCCGAACAAGTACCTGATCATGCAGCAGAGCGGCCTGCTGCCGAGCGGCGGCCGCTGCGCGAGCTTCGGCGCCGGCGGCGACGGCTTCGTCCCCGCCGAGGGCGTCGGCGCCGTGCTGCTCAAGCCGCTCGCCGCGGCCCTTGCCGACGGGGACCAGATCTGGGCCGTCATCAAGGCGTCCGCCGTCGGGCACGGCGGGAAGACGAACGGTTACACGGTTCCGGACCCGGCGGCGCAGGCCAGCGTGATCGACCGGGCGTGGTCCGCGGCCGGGGTGGAACCGGCGTCGATCGGCTACCTGGAGGCGCACGGCACCGGCACGGCGCTCGGCGACCCGATCGAGATCGCCGGGCTGGCCCGGGTCTTCGGCGGGGCGGCGCCCGGGTCGGTGCCGATCGGGTCGGTGAAGTCGAACATCGGCCACGCCGAGAGCGCCGCCGGCATCGCCGGACTCACGAAGATCCTGCTGCAGCTGCGGCACAACCAGCTCGCGCCGTCGCTGCACGCCGACGAACTCAACCCGCACATCGACTTCACCAGGTCCGTGTTCCGCGTC
>NZ_JBFAPO010000036.1:0-116493 GCF_040676755.1 Dactylosporangium sp. NPDC049525 | reverse complement strand
CCGCGCCGGCGCCGGGGCGGGCACCCCGCGGGGCCTAGCACTTCAGCGGGGGGGCGGCGCGGGGCAATGCCGCGCCGCCGGCGAAGGGCACCCGCTGGTGGTCGAAGGCCGCCGCGGGTGACGCCCCGGCGTCGATGACGCCGACGATCCCGACCCAGCGCACCCCGGTGACCGCTGGCACGAGCGCCAGCGGCCTGCCGATCCGGGTGCCCCTGGCACAGTTGCCGGGTGACACCGGGCAGGCGTCCGTGCCCGACGTGACGCAACCGATCATGGTGGCGTCGCACACCGAGCCGGACCCCGCGAGCGTCAGCAGCATGCTCACCCGGTTCTACAGTGGCGTGCACCGGGCCGCGAATGAAGATGAGGTGCCCACGGTGCCGATCAACGATCATCGAGGGAGCACGGCGTGACCCTGAGCCAACAAGCACGGGACCTGAGCTGGTTGATCAACGCCTTCACCGAACGGGTGCCGGGCATCGCGCACGCGGTGGTGGTGTCCTCCGACGGCCTGCTGGTCGCGGTCTCGGACCATCTGCCCCGGGACAGCGCGGACCAGCTGGCCGCCGTGACGTCGGGCCTGGTGAGTGTCACCAGCGGTGCCGCCCGCATCTTCGACGGCGACGAGGTCAAGCAGACCGTGGTCGAGATGGGCCAGGGCTTCTTCCTGGTCATGACGATCCGCGACGGTTCGATCCTCGCCACGCTCGCCGGCCGCGAGGCCGACATCGGCGTCGTCGGCTACGAGATGGCCCGCCTCGCCAAGCAGGCCGGCGAGATGCTCACCCCCGCGCTGCGCGCCGAGCTCCAGCAGGCCCTCCCCCGCTGAACTGTTCTGCGACGCGAACGGCCCGGACCCTCGAAGGGATCCGGGCCGCCGCGGAGCGGAGCAGCCGGTCAGCGGTCGAGCAGCAGGCCGACCTTCTGGAACTCCTTCAGGTCGCGGTAGCCGCACTTGGCCATCGCGCGCCGCAGGCCGCCGAAGAGGTTGAGCACGCCGTCGGGGTCCTCGGACGGGCCGTAGAGGACCTTGTCCAGGGTGCCGAGGGACTCCTCCGCGGACCCGAACGAGCCGCGGGGCAGCTTCGGGTGGCTGGCGGCGGAGTGCCACCAGGCGCCGCCGGCGGGGGCGGACTCGCTACGGGACAGCGGCTCGCCGACCATGACGGCGTCGGCGCCGCAGCCGAGGGCCTTGGCGATGTCGCCGGACGTCTGCAGGTTGCCGTCGGCGATGATGTGCACATACCGGCCGCCGGTCTCGTCGAGGTAGTCGCGGCGGGCGTCGGCGGCGTCGGCGATGGCGGTGGCCATCGGCACGCGGATGCCGAGGACCCGGTCGGTCGTCGACCACTCGTCGGCGCCGATGCCGACGATGACACCGGCGGCGCCGGTGCGCATCAGGTGCAGCGCCGTCTGGTAGTTGGTGCAGCCGCCGACGATGACCGGCAGGTCCAGGTCGGCGATGAACTCCTTGAGGTTGAGCGGCTCGTCAGTCGTCGACACGTGCTCGGCGGAGACGAGGGTGCCCTGGATGACCAGCAGGTCGACGCCCGCGTCGAGGATGACCGGGGCCAGGGCGAGGGTGTGCTGCGGCGAGACGCGGACGGCGACGGTGACGCCGCCGTCGCGGATCTCCTTGACCCGCTCGCCGATGAGCTCGGGCTTGATCGGCTCCGCATACACCTCCTGGAGGCGCCTGGTGGCCCGCGAGTCGTCGTCCAGGTCGGACAGCTCCTCGAGGATCTTGCTCGGGTCCGTGTAGCGGGTCCAGAGGCCCTCGACGTTGAGCACGCCGAGCCCGCCGAGGCGGCCGAGCTCGACCGCGGTCGCCGGACTCATGGTGGCGTCGGAGGGGTGCGCCACGCATGGGATCTTGAACGGGTACGCGTCGAGCTGCCAGTTGGTCGACACGTCGTCGACGTCACGGGTGCGCCGTGTCGGAACGATCGCGATGTCGTCCAGGTGGTAGCCACGCCGGGCGCTCTTGCTCAGCCCGATCTCGACCACGTCACGCATTTGCCGCTCCTGCCATTGCTTGTGTTGGGGCTGCTGGGGGTGTGCTACCGCGAGTGGTAGTTGGGTGCCTCGACGGTCATCTGGATGTCGTGCGGGTGGCTCTCCTTGAGCCCGGCCGCGGTGATCCGGATGAGTTGACCCCGCTCGTGCATGTCGGGGACGGTGGCGGCCCCCACGAAGCCCATGCCGGAGCGCAGTCCGCCGACGAGCTGATGGGCCACCGCGGCGAGGGGGCCGCGGAAGGGGACCTGGCCCTCGATGCCCTCGGGCACCAGCTTGTCGTCGGACAGGACGTCGTCCTGGAAGTAGCGGTCCTTGGAATACGACCTGGCCTGGCCGCGGGACTGCATCGCGCCGAGCGAGCCCATGCCCCGGTAGGACTTGAACTGCTTGCCGTTGATGAAGATCAGGTCGCCGGGGCTCTCCTCGCAGCCGGCGAGGAGGCTGCCGAGCATGACGGTGTCGGCGCCGGCCACGATCGCCTTGGCGATGTCGCCGGAATACTGCATGCCGCCGTCGCCGATGACCGGCACGCCGAGCGGGGCGCAGGCGCGGGATGCCTCCATGATGGCCGTGATCTGCGGCACGCCGACGCCGGCGACGACGCGGGTGGTGCAGATGGAGCCCGGGCCGACGCCGACCTTGACCGCGTCGGCACCCGCCTCGGCGAGGGCCTTCGCGCCGGCATAGGTCGCCACGTTGCCGCCGACGACGTCGACGGTGGTCTCCTTCTTGAGCCGGGCGACCATCTCGACGACCTGCCGGTTGTGCCCGTGCGCGGTGTCGACCATGACGATGTCGAGACCCGCGTCGATGAGGGTGCGGGCGCGCTTGTAGGAGTCGTCGCCGACCCCCACCGCGGCGGCGACCCGGAGCCGGCCGGCGTCGTCCTTCGTGGCGTGCGGGAACTTCTCGCTCTTGGAGAAGTCCTTGACCGTGATCAGGCCGCGGAGCTTGCCGGCGTTGTCGACGATCGGCAGCTTCTCGATCTTGTGCTTGCGCAGCAGCGCGCGGGCCTCGTCCTTGCTGACCCCGACGAGCGCCGTGTAGAGCGGCGTGACGGTCATGATCTCGTGGACCGGGGTGGCCGGATCGGAGACGAACCGCATGTCACGGTTGGTGACGATGCCCACCAGCTGGCCGGCGGCGTCGACGACCGGGACGCCGGAGATGCGATACCGCCCGCAGAGCTTGTCGACCTCGCCGAGGGTGTCGTCGGGCGAGCAGGTGATCGGGTTGGTGACCATCCCTGCCTCGGACCGCTTCACCAGATCGACCTGCTGCGCCTGGTCCTCGATCGACAGGTTGCGGTGCAGCGTGCCGATGCCGCCCTGCCGTGCCATGGCGATCGCCATCCGGGCCTCGGTCACCGTGTCCATCGCGCTGGAGATCAACGGGATCCGCAGGGTGATGTTCCGGGTGACGTGGCTCGACGTGTCGACGGCGCTCGGCACGACGTCGGACTCGCCCGGCAGCAGCAGCACGTCGTCGAAGGTCAGGCCCAAAGGCAGCACGTCAGGTCGCGGCGAGAAATCCATGAAGCGCATCCCAGCTCTCGGTCGTCCGGCGGGTGCGTCTCATCGTACTTCTGCCCTGGCGGCGCACCCCTCCGCCATAGCCGGACGTGCCGTGGCTAACTCCGCCCCGACCACCGCTCTGCATACCGAGCCCCACACGCGCGGGTATTGGGGCTACCGTTGAGGCGTGCACGAAGAGCCCATCGACCCCTTCGCCGGTGACCCGGCCGATCCTTCGGCCGAGCTCGACGACAGTGGTGCCGACGACCCGTTGACCGCCGCCGAGCGCCAGGACGTTCTCGAGGACCTTGCCGACCTCGAGATCTACCAGGCGCTGCTCACGGCGATCGGCGTCCGTGGGCTCGTCATCGAGTGCGAGGACTGCCACGAGCCGCATTACTTCGACTGGGACCTGCTACGGGGAAACCTGAAGCACCTGCTCACGTCGGGCCGGCCGCGGGTGCACGAGCCGGCGTTCGACCCGGACCCTGACCATTACGTCACATGGGAATACGCGCGGGGTTACGCTGACGGGGTCCATGACGCACTTGCGAGTGCGACGGACGACAACGACGGCTGAGCCGGTAGCGGCCCTCGTTTAGGTTTGCCGCGGGTGGGGTACCGACGCGGCATGCACAGGAGCGCTAACTCACCAGCCCGGCACGGAAGGCCGCCGCAACGGCGTGTGCCCGGTCACGCGCTCCCAGCTTCCGGAACAGCCGGCGAGCGTGCGTCTTGACCGTGTCCTCGGAGACGAAGAGCTCCCGACCGATCTCGGCGTTGCTCTTGCCGTCGGCCATGCCGCGCAGCACCTGCAGCTCGCGTTCGGTCAGCTCGACGCGCCGCCGCGGTGGTTCGCCGGGCACGTCGCCGCGCTGCTGTGGCACGCCGGCACCCGCGACACGCGCACCGGGCATCCCCACCGCGGTCCTCGCGGCGCCGGGCAGTCCCCGGCCCGCCGGGAGCACCCCGCCGGCCGTCTGGGTCGGCGTGCCGACCCGCGCGGGCAGGACCGGGTCGCCGTTGCTGCGGCCGACCTGGCTCAGCACCAGCAGCACCGCCTTCGCCAGCGTGGTCACCGGGTCCGCCGTGTCGACCCGGATGACCGCCCGGGCACCGGCAGCGATCGCCGCGGCCGCCGCGCGCGGCTCCTCCGTGCCGAAGAAGACCACCGTCGAGCCGGGCGACACCGCCAGGACACGGCGGGAGAACTCCGCACTGTCCGGCCGGGCCAGGGTCGGGTCGGCCAGCACCAGGTCCGCGGGCTGCTCACTGAGTCGGGCCAAGGCCTCGACCATCGTGACGGCGGTCCGCACCGCGTGTGCCACCCCGAGCCTCGCCGCGGCTGCTGCGACCGTCTGTGCCGCGACCTGTGTTCGCACACACACCAAAATCGTACGCACCGTCGTGCTCCTCTCTCTCAAAGAGAGAAACACGAAATGGCGAGATCTAGACGTGGTTTCGCCGCGATTGGCCTACGAGAAATTGACCGACGACATCCCGTTACCTGCGGCGGTCTCGCGCGTTGTACAGGGACTGTGCGACTCGCGAATTCCAGTCCGCAAGCTAGGAAGGAGGGGCGAATGACGAATGTGACTCGACTGCCCGGCCCGATCGCGGACGTTTGGGACTGGCAGCGTCTCGGTTTGTGCCGCGGGCGCGACAGTGCACAGTTCTTCCACCCGGACGGTGAGCGCGGCGCGTCGCGCGGCCGGCGGGAAACCGCGGCGAAGAACGTCTGCCGCGGCTGCCCGGTCCGGGCGCAGTGCGCCGCGCAGGCCCTCGCGACCCGGGAGCCGTATGGCGTCTGGGGCGGCTTCAGCGAGGGAGAGCGGCTTCGGCTGCTGGCCGTCGGCTGGGAGGACTGCGCCGACCGGGGTCGCACGACGGTCGACGTGTCGCGCCTGGAGGCGAAGCTGGGGCTGCGCCCCGCACCGCCGCTGGTGCCGCTGCGCACGGTCCGCACCCATCCCGCGCCGAACGTGCCAGCCCAGCGCCGCCGTGCCGGCGCCGACCGCGCCCGCCCCGCCGCGAGGTAGACCCACCCCAACCACCGCGCTCATCGGGCCCGACCACACACAGGTCGGGCCCGCTCACTGTCCGGGCCCGCTCACTGGGTCCGGGTCAGCGCACGTCGACCTGCACCGAATGCCATCCGGTGGCGCCGTCGGGATCCGGCGGCGCCACGGCGTCGGTCTGGGTGTCGCCGCCGTTGTCGGTGGCCCGCACCGTCAGCCGGTGCTTGCCCCGGGTCGCGGTCCACGGCAGCGTCCACTGCCGCCACGTGTCGATCGACGGCACGGCGGCGAGTTTCGCCTCCTGCCAGGGGCCGTCGTCGACGCGGACCTCGACCTTGGAGATGCCGCGGTGCTGCGCCCAGGCGACCCCGGCGATCATGACCTGCCCCGCGGCGGGGTTACCGCCGTCGCGCGGGGTGTCGATCCGCGACTGGGTCTTGATCGGGCCTTCTCGTGCCCAGCCGCGGTTGATCCAGTACGCATCGAAATCGGCGAACGACGACAGCTCCAGCTCGGCGAGCCATTTCGTGGCCGACACGTATCCATAGAGGCCCGGCACCACCATGCGGACCGGGAAACCGTGCTCGATCGGCAGCGGCTCGCCGTTCATCGCGATGGCGAGCATCGCGTCCCTGCCGTCGCGCAGCACCGCGGTCGGCGTGCCGGCGGTCCACCCGTCGACGGACCTGCTGACCACCTGGTCGGCGCCGGCCTTCGGGCGGACCTCGTCGAGCAGGTCGGCGATGCGCACGCCCTGCCATTTCGCGTTGCCGATGAGGCCGCCGCCGACGTCGTTGGAGACGCAGGCGAGCGTCACGTACCGCTCGATCATCGGACGCTTGAGCAGCTGCTCGAAGGTCAGGGTGAGCGGCCGCTCGACCCGCCCGTGGATGCGCAGCGTCCAGTCCTCCGACGACACCTGCGGCACGACGAGGGTGGTGTCGATGAGGTAGAAATCCTTGTTCGGGGTGACGAACGGGGCCAGATCGGGCAGGCCCGCGTCGGCCTCCGGCGGCAGCGGCGTGGCGGTGTCGGGCACCGGGGGGATCTGCACGGCGGCGCGGTCGGCCTCGACGCCGCGACGGGTCGCCCACCAGCGGGCGGTCAGGCCGACGACGAACGCGGCGGCGAGGGTGCCGCCGGCAGCGCGCAGGAAGAACCGGCGTTCGTCATACGTCTCGACCGGCGGCCGTACGAGCAGCCAGTGCAGGACGGCGGCGCCGGCGGCGGCACCGACGAGCGTGGGCACGAACGCATACCAGGGCGCGGCGTGGCGGGTGAGCGCGGCGACGGCACCGACGAGGGCGAAGAGGCCGATGCCGGCATACCCGAACACCATCCGGCGGGTCGCGGCGACCCCGACGGCGGCGGCGAAGACGGCGAGGATCAGCAGCGTGCCGACCTGCAGCGCGATCTTGTCGTAGGTGTAGAAGACCGACACCGCGAAGTCCTTGACGGACGCCGGCACCGAGTCGATCACGACTCCACCGACGGACACGAGCGGCGAGGTGGTCGCGCCGGTCAGGATCGCCACGACCTCGGCGACGCCGAGCGCCACCCCGGCGGCCGCGATACCGGCGAACGCCGCGTTCCTACGATTCTGCACGGCTCCCAGTCTGCGCCGTGGATCAGGACCCACCAAGAGCGGTAATCGATCCATAAGAACTGAGAAGGGCCCGGCAATGGCGCCGGGCCCTTCTACGGTGTCGCGTGAATCAGAAGCCGGGGCCGTGCGAGTGGCCGTGCCCGTGGCCGTGGCCGCCGCCGGCGGCGGCGGGCTCCGGGGCGGCCGGCTTCTCCACGATCAGGGTCTCGGTCGTGAGCAGCAGGCCGGCGATCGACGTGGCGTTGGAGACCGCGCTGTGGGTCACCTTCACCGGGTCGACGATGCCGGACTTGACCAGGTCGACGTATTCGCCGGTGGCGGCGTCGAGGCCGTGGCCGAAGTCGAGCCCGGTGACCTTGCCGACGACGACGTAGCCGTCGAAGCCGGCGTTCTGCGCGATCCAGCGCAGCGGCTCGACGAGCGCCTTGCGCACGATCGAGACACCGACCTTCTCGTCGCCGGTCAGGCCGAGGTCGCCGTCGAGGACCGTGAGCACCTGGGCTAGGGCGGCGCCGCCGCCGGGGACGATGCCTTCCTCGACCGCCGCCTTGGTCGCGGAGATCGCGTCCTCGATGCGGTGCTTGCGCTCCTTCATCTCAACCTCGGTGGCGGCGCCGGCCTTGATGACCGCGACCCCACCGGCGAGCTTGGCGACCCGCTCGTTGAGCTTTTCCTTGTCCCAGTCGGAGTCGGAGGCCTCGATCTCCTTGCGGAGCTGCTCGACCCGAGCGGAGACCTCGCTCTTCTCGCCGCCGCCGTCGACGATCGTGGTGAGCTCCTTGCCCACGACGATGCGCCGGGCCTTGCCGAGGACCTCGGTGCCGACCGACTCGAGCTTGTAGCCCAGCTCGGGGGCGACGAGCTCAGCGCCGGTGAGGATCGAGATGTCCTGGAGCATGGCCTTGCGCCGGTCGCCGAAGCCGGGCGCCTTGACCGCGACGACCTTGAAGGTCTTGCGGATGGCGTTGACCACGAGCGTCGACAGGGCCTGGCCCTCGACGTCCTCGGCGATGATCAGCAGCGGCTTGTTGTCCTTGACGATCTGCTCCAGCAGCGGCAGCAGCTCCTCGATGGCGCCGATCTTCTGGGTGGTGACGAGGACGTAGGTGTCCTCGAGCACCGCCTCCTGCGACTCCGCGTCGGTCACGAAGTGCGGGGAGATGTAGCCCTTGTCGAACTGCATGCCCTCGGTGACTTCGAGCTCGGTCGTGAGGGTGGAGCCCTCCTCGACCGTGATGACGCCGTCGCGGCCGACCTGCTCCATCGCGGAGGCGATCAGGTCGCCGATGGTGGCGTCCTGCGCGGAGATGGTCGCGACCTGGGCGATCTCGGTGTGGCTGGCGACCGGGGTCGCCTTCTCCTTGAGCGCCTTGACGACGGCGGCCGCCGCCAGGTCGATGCCGCGCTTGAGACCGGCCGGGTTGGTGCCGGCGGTCACGTTGCGCAGGCCCTCGCGGACCAGCGCCTGGGCCAGCACGGTGGCGGTGGTGGTGCCGTCACCGGCGACGTCGTTGGTCTTGGTGGCGACCTCTTTGACCAGCTGGGCGCCGAGGTTCTCATAAGGGTTGGTGAGCTCGATCTCTTTGGCGATCGTCACACCGTCGTTGGTGATGGTCGGGGCACCGAACTTCTTGTCCAGAACGACGTTGCGACCGCGCGGGCCGAGCGTGACCTTGACCGTGTCGGCCAGGCGGTTGACGCCGTGCTCCAGCAGGTGGCGCGCCTCGTCGGAGAAGCTCAGGATCTTCGCCATGCTTGTGATGTCCCTTCAAAGCGACACCGCCCCGGCCGTCAGCGCTGCGCGCAAGGGTCCGGGGCGGTGGCCACTGCTGCTACTTGGTCTGGGTCACTTCTCGATGACCGCGAGGACGTCACGGGCGGAGAGCACGAGGTACTCCTGGCCGCCCCACTTCACCTCGGTGCCGCCGTACTTCGAGTAGATGACGGTGTCACCGACCTTGACGTCGATCGGGACCCGGTTGCCCTTGTCGTCGATACGACCGGGGCCCACAGCCTGGACGGTGCCCTCCTGGGGCTTCTCCTTGGCGGTGTCCGGGATGACGATGCCCGAGGCGGTGGTCGTCTCAGCCTCGTTGGCCTGGACCAGAATGCGGTCCTCGAGCGGCTTGATCGCAACCTTCGTCGCGGTAGTCACGGGCATACCCTCCTGGGGTATTGAATCTTGCGCTATCGAGTGCCCGGTGAAGCCGTCGTCGCGGGTGCCGGCTCCAGCCGGTTGGCTGGCACCCTCGACACGAGAGTGCTAATCGGAGGTTATGTCGCTGGCTAGCACTCCGTCAAGGAGAGTGCCAAACACGCCACGAAATCACCCGTCGTCGGCTAGGCGACGGACCCGGGCGCGGGCGCTGCCGGCGATCTACGCTCGGCGGTATGAAGAGGCTGCTCGGCACGCTGATCGTCGCCATCCTGGCCGTGGGTTCCCTCACCGCCTGCGGCAAGAAGGACGGCGGCAACACGGTCGCGGCCGACGCCAGCACCGGCCCGTCCGACTCCGCCGCATTCGGCGAGGGCCCCGGCGGCTCCGGCGCCGCGTCCCCCTCGAGCGGCGGCAGCCAGGGCACCGCCACCGCGGACAAGAGCCCCGCCGCGCCCACCTACCCGGGTGACGCCAAGAGCTACTGCCAGGCCGCCGTCACCGCCTGGACCAAGAACGACTCCGGCCGGATCAAGCAGCTGGCCGGCAGCGGCGCCGTGTCCAACTTCCAGTACATCGAGAAGGGCGCCGACACCAACTGGAAGTACGTGAAGAAGGACGGCAACGAGTGCATCCTTCGCAACGACCACGGCGACCAGCTCCAGGTCACGATCGACGAGCACAACCTGGGCAAGCCGCAGGCCGTCACCGACGTGGTCATCGAGAAGACCGAATACCCGTCGGACGCCTCCAGCTACGTGAACAACTTCATCAACGCCTGGTACAACGGCAATACCCAGCGCATGGCCGCCTACTCCAGCCACTCGATCGCCAGTTCCTACGGCGGCAAGAAGGCCCCGCCGAACTGGACCGAGAGCCAGCCCAAGGAGGACAAGGGCGACTACTGGCTGGTGCACGGCTCGTCGAACGCCGGCGACAGCTATACCTTCAAGGTCAAGAAGAGTCTCGGCAAGGCCAACGGCATCCTAGGGATCTCATAACGCATGCTCGAACAGGCGCTCGAAGCCGCGGCGGCCCTGCCCGACGGTGATCCCCTGGCGGCCGCGTCGGCGCTGCGGGCGGCCGGCTTCCCGCCGGACCTCGCCGCCGCCGCCCTGACCCAGGTGGCACTGCGGCGCAAGGCGGTCGCCAAGTTCGGCGCCGACGCGGCCGTGATGCACTTCACCCGGGCGGGGCTCGAGCAGGCCACCCGGGGTCCCGTCGCGGCCCGGCGGGCGGCCCGGCTCGCGGCCGCGGGTGCCACCCGGGTCGCCGACCTCGGCTGCGGCATCGGCGCGGACACCATCGCCTTCGCCCGCGCCGGCTTGCGCGTGCACGCGGTCGACGCCGCACCCGAGACGGCCGCGACCGCGTCGGCAAACGTGCTCGCGTTGGGTCTGGCGCCGGGGGTACAGGTGGAGGCCCGCGACGCCACGACAGTTCCGCTGGACGACGTCGACGCCGTGTTCTGCGACCCTGCCCGGCGCACCTCCGGCGGGCGCCGGGTGTTCGACCCCCGCGCCTACTCGCCGCCGTGGGACTTCGTCGTCGGGCTGGCCGCCCGGGTACCGATGACGGTGTTGAAACTCGCTCCTGGGATCGACCACGCGCTGCTGCCGCCCGGCGCCGAGGGAGAGTGGGTCTCCGTCGACGGTGACGTGGTGGAGGCGGCAGCGTGGTGCGGCCCGCTGGCCGCGGCGCCGCGGCGGGCGACGCTGTTCCAGGGTGCGGAGGTGGTGTCGCTGACCGGCAGTGGCGTGGCCGCCGCCCCTGTCGGACCTGTCGGAAATTTCGTGTATGACCCCGACGGCGCGGTGATCCGGTCGCATCTCGTCGCCGAGTTCGCCGCGACGGTCGACGGCACGCTCGCCGACCCCACCATCGCGTACGTGTACACCGCGGGGCCCGTGCCGACCCCGTTCGGGCGCTGCTACGAGGTCCTCGACCAGCTGCCGGTCGCGTTGAAGCGGCTGCGGACCGCGCTGCGTGCCCTGGACGTCGGCTCGCTGACGATCCTGAAACGCGGCTCGGCGTTGGACGTGGAGGAGCTGCGCCGGTCGCTGCGCCTGTCCGGCACCCGGGCCGCGGTGATCGCGCTGACCCGGGTCGCCGGCGCGCCGGCCGTGCTCCTGCTACGGCCCCTCGCCAGGACCGCTGCCAGGGGCGCTGCCGCTCAGTAGAGCTGCTGGCCCAGGCGGCGCTGCAGGTCGATGAGGACGTCGTCGGCCAGGTCCTCCGGCGGACGCCGGCCCAGCTGCTCCGTCAGCATCCGGCCCGACTCGCGGCACATGTCCCAGGTGATGCGCTCGTGCAGCCAGCGCAGCCACTCGACGATGTCGTTGATGAAGAACGCGACGATCTGCTCCGAACCCCGGACCCGCCGCTCCTCCCCCATCACCGTCAGCGCCGCCGCCAGCCGCCGCCGCGGGAAGTCATGCCCGTTGAGCGCGTCGGCGAACACGTCGGCCCGGTGCCGCGGCGCCGTCGGCGCGACCGTCAGCTTCGGAAACGGCGGATCCCCGGACGTCCACACCTGCGCGCTGCGCGGCACGAACTCAGGCTCCAGCACCACGTCGATCCGCGACGCGTGCCCCGGGTCGTCGACGGCGACGAGCACCCGCGGCTCCACCGAACTGACCTTCGTCACGAACCGCGACAGCCCTGTCGCCTCCTCCACACAGAACCGGGCGTCGGGCAGGTCCAGCGCCCCGTCGAACACCAGCCGGCCCACCCGCGGCCCGGCCCCCTGCCACAGCCGCACCCTGACCAGCCCGACCTGCGGTCTTGCCGCGACCCGCACGTGCCGGTCGGTCGCCGTGATCGGCCCGTCACCGTCGAACACGGACATGTCACGGCCGCTGGTGGCGCCCAGGAAGATGTGCCCGTAGCCCAGGTACATCTGGACGGCACCGATCTGCATCTCGCTATTGTGGGCCAGTGGCGAGCAAGGGCACCCCGGCGACCGCACTGTTGGCGCGGCAGAAGATCGCGTTCACTCCACACACCTATGAGGTCGACCCCCGGGCCGCCTCCTACGGCGAGGCGGCCGCGGCGGCCCTCGGCGTCGAGCCCTCCCGCCTCTTCAAGACCCTCGTCACGAGCATCGACGGCCAGCTCACGGTGGGTGTCGTGCCCGTTTCGACGTCTCTGGATCTCAAGGCGCTGGCCGCCGCGGTGGGCGGCAAACGCGCCGCGATGGCCGAGCCGGCCGCGGCCGAACGGGCCACCGGCTATGTGACGGGCGGCATCTCCCCGGTCGGCCAGCGCTCCCGCCTGCCCATCGTGATCGACGCGTCGGCTTCCGGACTGTCCACGATGTACGTCTCGGGCGGCCGGCGCGGCCTGCAGATCGAGCTCGCCCCCGACGACCTGGTCCAGGTCACCGGCGCCGTCCTCGCCGACATCGCGGCCCGCTGACCATGCGCGACCGCCAGCGCGTCATCGAGGCGCTGCAGCACCACACCCAGGTCGGCCGCCTCACGTTGGACGAGTTCGCCGACCGCTGCGACACGGTCCTCGCCGCGAAGACCCTCGACGACCTGCGCGCCGCCACCCACGACCTCCCGGCCCTGCCCTCCGAGGCGGCAGCCACCGCCACCGGCCCCGGCAAAGGGCGCCGCCAACAACCGCCACGTGCTGCTGGTGTTCGCGATCGCCCTGGTCGCGGCCATCCTGCTCGGCCTCGTCTACGCCGCGTTCCACTGACCGCGCGAGCCGGCCGCCCCGCGCTCGACCGTGAAGGCCGAGGGCGTCAGGCGGTGGGCTGGCGGTCGGTGCCGTGCCAGGAGCGCCAGAGGGCGGCGTAGGCGCCGCCGGCGGCGACCAGCTCGTCGTGGCTGCCCAGTTCCGTGATCCGGCCGTCCTCCACGACGGCGACCCGGTCGGCGTCGTGGGCGGAGAAGAGCCGGTGGGCGATCGCGATCACCGTGCGGCCGTGGAGCGCACCGGCGAGGGAGCGCTCCAGGTGGCGGGCGGCACGCGGGTCGATGAGGGACGTCGCCTCGTCCAGCACCAGGGTGTGCGGGTCGGCAAGGACGAGACGGGCGAGCGCGAGCTGCTGCGCCTGCGCCGGTGACAGGGGCGGCTCGCCGAGGGTCGTGTCGAGGCCGTCGGGGAGGGCGTCGACCCAGTCGAGGGCGTCGACGGTGGCGAGGGCCCGGCGCAGGTCCTCGGTCCCGGCGGAGGGGCGGGCGAGGATGAGGTTGTCGCGGACGGTGCCGAGGAAGACGTGGTGTTCCTGGGTGACGAGGGCGACGTGCCGGCGCAGCTCGGACAGGGGCAGGTCGGCGAGGGGGACGCCGCCGACGGTGACGGTGCCGGAGCCCGGGGCGTGGATGCCGGCCAGGAGCCTGCCGAGGGTCGACTTGCCGGCGCCGGACGGCCCGACGACGGCGAGCCGTTCGCCCGGCCGGATCTCCAGGTCGATGCCGTGCAGGACGTCGCGGCCGTCGACGTACGCATACCGCACGCCCCGGGCCACGATCTGCTCGCTCGACGGCGCCGCGGTGGCCACGGGGGCCGGGACGGCGACGGACTGGATGCCGACGATGCGGGCGAAGGAGGCGAAGCCGATCTGCAGGTGGTCGAACCAGGACAGGACCCGGTCGAGGGGGTCGATGAGGGCGAGGAAGTACAGGACGGCGGCGGTGACCTGGCCGACGGTGGCCCAGCCCTCGACGACGAACCAGCCGCCGGCCACGAGGGTGACGGCGCCGGGCAGCACGTAGCCGAACTCGGTCAGCGGGAACCAGACGGTGCGCAGTCGCAGCGTGTACAGGTAGGTGGCGTACATGCCGCGCAGGTGGTCCTGGGTACGGTCCAAGCGCCGTTGCCGCAGGCGCAGCACGTCGACGGTGCGCGCGCCCTCGACGGTTTCCGCGAGGCCGTCGGTGAGCTGGGCGAACGCGGCGCTGGAGGCGAGGTAGCCGGCGGGTGCGCGGCGGAAATACCACCGGGAGCTGAACCACAGGACGGGCACGGCGATGAGCGCCGGCAGCAGCAGGAGCGGCGAGACGAGGGCGATGGCGCCGATGGTGAGGACGACCTGCAGGATGCCGACGACGACCTCGGGCAGCGCGAAACGGACCGTGTCGGAGGTGCCTTCGACGTCGCGGGAGGCGCGGGTGAGCAGGTCGCCGGTGCCGGCACGCTCCACTGTCGACGGTGGCACGGCGAGGACCCGGTCGACGAACTCCTCGCGAAGGGTGGCGAGGACCTGCTCGCCGAGGCGGGCGGAGGCGAGCCGGGCGTAGCGCACCAGCACCGACACGACCACGACGAACCCGGTGATGGTGAGGGCGATGCGGTCGACGGTCCAGGTGGTGGTGCCGGCGGAGGTCTTCTCGACCAGGTCGCCCAGCAGGCGGGGGGTGACGAGGCCGGCGACGGCGGCGCTGACGTGCAGGGTGACGACGAGCGCGAGCATCCGCGGGTGGGCCTTCATGAGGCGACGCAGGTAGGCGCGGATCTCGGCGCCGGTGGCGATGGGCAGCAGCATCAGGCGTCCTCCTCCCTGGTGACGGTCGCGACGTAGGCGGGGCAGGTGTCGAGCAGCTCGCGGTGGGTGCCGGTGGCGGCCACCCGGCCGGCGACGTCGACGAACGCCACGGTGTCGGCGCTGTCGAGCAGGAGCGGGCTGGTGGTGCACACGACGGTGGTCCGGCCGGCCCGGGCGGTGGCGAGGTTGCGGGCGATCAGGGCCTCGGTGTGGGTGTCGACGGCGCTGGTCGGCTCGACGAGGACGAGGACGGGCGGGTCGAGGGCGAGGGCACGCACCAGGCGCAGGCGCTGCTGCTGGCCGCCGGAGAAGTCGCGGCCGCGTTCGGCGATCTCGGCGTCGAGCCCGTCGGGGAGCGCGTCGACGATGTCGCGTGCGGCGGCGGTGTCGAGGGCGGCGAGGACGGCGGCGGGCCGGTCGCCGAGCTCGTCGTGCAGGCGTCCGCGGAAGAGGCGGTCGTCGTTGTCTGCGACGACGATGTGGGAGCGGACGTCGTCGACGGTGTGGTGCCGCAGCGGCGTGCCGCGCAGCCGCGCCTCGGACGTGTCGTCGAGCAGGCCGATCCGGTCGGCGATGGCGGCGGCGTCCTCGGGGCGGGCGGCGGCGATCGCGGTGAGCAGGCCCCGCTCGGCGACGAAGCCGGAGGTGGGGTCGTCGAGGTCGCCGCCGACGACGGGGACGGGTTTCGCGGGGTCGCGGAGTTCGGGTTCGACGCGCAGGAGGGACACGACGCGGCCGGCGGCGACGAGGCCGCGGGTGAGTTTCTCCGCGAACTCGGTCAGTGTCCGCAGTGGACTGACGAGGAACACGGCGTAGGCGTAGAAGGCGACGAGCTCGCCGGGTGTGATCTTGCCGGCGACGGCGAATCTGGCGCCGAGCCAGGTGACGAGGGCGACGAACAGGCCGGGGAGCAGGATCTGCGCGCCTTCGAGGAGGGTCTCGACCTTGGCGACGCGGACGCCGGCGGCGCGGACCTGTTGCGACTCGGCCCGGTAGCGGCCGGACACCACGTCCTCGCCGCCGATGCCGCGCAGGATCCGCAGGCCGGAGACGATGTCGGCGGCGCGGCCGGTGAGGGCGCCGGCGAGGTCGCGCTGGGCGCGGCGGCGCTGGTGGAGGGGCTTGAGCAGCAGCCCGACGACGGCCACGAGCAGCGGCACGCCGATGACGACGACGAGGCCGAGGGGCACCGAGACGTCGAGCAGCAGGACGACGACGACGATGATCGCGACGACGGCACCGCCGGCGCGGGCGCTGACGTCCATCGAGTAGCCGACGTGGTCGAAGTCGGTGGTGCCGATGCTGACGACCTCACCGGTGGCGACCTTCTTCGGCAGGGTCGCGCCGAGGCGGGTCGCGTGCCGGGCGGTGACCTGCATGGTGCGGAAGCCGGCGCTGAGGAAGTTGGTGACGGCGAACCGGTGCCGCATGATGCCGCTGACGGCGGTGACGATGCCGAGGCCGAGCAGGGCACCGCCGGCACCGAGCAGGGCGGTGCGGTCGTGGGTGGTGAGGGCGTCGACGCCGGCGCCGAGCGCGGCCGGGACGAGGGCCTGGCTGACCATCCAGACGATGCCGAGCGCGACCCCGGGCAGGATCGTCGGGAGCTGGTTGCGCAGCACCCACAGCAGGTAGCGGGCGGCAGATCTGCTGTCGGGCTCACCGGGGTCATCGAGCGGCAACCGTTTCATGGCCAGCCGACGGTAACCCGGGTGGCCGTCACCGCGCCTTACATTTTCCAGCCCGTGGGCTAGCGGTCGACCTCGGTGAAATCCCATGCCTGGGGGCGGCGGGAGACGAGGTGCGACGGTGGGTCGGTGAATTCCTCCGGGGTGCTGCCGCGCCATTTGGAGATGACGACGAGCCGGTGGTCCGTGGAGGAGTACACCTCGCTGGAGATGTGCATCGGGTGGACCTCGACCTTGGGCAGCATTGCCTCGCACACCCAGGACAGCAGTTCGCCGAACGCCTCGGGGTGTGCCCGGACCTCCCACATGCGCACGATCACGGCGCTGGACTCTACTCCCATGGCCGCACACTTGCCTTCCTCGCTTCAGAACCCGTCACGGCACGCCCTCCGCTTCGCTCCAGTCACGCCGTGACCAGTGTGATCGGCATCGCCGAGTCGGTGGGCAGGCCGAGCCGGCCGGGTGCGGCGCCGGCGGCGACGAGGTGCGCGCCGAGGGCGGCGACCATGGCGCCGTTGTCGGTGCACAGGCCGGGTCGCGGGACGCGCAGCGTGATGCCGTGCTGGTCGCAGCGTTCCTGGGCGAGGGCGCGGATGCGGGAGTTGGCGGCGACGCCGCCACCGATGACGAGGGTCCGCACGCCGCGGTCGAGGCACGCGTCGACGGCCTTGTTCGTCAGCACGTCGCAGACCGCCTCCTGGAAGCTGGCGGCGACGTCGTTGACGGGGACGGGTTCGCCGTTGCGCTGCCGGGCCTCGACCCAGCGGGCGACGGCCGTCTTCAGCCCGGAGAAGGAGAAGTCGAAGCGGTGCTCGACGAGGTCCCGGGCGGCGGTCAGGCCGCGCGGGAACGGGATGACGATCTGACCGTCGCGGGCGGCCCGGTCGATCGGTGGCCCGCCGGGGAACGGCAGCCCGAGCAGCCGGGCGACCTTGTCGAACGCCTCGCCGGCGGCGTCGTCGATGGTGGCGCCGAGCGGCTCGACCCGGCCGGCCAGGTCGTCGACCTTGAGCAGCGAGGAGTGGCCGCCGGAGACGAGCAGGGCGATCGCGGGCTCGGGCAGCGCGCCGTGTTCGAGGGTGTCGACGGCGACGTGCGCGGCGAGGTGGTTGACGCCGTAGATGGGCTTGCCGGCGGCGAGCGCGTATGCCTTGGCCGCGGCGACCCCGACGAGCAGCGCCCCGGCGAGGCCGGGGCCGGCAGTGACCGCGATCGCGTCGACGTCGGCGAGGGTGATCCCGGCGGTGTCGAGGGCCCGTTGCACGGTCGGGACCATGGCCTCGAAGTGGGCGCGGCTGGCGACCTCCGGCACGACCCCGCCGAAGCGGGCGTGCTCGGCGACGCTGGAGGCGACCTCGTCGGCGAGCAAGGTGTGCCCGCGGACGATGCCGACGCCGGTCTCGTCGCAGGAGGTCTCGATCCCGAGCACCAAGGGTTCAGTCTTCACGCATCATCACCAGTGCATCCGTGTTGCTCGGCTGGTAGTAGCCCTTGCGGACGCCGACGCCCTCGAACCCGTAGCCGGCGTAGAGCTTCTGTGCGGGCAGGTTGTCGACGGCGACCTCGAGCAGCACCTGCCGGGCACCGTGCCGTTCGGCCTCGGCGAGGAGGGCCTCGAGGAGGCGCCGGCCGATGCCGCGCCGCTGGGCGTCCTTGCGCACCCCGACGTTTTGGATCCAGGCCTCGTCGGGTGGGGCGAGGGCGAGCCCCGCGTAGCCGACGACGCGGTCGCCGCCCGGGCCCGTTTCCAGGGCGACGAGGTAGTGGTGGCCGCTGGCCAGCTCGTTCCAGAACATGCCGGCGGACCAGCGTTCCTCGCCGAACAGCTCGTCCTCGATCGGCAGCAGCGCGTCGATGTGGAACCAGCGCAGCTCGGCCAGCTCGACCGTCACGGCAGCGCCGGCTTCCGCTCGCCGGGGGCGACCGCGTCGGGGCGGCGCAGGTACAGCGGGGTCAGGGTCTCGCCGGGTGCCTTGGCCCGGATGCGGTCTGCGGCGAGAGCGGCGAGGGCGCGCGCGGACGGGTACCGCGGCGGCAGCACGGGCAGGCCGAGCACCTCGGCATACTTGTCGGCGCCGTCACCGGCGGCCGCGCCGGCGGCGGTCTGCTGAGCGACGACAGCGGGCTTGTCGACCGCGGGCCCTTCGACGCGGACGCCGCCGTCATACACCGCCCAGTACACCTCCTTGCGGCGAGCGTCGGTCGCGACGAGCAGCCGGCCGGGCTGCCCGTGGCCGATCCCGTCGAGGGAGCAGACCCCGTAGACGGGGATGTCGAGGGCGTGACCGAACGCGGCGGCGGTGACCATGCCGGCGCGCAGGCCGGTGAACGGGCCGGGGCCGGTGCCGGAGATCACAGCGGTCAGGTCGGCGGGTGCCGCGCCGCCCTCGGCGAGGACCGCCTGGATCTGCGGGGCGAGCAGCTCGCCGTGGGCTCTGCCGTCGACGGTAACCCGCTCGGCGAGCACGGTGACCTCGTCGTCCGTGACGCGGACGAGCGCGGCCGTCACCGCGGGCGTCGAGGAGTCCACCACCATCACCAGCACGGCGCCAACTCTACCGACCTGCCTGTGACGCAGGTTTGGGGTCGTGACTGCGGTCAGTTAACCGATTCGCAACGAGCCGGGCCTAGCATCGGCCGACATCTACGCAGGGCGCGTCAGGAGAGCCGATGACCGAGCCGGTCCTGGTTGTGGATATGGGTTCCTGGGCCATGTCCGCCGCTGTCGTCGTGCATGACCAGCTGCATCTGCTGCGGGAGCCGCTCACCGGGGCGGTCCGCTGGCCGGCCGGTGCGAGCCTCGACCCGGCGCCGGGCCGCCCCAGGCTGTCCGCCGGGGGCGCCGCCGAGCGGCTGCGGGACGAGCATCCACGGCACTACGTCGACGGGGTGCGCCGCGCGGTCGACGCGAACGCGCCGATCTGGCTCGGTGACCAGCTGGTCAACGGTGCTGAGCTGGTCACGGCCGCGCTCGGCGCGATCATTGAGGAGGCCGGGCGGCGGCACGGCAGGATCGGGCGGCTCGTGGTGACGGTGCCGGCCGCGTACCGGACCCATGACCCGCGGCGGGAGCTGCTGGTGACGGCCGCGGCGGTGGCCGGGTTCCCCGACGTCGAGCTGGTCCATGACCCGTCGGCGGCGGTCGCGGACCCGGTGGCCGCGCTGGAGGTCGCCGAGGGTGGGTATCTGCTGGTCTGCGACCTCGGGGCGACGTGGAGCGCGACGCTGACGCAGCTGCAGCACGGAATCCCGGTGCCGTTGAGCCAGGAGAGCTCCGGCAGCGGCCGCGACCTCGACGTGGTGCTCGCGGCGGACCTGCGGGCGAAGCTGGCGCAGTGGGTGGAGCCCGCGTTCACGGCCGGTGGTGACGTCAGCGTGCGGGCCGGTTTCCACGCTCTGGACATCGTGCGCAGGCTCAAGCATCAGCTGAGCGAGGCGCCGGAGGCGACGGACCGCATCGAGCCGGGCGCACCGCCGTACACCATTGGCAGGGACCTCCTCGACCAGCTGACGGAGCCGGCGAACCGGTGGCTGATCGCCAGCTGCCGGGCGGTCATCGCGCGGGCCGGGATCGTGCCGGCGGACGTCGCCGCGGTCCTGCTGGTCGGCGGCAACGCGCACCTGCCGAGCGTCGCCCCGGCGCTGCGGCACGGGTTGAACCGTCCGGTGACCAGGCCGGCGGAGCCGGAGCTGGCGGTGTTGCGGGGCGCGGCCCGGCTGGCCGGTGGCCGCGTCGGCCGTTCGCTGCCCGCGGACCCGGCGCCGTGGCGGGTGGAGCCCCTCGCGTGGACGGTGCCCGGTGGTCGTGGCCGCCTGGTCCGCTGGCTGGTGAAGGAGGGCGAGGCGTATCCGCAGGGTGCGCCGCTCGCGCAGGTCCGCACCGCCGACGACCGGGTGTTCGACCTGACCGCGGGCCGCGCCGACGGGGTCCTGCTGGAGCACCGCATCCCGATCGGCGGCATGGTCGTGTCCGGCGCGGCCGCCGCCCATGTGCGGATCTCCCCGGCGGTGGAGCGGTTCCAGCTGGCCAAACGCCATCATCTGCGGGTCACCGGCGACTGGCTGCTCATGCCGGACCGCCGCACGCTCGTGGAGTGTTCCCGCACCGGCGAATACGTGAAGGTCCGTTCGATCGACAGCGGCGCCCTCGTCACGGAGCTGCGGCCCGGCCGCGGCGCGGGCCGCGACCGGCACGGGCAGGTCGCGTTCGGCCCCAACCATCAGTTGTCGCTGGTCACCTGGGACGCCGAGGGTCACTTCTGCGTCTGGGACGTGCTGTCGGGGCGGATGACCAGCAGCTTCTCCGACGCGCACCGTCCCGACGCGGTCCTCGTCAACGAGGGCGAGTGGCGGCTGGTCGCCACCGGTGAGGGCGCGGCGAGCGTCGGGCGCTACCGCCGTGACGTGGCGACCGTCTGGGACCTCGCGACCGGTGAACGCCTCGACCGGGTCGTCGGCGAGGACCTGACGAGGCGGTTCACCGGGTACAGCGACTCCAGCCGCGCCGACGCGTTCGCCACCGAGATGTCCACCCCGGACGGCCGGCTGACGGCGGCGGTGCTCGACGGCTCGGTCCGGGTCCGCGACGTGGAGACCTCGGCGGAGGTGTTCCGCGCCGACCTGTCCCCGGCCCGGCAGGTCCGCACCGCGTTCTGCCACGAGGGGCGGCACCTGCTGGCCCGCTGCACCGACGACGAGGGCACCTCAGTCGACGTCTGGGAGGTCCTGCAGCCCGCGTAGCCTGCCGGCCCAGCCCTGGCCGTGCGCGACGGCGGTGACGGTGCGGGAGTCGTCGTCGTGGCGGGTCAGGCGCAGCTCGAGGTGGTCGTCGGTGAGCCGCTCGACGAGCCCCTCCCCCCATTCGACCAGGGTCACCGAGTCCTCGAGGGTGGCGTCGAGGTCGAGGGCGTCGACCTCGCCGAGGGGATCCTTCACGTCGCCGAGCCGGTATGCGTCGACGTGCACCATGGCGACGCCGCCGCTGGTGGCGGGCCGGTGGACCCGCGCGATCACGAACGTCGGCGAGGTCACCTGACCCTGGACCCGCAGGCCGGCGCCGATGCCCTGGGCAAGGGCCGTCTTGCCGGCGCCGAGCGGCCCGGTGAGCAGGACGAGGTCGCCGGCGCGCAGGACAGCGGCGAGCCGGCGGCCGAAGGCGTGGGTGTCGGCGACGGTCGGCAGGGTGAGGGTCACCGGGACAGGACCCTTTTGAGGAACGTCTCGATCGCCTCGTTGACCTCGTCGGCGTGTTCGAGCATGACGACGTGGCCGCCGTCGGCGACGACCACGAGCTCCGCCTCGGGCAGGACCGCGGCGATCTCGCGGGTGTGGGTGAGCGGGGTGAGCACGTCACGGTCGCCGCAGACGAGCAGGACCGGCACCCGGCGCAGCGGGCCGAGGACCAGCAGCCGGGCGTGGGTGTAGAGGGTCCGTAGGTAGCGCGCGATGACGTCGGTCGAGGTGGTGGTGTTCATCTTCTCGACGTAGGACACCAGGGCCGGACTGGGGCGGGCGGTGCCGAACCCGTATCGCCGGGTGAGCAGCCACGCAAGATCGGTGGACGCGCGGCGGGCCCGGTCGACGACGCCGGAGCTGATCGGGCCGGCGATGCCGAGCACCGGCAGCAGCGGGCGGCGGAACTTCGCGACGACGTCGGGCAGGCCGAAGTTGACCTGGTCGAGCTTGCCGGCGGAGGTCGAGATGAGCACGACCGCCTCGACCCTGGACTCGAACAGCTCGGGGACCTGCTCGGCCAGCGCCATGATCGTCATGCCGCCCATCGAGTGGCCGATGAGGACGACGGGGCCGGTCGGGGCGGTGGCCTGCAGGACCGCGCGGAGGCCGGCGCCGAGCGCGTCGAGGGAATACTCGCCCTTGCTCAGCTTGCCGGAGCGGCCGTGGCCGGGCTGGTCGTAGAAGACCATGCGGTGCTTGCCCTGCAGCGCCTTGCGCTGGAAGTGGAACGTGCCCATGTCGAGGCAGAACCCGTGCACGAACACCAGCGTGGGCTCGCCCTCCGCGTCGGCCTGGTCGTCGGGCCCGTTGACGATCTCGACGTGCAGGTCGATGTCGTCGTCGGTGGTGACGGTCAGCTCCTCGTCGAAGTCCCAGACGCCGAACTCCTCATCGGCGTATTCGTCGTCGGCGCGTTTCGACCGGTGGACGAGATACCGCTCGGTGGCGACGCCGGCGGCGACCCCCGCGGCGGCCACGCCGAGGATCGCGCCGATGAGCCCGACCTTGCGGCGCCGGCTGCTGTTCTTGATCTCGACGTCGCTTCCTGTCATGCCTGCTCCCCCACGTAGACGCGCGGCGTGCGGTTGCTGCCCATCCGCGCGACGATCTCGTAGCTGATCGTGTCGGCGGCCACGGCCCAGTCGTCGGCGGTCGGCTCGCCGCGCGTGCCGTCGCCGAACAGCACGGCCTCGTCACCGGCGTGCACGTCGTCGTCGCCGCAGTCGACCATGATCTGGTCCATGCAGACCCGGCCGACGACGCGGCGGACCTTCCCGCCGATCTCGACGACGCCACGGCTGCTCGCGGCGCGGGGGACGCCGTCGGCGTAGCCCACCGGCACCAAAGCGAGGTTGGTGTCCTTGAGGATCTTGTACGTGTGACCGTAGGAGACGCCCTCGCCGGCCGGGACCGCCTTCACCATGGCGATCCTGGCGTGCACGCTCATCGCGGGGCGCAGGTCGGGGGCGGCGCCGGGGATCGGCGAGAGACCGTAGGTGGACAGGCCGGCCCGCACCAGGTCGAAGTGGCTCTCGGGGAGGGTCAGCGTGGCGGCGGAGTTGGCCAGGTGCCGCAGCGGCGGCTCGACTCCGAGCCCGGCGGCGACGTCGAGGGCGTCGTCGAACGCGAGCTGCTGCCGCAGGATCGACGGATGGCCCGGCTCGTCGGCGCAGGCGAAGTGGCTCCAGATGGCGGCGATCTCGATGTCGCCGGCGGCCTGGGCCTGCGCGGCGGCGGTGAGCAGGGCCGGCCAGTCGGCGCGGGCGGCGCCGTTGCGGGACATGCCGGTGTCGATCTTCAGGTGGACCGCGGCGGGCTGCCGCGCCTGCCGGGCGCCGCGGACGATCTCGTCCAGGGCGGCCGGCGATGACGCGGACAGGTCGATGCCGGCGGCGACCGCCTCGTGCAGCGGGCGGCCGGGGCTGTGCAGCCAGGACAGGATCTTCGCGGTGATGCCGTGCTCGCGCAGGGTCAGTGCCTCGTCGAGCGTGGCGGCGCCGAGCCAGGTCGCGCCGGCCTGCACGGCGGCGGTCGCGACCGGGAGCAGGCCGTGGCCATAGGCGTCGGCCTTGACCACGCTCATCAGGGCGGTCCCGGGTCGCAGCAGGCCCAGGAGGGTCGCCACGTTGTGCCGGATCGCGTCGAGGTCGATCCGGACCTGAGCCTGCCACATGCGTCTAAGCCTAAGCGGTGCCCCCGCCGCCGGGCCCGCCCCGGCCCCGCGGTGCGATCATGCCCTCACCGGCACGGGCACCATCTCCGCCTGGTCACATGGCGCGGAGCCGCCGCCACCAGGACCGCCGTCCATAGACGGTGTGCGATCTACCCGCGAGCTGATCACTGAAATGGGGGTAGGTCGACCACCATCTATCGCACAAATATGGGCAAAATTGGGCATTGACCAGCGTCTGTTCGGGCCAGCGGGTAGTGGGCGGCTGGCGGTGGTTGGCGTTCGTAGCAGTTGGCGGCCGGTGGGCAGCTGGCGGCCGGTGGGCAGCTGGCGGCCGGTGGGCAGCTGGCGGTAATTGGCGGTTGGCGGTGGTAGGCAGCCAGCGGCACACCGGCAGCCAGCGGCCGGTGGACAGCTGGCGTGGGCGTCAGCGGCTGGGCGTCAGCGGCGCAGGGTGGCGATCGCCTCGGGGAGGTGGGTGGCGACGTCGGCGGCGGTGACCGGGCCCCGCGCGGCGGCGAGCCGGCCGGCGAGGCCGTGGACGAACGCGGCCGCGACCGCGGCGTGCTCCGCCGGCAGTCCCCCGGCCAGGAGCGAGCCGAGCAGCCCGGCGAGGACGTCGCCGGTGCCGCCGGTCGCGAGGGCCGGGGTGCCGGTCGGGTTGACGTACACCCGGCCGTCCGGGGTGGCGACGATCGTCCGGTCGCCCTTGAGCAGGACGACCGAGTCCATCCGCTCGGCGAGGTGCACGGCCGCGGCGACCCGGTCGTCGCCGGGTGCGCCGCCCGCAAGCCGCTGGAACTCGCCGTCGTGTGGGGTGACGACCGTCGGGGCGTCGCGGTCGCGGAGCCAGTCGGCCATCCGGGCGTCGACGAGGAGCGTCAGGGCGCCGGCGTCGAGGCAGGCGGGGACGGGCGCGCCGAGGACGGTGCGCACCTCGGCGTACGCGCGGTCGTCGGTGCCGAGGCCGCTGCCGCACGTCCAGGCCTGGACCCGGCCGGCGTCGGCGACCCGGTCGTAGGCGATGACCGGCGGGTGGTGGGCACGGACGGCGTCGGCGGCGCCACCCGCGTAGCGGACGAGACCCGCCGGGCCGGCGAGCGCGCCGGAGACGGACAGGACGGCGGCGCCCGGGTACTGCCCGGAGCCGGTCGCGACGCCGACGACACCACGGGAGTACTTGTTGTCGTTGGCGACGGGCCGCGGCCACCAGGCGGCGACGTCCTCGAGGTCGGGCACGTAGCAGGCGGGGTCGCCGTCGAGGTGTGGCTCCAGGCCGATGTCGACCAGCTCGACGAGCCCGCTGTGGACCGCGCCGGCGCCGACGAGCAGGCCGGGTTTCAACGCGCCGAACGTGACGGTGATGTCGGCGCGGACCGCCATGCCGGTGACGGCGCCGGTGTCGGCGTCGACGCCGGACGGCACGTCGACCGCGATCACCGGGGCGCCGCGCAGCGCGCCAGACACCTCGGCGACCCGGCTCGCGGCGGGCTCGCGGAGCCCGCCCCGGCCGCCGATGCCGAGGATGCCGTCGACGACGAGGTCGACGCGCGGCGGGACGGCCCTGGTCAGGGCACCGCCGACGGCGTGCAGGGCGGCGGCGCCGCCGCGGTGGATCCGGTCGGGGTCCAGCACCAGCGCCTCGACGCGCGCGCCGCGGCGGGCGAGCAGGGCACCGGCGTAGAGGGCGTCGCCGCCGTTGTTGCCGGGGCCGACGAGGAGCAGGATGCGGCTGCCGTACACCTTGGGCAGCGTCTGGGCGCAGCGCCTGGCGAGGCCGGCGGCGGCGCGCTGCATGAGCGCCCCGCCGGGCAGCTCTTTCATCAGGGCCTCTTCGGCCGCACGGACTTGCGCTACCCGCCACGCGGCTCTCATGATCGGCTCCTCACGCTGCGATCCCGGGGATGTGGGCGGTGCGTTCCGCGACGGCCATCGCGGAGACGGTCCCGCCGTCGTGCGACAGTGCCAGGTGCCGGCGGGTGGTGCGGTCCTGCGCGACGGGCAGCGGCGTGCGGTCGGGCGCCTTGCCGGCAGACACGATCACATGGGTAACCCTGTCATACCGGCGGAGGTCCCGTCGGGTCGGCGCCGCCCAACTCAACCGGCCACCCACCCGGCCCCCCATTGCGCGCGGCCGATGACGGGGAGCCGGGTCGGGTGTTCGCGGCCGGGACGGTCGCGGCGCGGCCGGCACGGCCGCGGACCGTGACTGCAGGCGGAGGTGGCAGGGAAGGCCGTCAAGGCCTGACCGGTGTCTGGCGGGAGCGGCGGACCGCGCCCAGGACGGACCCGAGTCAGGCTCTGAAGGACTTCACGAAGGACTTCACGCCAGGGAGGAGCGGATCTGGGCGCCGCCGTCGATGACGAGGGTCTGGCCGGTCATCCAGCGGGACGCGGGGCCGCCGAGGAAGGTGATGACGTCGGCGATGTCGTCGGGTTCGCCGATGCGGCCGAGGGGGAGGTTGTCGTTGAGGTACTGCTCGTTGTTCTCCCAGAGGCCGCGGGCGAGCTTCGTGCGCACGATGCCGGGGGCGACGCCGTTGACGCGGACGGCGGGGGCGAGTTCGGCGGCGAGTTGGCGGGTGAGGTGGATGAGCGCGGCCTTGGTGGCGTTGTAGTAGCCGATGCCGGGCTCGGTGAGCAGGCCGCCGACGGAGGCGACGTTGACGATCGCGCCGCCGCGGCTCGACATCGACGCCTTCCAGGCCAGCTGGCTCCACAGGACGGGGCCGAACTGGTTGAGGCGGACGGTCTTCTCGGCGCGGACCGGGTCGATGTCCATGAGCGGGCCGAAGTACGGGTTGGTGCCGGCGTTGTTGACCAGGACGTCGATCGCGCCGAAGCGGGACATGGCGGCGTCGACGGCGGCGCCGGCCTGGTCGGGTTCGGCCGCGTGGGCGGCGTGGGCGAGCACCCCGGCGGACGGGTGGGCGGCGTGGATCTCCTCCGCGACGGCGTCGAGGGCTGCCTGGTCGCGGGAGGTGAGCACGACGTTGCAGCCCTGCGCGGCGAAGGCGACGGCGGTCGCCTTGCCGATGCCGCGGGAGGCGCCGGTGACGAGAACGGTGCGGGCGTCAGTCATGCGCCGCACGTTACTACCGGGTAGGCGAGACCGTGCGGACGATGACGGCGATGCGCTCGGCGGCCTCGCGGGCGATCTCGAGGGTGGCCGCCTCGACCATCACGCGGACGAGCTGCTCGGTGCCGGAGGGGCGGAGCAGGACCCGGCCAGTGCCACCGAGCTCGGCCTCTACCTGCTTGGCGGCGTCGAGGACCTGGGCGGCCTTGGCGGCGGCGGCGCGGTCGCCGACGGGGACGTTGATCAGCACCTGCGGGAGGCGGTGCACGACGGAGGCCAGGTCGGCGAGGGTACGGCCGGTGCCGGTCATGCGGCCCATGAGGTGCAGTGCGGTGAGGACGCCGTCGCCGGTGGTGGCGAACGCGGGCATGATGATGTGGCCGCTCTGCTCGCCACCGAGGGCGAGGCCCTTCGCGCGGAGCTCTTCCAGGACGTAGCGGTCGCCGACGCGGGTCTCGAGCAGCCGGATGCCGGCGTCGGCCATGGCGATCTTCAGGCCGAGGTTGCTCATGACGGTGGCGACGAGGGTGTCGTCCTTGAGCAGGCCGCCGTCGCGCATGGCGAGGGCGAGGATCGCCATGATCTGGTCGCCGTCGACCTCGGCGCCGTCGGCGGTGACCGCGGCGACGCGGTCGGCGTCGCCGTCGTGGGCGATGCCGAGGTCGGCGCCGTGTTCGACGACGGCGGCGCGGAGCTGGCCGAGGTGGTTGGAGCCGCAGTCCTCGTTGATGTTGAGGCCGTCGGGGTCGGCGTTGATCGCGATGACGTGCGCGCCGGCGCGGCGGTAGGCCTCGGGGGCGGCGGAGGACGCGGCGCCGTTGGCGCAGTCGACGACGACCTTGAGCTCGACGAGCGGGCCGGGCAGGGACGTCAGCAGGTGCCGCACGTAGCGGTCCTCGCCGTCGGCGAGGTCGGTGACCCGCCCGACGCCGGCGCCGGTGGGGCGGACCTTGGTGCCCTCGGTGATGAGCCGCTCGATCTCGTCCTCGACCTCGTCGGGGATCTTGTGACCGCCGGCGGCGAAGAGCTTGACGCCGTTGTCGGGCATCGGGTTGTGCGAGGCGGACAGCATCACGCCGATGTCGGCCTCGAGCACGCCGGTGAGGTACGCGACGGCGGGGGTGGGCAGGACGCCGACCCGCACGACGTTGGCGCCGGCGCTGGTGAGCCCGGCGACGACGGCCGCCTCCAGCATCTCGCCGCTGGCCCGCGGGTCACGGCCGACCACCGCCAGGGGCGCGTGGGAGTGGTCGCGCTCGAACAGCGCCTGCGCGGCGGCGATGGCGACGGCCATGGCCAGCTCGGGAGTCAGGTCGGCGTTGGCGCGTCCGCGGACGCCGTCGGTGCCGAAGAGTCGCCCCACTGCGATACCTCCGTTGAGCTGTAAGGCCGCGAACGCAAATCGGCCGGGCACACCTCCAGGGTGCACCCGGCCGAGAAGCTTGGTTAGCGCTTCGAGTACTGCGGGGCCTTGCGGGCCTTCTTCAGACCGTACTTCTTGCGCTCGGTGGCGCGGGCGTCACGGGTGAGGAAGCCGGCCTTCTTCAGCGCCGGGCGGTCATCGGGGTCGTTCTCGATGAGGGCCCGGGCGATCGCCAGGCGCAGGCCGCCGGCCTGGCCGGTGGTGCCGCCGCCACGCAGGTTGGCGAACACGTCGAACTGGTCGACCTTCTCGACGATGACCAGCGGCTCCTTGACGGACTGCTGGTGCACCTTGCTGGGGAAGTAGTTCTCCAGCTCGCGGCCGTTGAGCAGGAACTTGCCGGTGCCGGGGATCAGGCGGACCCGGACGATGGCTTCCTTGCGGCGGCCAACGGTCTGGATCGGCTGGCCGGCGCGGCGGGAACGGGTCGGGGCCGTCGCGGTGGCCGTGGCAACGGCGGGCGCGGGGGTCTCGACGGTGGCGACAGCAACGGCGGCCGGCTCAGCGGCGGGCGCCTCGGTGTCGATGGTCTCGACGGTCTCGTCGGTCACGCTCAGTCCTTCGTCCGCGCTCACTGCGCGATCTGCTTGATCTCGAACGGCTGGGGCAGCTGCGCGGCGTGCGGGTGCTCGGCGCCCGCGTAGACCTTCAGCTTCCGGATCTGCCGGGCCCCGATGCGGTTGTGCGGGATCATGCCCTTGACGGCAAGCTCGATCGCCCGCTCGGGGTTCTTGGTCAGCAGCTCCTCGTAGCCGACCGCCTTGAGGCCGCCCGGGTAACCCGAGTGCCGGTAGGCGACCTTGGTCTGCCGCTTGTTGCCGGTCAGCGCCACCTTGCCGGCGTTGATCACGATGACGAAGTCGCCGGTGTCCACGTGCGGGGCGAACGTCGGCTTGTGCTTACCGCGCAGCAACGTGGCTGCGTGCGTGGCCAGACGGCCGAGCACGACGTCCGACGCGTCGATGACGTGCCACACGCGCTCGATTTCACCCGGCTTCGGGCTGTACGTACCCACAGGTCTACCTTGTCTTCCACGTCGTCGGTTCTGGGGTGCGCTCTCATGGCGGCGCTAAGGGGCGCACGACCACCTAGCGTACCCGAACAGTGGGGACGCCTTGTCATCGCACAACAGCGGTCCACGATACCGGGCCGCTGTTGTGCGGTCAAAACGGCCTCAGACTCCTTCGAGTTTCCCGGGTGATTTGCGCAGGTAGACGAACCAGGTGACGGCGAAGCAGACCGCGTAGAAGGCGAGAAAGGCGAGGTATGCGCCGTCGCCGGTCTTGTACGCGAGGAACGACTGCCGGAAGGCGAGGTTGACCAGGACGCCGCCGGCCGCGCCGACCGCCCCGGCCACGCCGATGAGCGCCGTGGCGAGCCGCCGGGACTGGTTCTCGTCGGTCGGGTATTTGGCCCGGAAGATGGCCGGGATCATCTTGTAGGTCGAGCCGTTGCCGATGCCGCTGAAGATGAACAGGGCGATGAAGCCGGTGAGGAACAGCGGCAGGGAGTGCCGCTGCGACGCGATGAGGACCAGGGTCGCGCCGAGCGCCATGCCGACGAAGTTCCAGAACGTGATCTTCGCCCCGCCGAACCTGTCGGCGAGGGCGCCGCCGACCGGCCGAATGAGCGAGCCGAGCAGCGGCCCGATGAAGGTGAGATACGCCGCCTTGACCGGGGTGTCGAAGTCGGACTTGAACTGCACCAGCAGCACCTGGCCGAACGCGAAGCCGAAGCCGATGAACGAGCCGAACGTGCCGATGTACAGCAGCGACATGATCCAGGCGTGCCGGTCCTTGATGACGTCCCGCATGGCGCGCCGGTCGTTCGCGGCGTGCGTGAGGTTGTCCATGTAGATCGCCGCGAGGGCGGCCGCGATGACGATCAGCGGCAGATAGATCAGGATGATCAGGCGCGGGTGCGAGGCGCCGGCGGTCGCGAGCACGAGCAGGCCGACGAGCTGCACCGCGGGGACGCCGATGTTGCCGCCGCCGGCGTTGATGCCGAGGGCCCAGCCCTTGAGCCGCTGCGGGTAGAAGGCGTTGATGTTGGCCATCGATGAGGCGAAGTTGCCGCCGCCGACGCCGGCGACCGAGGCCACGAGCAGCAGGGTGGTGAAGGAGACGCCGGGCTCCAGGATGATGCCGGCGAGGATGCTCGGCACCAGCAGCATCAGCGCGCTGAAGATGGTCCAGTTGCGGCCGCCGAAGGTGGCCACGGCGAAGGTGTACGGCAGGCGCAGCACCGCGCCGACGAGCGTTGGCGCGCTGGTGAGCAGGAACTTCTGGGCCGGGTCGAAGCCGTACTTCGGGCCGAGGAACAGGACGAAGACCGACCAGAGGCTCCAGATCGAGAAGCCGATGTGCTCCGACAGGATGGACACGATGAGGTTGCGCCGGGCGATCTTCGCGCCGGCCTCATCCCAGAAGGTGCGGTCTTCGGGTCGCCAGTCGTTGATCCAGCGACCACGTCGGGGGCGCGGGGGCTGCGCGCCCGGCTCGACGGTTTCCACGGCGAGAGTCATGGTGGGGACCGTAGGGACGCCGGGTTTCCGTCGCGCGCACCCTTCTTATCCTCGCCGAAACGTTTCCCCCACGGCGGCGGTTCAACGATTGTGAGAACCGCCGCCGTTGGTCACATCCTCTATGCCTTGGTGAAGGTCCAAGTGCCGGTGTCGGGGCCGCCCTGCGGCGGGCCGAGCTTGAGCGTGGTGCCGCCGGAGCAGTCGTAACTGCTCTTCTTCAGGACCGGCTGGGCGTCGACCGCGCCACCCGTGTCGGCGGTGCCGGTGCCGGCGAAGTCGGCGATCGAGGTCTTGTCCGCGACCCGGACCGCGGCGGGGCTGGTCAGGTCGACGGTGACATTGAGGGTGCTGAAGTCGACGGAGCCGACGGGCTCCCAGGTGCCGGTGGCGGCCGTGGGCGTCTTGACGGTGCCGTTGACCTTGCCGCCGTAGCCGAAGCTGCCCTTGACGTCGCCGCCGGCGACGGTGAACGCGAAGGTGACGGGCTGCATGGTGCCGAAGTCGACCTGGGCCTTGCCGGCGGCGTCGATGGTCAGCTGGGTGCCGCCCCCACCGGTGAAGGAGCCCGTGACCGGGCCGCTGAGCTTGCCGGTGAGCCCGGTGGCCTTCCAGGTGCCGATCAGGCACGGCGCCGCGGCGCCGGTCTCGGTCGTGCCGGTCGGGCCGCCGGACGTGGTCGTCGTCGCGCCGGAGGCGCCGGCCGACGTCTTGCCGCTGGCCGTGGCGCCGGGGGTACCGGAGCCGTCGCTGCAGCCGGCGAGTCCGATGCCCAGCGCCGTTATGGCCACGATGGTGACCTTGGCGGTCGAGCGCATCTGGTTCCTCCTCATATCGGGGTCCGTTTCTGTCTACCCCCTGGAGCAGATCGCCGAACCCTACCGTGGGACGATCTGGCCCGCGTTTCACCGGGCCGCACCCATCGACCACCGTCGACCCCTCGATGGGCACCGGCGGTAACTTCCTGCTCAAGGGTCGTGTGAGGCGCTCTTAGCAGGCGCGAAACATTCGGGACGCTGGAGCGAAACGGCCCGGCGGCAGCCTTTTGGCCATGTCCGAAGCGGTCGCCACCCCCAGCTCGCAGCCCGGTGTCACGCCGGCTGCGGCCGGTAACAACGCCGAAACCGTGCCGCCATGTCCGCGTCACCCGGGGGCACCCCGTGTCGCAATGACCAGTATCGATCTGGATGGTGGCAGCCGGTGAAGGTCGTCGTCGTCGGCCACGGCATGGTCGGGCACCGGTTCGTGGAGGCGCTGCGGGCCCGCGACACCACCGGCCAATGGGAGATCACCGTCCTGGCCGAGGAGAGCCGCTCCGCGTACGACCGGGTCCGGCTGTCGGCGTTCTTCGACGGCGCGTCCGCGCAGGACCTGACCTACGACCTGCCCGACGGGGTCGACCTGCGCCTCGGCGAGCCGGCCCTCGCGATCGACCGGGCCGCCCGCAAGGTCACCACCGCGCACGGCATGTACGAGTACGACGCCCTGGTCCTGGCCACCGGCTCGTCCGCGTTCGTGCCGCCGATCACCGGCGTCGACCAGGCCGGCGTGTTCGTCTACCGCACCCTGGACGACCTGGAGGCGATCCGGGCACACGCCGAGGGCAGGGCGGTCGGCGCAGTCATCGGCGGCGGCCTGCTCGGCCTGGAGGCGGCCAACGCGCTGCGCCTGCTGGGCCTGCGCACGCACGTGATCGAGTTCGCGCCGCGGCTGATGCCGGTGCAGGTCGACGAGGCCGGCGGCGCGGTCCTGCGCAAATACGTCGAGGACCTCGGCGTCCGGGTCCACCTCGGCGCCGCGACCACGGCGATCCGCCCGAGCCAGTCCGTCAACGCGACCCTGGCGCTGACCCTGTCCGACGGCGCGCACATCCCGGCCGACATCGTCGTGGTGGCCGCCGGCATCCGACCGCGCGACGAGCTGGCCCGCGCGATGGGTCTGGCTACGGGGGCGCGCGGTGGGGTGATCGTCGACGCCGGCTGCCGCACCGGCGACGAGGCGGTGTACGCGATCGGCGAGTGCGCCGAGATCGACGGCCGTTGCTACGGCCTGGTGGCGCCCGGCTACGCGATGGCGGAGGTGGTCGCGGACCGGCTCCTCGGCGGCGACGCGTCGTTCCCGGGCGCGGACACGTCCACGAAGCTGAAGCTGCTCGGCGTCGACGTCGCCAGCTTCGGCGACGCGCTGCGCACCGACCTGCTCGACGTCGTCTACCTCGACCCGGCCAGTGGCACGTACGCGAAGCTGGTGCTGTCCGACGACGCGCAGACCCTGCTCGGCGGCATCCTGGTCGGCGACGCCAGCTCGTATCCGACCTTGCGGGCCAGTGTCGGCGGCCCGCTGCCGGCCTCGCCCCTCGCGCTGCTCGCCGGTGACGCGCCCCGCGCGGCGCTGTCCGAGGACGCCCAGATCTGCTCCTGCAACGCCGTCACGAAGGGCCAGGTTACCGCCGCCATCCACGAGGGCTGCACCGACGTGCCCGCGCTGAAGGCCTGCACCCGGGCCGGCACCAGCTGCGGCTCGTGCGTGCCGCTGCTCAAGGCCCTGCTCGCCGAGGGTGGCGTCGCGGCCAGCAAGGCGCTGTGCGAGCACTTCACCCAGTCGCGGGCGGAGCTGTTCGACATCATCCGGGTCCGCGACATCCGCACGTTCTCGCAGCTGGTCGCCGAGCACGGCACCGGCCGCGGCTGCGACATCTGCAAGCCGACGGTCGCCTCGATCCTCGCGTCGCTGCACAACGACTACGTCCTGGACGGCGAGCAGGCGGCGCTGCAGGACACCAACGACCACTTCCTGGCCAACATCCAGCGCAACGGCACCTACTCGGTGATCCCCCGCATCCCCGGCGGCGAGATCACCCCCGACAAGCTGATCGTCATCGGTGAGGTCGCCCGCGACTTCAACCTGTACACGAAGATCACCGGCGGGCAGCGCATCGACCTGCTCGGCGCCCGCGTCGAGCAGCTGCCGGCGATCTGGCACCGCCTGGTCGAGGCCGGGTTCGAGTCCGGGCACGCCTACGGCAAGGCCCTGCGCACCGTGAAGTCCTGCGTCGGCTCGACCTGGTGCCGCTACGGCGTGCAGGACTCCGTCGGGCTCGCCGTCGAGCTGGAGCTGCGGTACCGGGGGCTGCGCGCGCCGCACAAGCTCAAGTCGGCGGTGTCGGGCTGCGCGCGGGAGTGCGCCGAGGCAAAGGGCAAGGACTTCGGCATCATCGCCACCGACAACGGCTGGAACCTCTACGTCGGCGGCAACGGCGGCTTCCGGCCCCGGCACGCCGACCTGCTCGCCAGCGACCTGACGACCGGGGAGCTGATCACGCTCGTCGACCGGTTCCTGATGTTCTACATCCGCACCGCGGACCGGCTGCAGCGCACCTCGGCGTGGATCGAGGCAATGGAGGGCGGCCTGGACTACCTGCGGGCCGTCATCGTCGAGGACTCCCTCGGCATCGCCGAGGAGCTGGACGCCATGATGGCCCATCACGTCGGCTCCTACGTCGACGAGTGGCAGGCGACGATCAACGACCCGGAGCGCCTCGCCCGGTTCGTGTCCTTCGTCAACGCGCCGGACACCCCGGACCCGACGATCACGTTCGCTTCCGAACGCGGACAGCCCGTTCCCGTCGTCCTTGGAGTGCGCTCATGAAGTGGACCGTGGTCTGCCCGTACCCCCGCCTGGAGCCGGAGCGCGGCGTCGCCGCCCTGGTCGACGGGGCACAGGTGGCACTGTTCCGGGTGTACGACGGCGACGTGTACGCCCTCGGCAACCTCGACCCGATCAGCGGCGCCGCGGTGCTGTCCCGCGGCATCGTCGGCAGCCGCGGCGACGTGCCGACGGTCGCGTCGCCGATGCACAAGCAGGCGTTCGACCTGCGCAGCGGCGAGTGCCTGGACCAGCCCGGGGTGCGGGTGCCGGTGTACCGGGTGCGGATCCGTGAGGGCCTCGTCGAGGTGGCTACGTGAGCGCGAGCAGCACCTTGGAAGCGCGGCCGGCGTCCGGTGAGGACCTGCCCCTGGCGGGGTTCACCGTGGCGGTCACCGCCGACCGGCGCCGCGACGAGCTCAGCGCGCTCCTGGAGCGCCGCGGCGCCCGGGTCGTCCTCGCGCCGGCGCTGCGGATCGTGCCGGTCGCCGACGACACCGAGCTCAAGGCCGCGACCGTGTCGTGCGTCGACGTCCCGCCGGAGATCGTGATCGCCACGACCGGCATCGGCCTGCGCGGCTGGATCGAGGCCGCCGAAGGGTGGGGACTGGGTGAGGCGCTGCGGTCCCGGCTCAGCGACGCGTACCTGATCGCCCGCGGCCCCAAGGCCAAGGGCGCGGTCCGCGCCGCCGGCATGATCGAGGCCTGGTCCCCGGACACGGAGAGCTGCGACGAGGTCCTCGACTTCCTCCTCGGCGGCGGGTTCCCGGGTGGGATCGCCGGCCGGAGGATCGCGCTGCAGCTGCACGGCGAGCCGCACCCGGAGTTCACCTCCGCCCTGCGCGACGCCGGAGCGATCGTCGTGGAGATCCCTGTGTACCGGTGGGCCCCGCCCGTCGACCCGGCGCCGCTGCGACGGCTCGTCGACCTGATCTGCTCCCGGCTGGTCGACTCGGTCACGTTCACGTCGGCGCCGGCGGTCAGTTCGCTGCTGCGCGTCGCCGGCTCGGACGCGCCGGACGTCCTGGAGGCGCTGCGGACCGACGTTCTGGCCGCCTGTGTGGGTCCGGTGACCGCCGCGCCGTTGAAGCGCCTGGGCGTGCCCGTGGCGGCGCCGCAGCGGGCCCGGCTGGGCGCGCTGGTGCGCATCCTCGTCGACGAGCTGCCGAAACGGGCACCGACCCTGCATGTGGCGGGCGCCGCGGTCACGCTGCGCGGCCACGCCGCGATCATCGACGGCACGCTCAAGCCCTTGGCGCCCGGCCCGATGGCGGTGCTGCGGGCGCTCGCAGCGTCGCCCGGACGGGTCCTGTCCCGGGCGGCGCTGCTGCGCGAGCTGCCCCGCGGCGCCGACGAGCACGCGGTCGAGATGGCCGTGGCCCGGCTGCGTGCCGCGCTCGGCGGCCCCGCGTTCGTGCAGACGGTGGTGAAGCGCGGCTACCGCCTGCGGGTGGACTGAACAGGCTTGAGTGCGTCGCGGAGCGGTGCATGGGGGGCCCGCGGGGTGGGAACCCCCCGCGCGGGACCCGCCGCTTGCGGTGGGGCAGCTAGTTACTGCAGGTAGTGCTCGACCTCGTCCAGCGTGTGCGCCTGCACTTCGTCGGGGGCGACGCCCTGCAGTTTTGCGGCCCGGCGCCGACGCAGCAGGTCCCACAGCTGGTCGAGCTGCGCCTCGATGTTGCCGAGCCGGTCGTGCTCTTCCTGCTCGGTGATCTTTCCTGTCTGCAACTGGGTCCGGAGTTTGTGCTCGTCGTCCACGAGCGCAGAGATCTGGTGGATCAACGTCTTCTCGTCCATACATGCATCATGCCCGGTGGCCGTACCGCTACCGCAGGGTGAGCGCCGACCAGCCGAACTGGTCGATGGGGCCGGTGCCGGCGCCGATCCGCCAGTCCGCGGCGTCGCTGATCGCGCGGCCGACGAACCCCTTCGACCAGGCGATCGCCTCCGCCGGGTCGTCGCCGAGGGTGAGCCGGGCCGCGACCGCGGTCGCGAACGTGGCGCCGCTGCCGTCGGTGTTGCGGCTGCTGACCCGGGGGCTGTGCAGCATCCTGGCGGCGCCGTCGGCCCAGACCACGTCGATCGCGTTGTCGCCGGCGACGAAGTCGCCACCGGTGATCACCACGTACCGCGGGCCGCCCGCCGACAACTGCGCGGCCGCCTTGGCCATGTCGTCGGGGGTGACGACGGTCCAGCCGACCAGCACCGACGCCTCCTCGCGGTTGGGGGTCGCGACCAGTGCGTGCGGCAGCAGCCGCTCCAGTGCCGCCGCGAGGCCCTTCCGGGAGCCGCTGACGGCCTCCAGGACGGGATCGACGACGAGGTTCGGCAGGGCGCCGGACCGGGCCCGGGCGGCGACCGCGATCGCCGTCTCCGCGTTGGGGAACATGCCGGTCTTCACCGCGGCCACCGGCAGGTCGTCCAGGACGCTGCCGAGCTGTCCGGACACCACGGTCGTCGGCTGTGGGTACACGTCGGTGGTGCCACGCGTGTTCCGCGACACCACCGCCGTCACCACCGACGCCCCGTGCATCCGCATCGCGGCGAGGGTGCGCAGGTCAGCCTGTATTCCGGAACCACCGGACGAGTCGGACGCGCCGACGGTGAGCACAACAGAGGGATCCACCGGGCCAATGTGAGCGCATGGTGACGCAGCGCCACGGACAGGGCGTCCGTCAGCCGCGCCCCTCCCACACCGGCTCCGGTACCTCCACGACCTCACCGTCCGCGCGGAACAGCACGAACCGGTCGAACGAGCGGCTGAACCAGCGGTCGTGCGTCACCGCGATCACGGTGCCGTCGAAGCTCTTCAGCCCCTCCTCCAGGGCCTCGGCGCTGGCCAGGTCCAGGTTGTCCGTCGGCTCGTCGAGCAGCAGCAGCGTCGCCCCGGACAGCTCCAGCAGCAGCACCAGGAACCTGGCCTGCTGCCCGCCGGACAGGGTGCCGAAGCGCTGGTCGGCCTGCGCCGCCAGCTCGTACCGCGACAGCGCCGGCATCGCCTGCGGCCTGGGCAGGCCGGTGCGCCAGTCGTCGCCCCGCCACAGGATCTCCACCAGCGTCTTGTCCAGCAGCTCGGGCCGGTCATGGGTCTGCGAGAAGTGCCCCGGCCGCACCCGCGCGCCGAGCCGGACCGACCCGCCGTGCGCGACCGGCGCGATCTGCACCCCGATCGGGGTCTGCGTCGGGTCGGGGTCGGTGCCGCCGCGGGCCAGCAGCCGCAGGAAGTGCGACTTGCCGGTGCCGTTGCCGCCGAGGACCGCGACCCGGTCGCCGTACCAGATCTCCAGGTCGAACGGGTAGGTCAACCCGTCCAGCTCCAGTTGCTCGCACATGACGGCGCGTTTGCCGGTGCGCCCGCCGGACAGCCGCATCCGGATGTCCTGGTCTTTCGGGGGCGTCGGCGGCGGACCGGCCTCCTCGAACTTCTTCAGCCGCGTCTGTGCCGCCTGGTACCGCGAAGCCAGCCCGTCGTTGTATGCCGCCTTCGTCTTGTACATGAGGACGAGGTCCTTGAGCTTCTGATGCTCCTCGTCCCAGCGGCGGCGCAGCTCGTCGAGGCGCTCGTGCCGGGCGACCCGCGCCTCGTGCCAGGACGCGAACCCGCCCGGATGCACCCACGCCGAGCCGCCCTCGACGGCCACGACCCGGTCCGCGGACCGGGCGAGCAGCTCACGGTCGTGCGACACGTAGAGCACCGACTTCGACGATTCGCGCAGCCGCTCCTCGAGCCAGCGTTTCCCCGGTACGTCCAGGAAGTTGTCGGGCTCGTCGAGCAGCAGTACCTCGTCGTCGCCGCGCAGCAGCAGCTCCAGGGCGAACCGTTTCTGCTGGCCGCCGGACAGGGTCCGGACCGGCCGGTCGCGGGTCTCGTCCCACGGCTTGTTGAGCGCGGCGACACTCACCGTGTCGAAGAGGACCTCGGCGTCGTACCCGCCGGCCTCACCCCACGCCGCCAGGGCGTTCGCGTAGCGCAGCTGCGCCTTCTCGGTGCCTTCGGCGTGCATCGCCAGCTCCGCGGCGTGCAGCCGCTCCCCCGCTGCTCGCAGGTCCACCGGCGCCAGCTGCAGCGCCATGTCGTACAGGGTCCGGTCGTCGCCGATCATCCCAATGAACTGGCGCATCACGCCCAGCCCACCGGAGCGCGCGATCACGCCCGAGCGCACCGGCAGGTCACCGGCGACCATCTTCAGCAGCGTCGTCTTCCCGGCGCCGTTGGGCCCGACGAGCGCGACCTTGGCACCTTCACCGACCCGGAACGACACCTCGGCGAACAGCTCACGACCATCTGCGAGGGTGTGCCCGACCCCTGCCACGTCCACGTATCCCACGAGTCAGGAATTCTGCGCCGCTGCGGCGGTTCCGTCGCCCGCTTTTCGCACCTGGAAGATCCGGAAGCCCTTGTGGTTGGCGTGCCGCTCGGCGCTGTACCCCTGCTCGACGAGCCACCGCTGCAGCGAGTCCGCACCCAGGTTCTTGGCCACCACCAGCCACGCAGTGCCGTCCGGGGTCAGCCGCGGCAGCCACCGCAGCAGCAGCGCGTGCAGCTCCGGCTTGCCGATCCGGATCGGCGGGTTCGACCAGATCTGCGCGAACCCGACAGTCTCCGGTACCTCGTCCGGCAGCGCGGTGATCACGTTCGGGCCCGTGTTCTGCTCCGCGAGCTCGAGCGCCCGCTGGTTGACGTCGACGGCGTAGATCGTCGCCTTGGGGGCGTTGGCGGCCAGCACCGTCGCGATCGGGCCGTAGCCGCAGCCGAGGTCCAGCAGGAACCCGGTCGTCGCGGCGTCCGGCAGCGGCGCCCGCTGCAGCAGCACCGCGGTGCCCGGGTCCAGCCGGGTCGCCGAGAACACCCCACCCGTCGCCACCAGGCGGAACTCCTGGTCGTCCACGGTGAACACGACGTCGTGCCGCGTTGTGGCCGTTGCCGGCTCGGCGGTGAAATAGTGCTCGCCGGACACGATGCCCCTCCCTTGACCGCTGACGCAATGCATTGTCCCCAAGCAGGTGAACGGCCCTGCTCGCGCCCCACTCGTTCGGATTGCACGAAACATCGCCGACACGCCAGCTCCCAGGACGGTCGGCTACCCTGTGCGACATGACTTCTGGGAACGAGCAGCGCCGCAAGCGGCGTTCCGACTCGTTCCGCCGGGACGAGGCGGACGAGGCCGACAACTGGTTGGCCGGGCTCCGCGGCAGCGGACCAGACCCGTTCTCGGCGCCGCCGCCGTCGTTCGACGAGCCCGGCTTCGACGACGGGCCACGCGGCGGCCGACCTGGTCGTTCGCGCCCTGACGACTCGCCGAGCGGGTCTTTCCGGGCGCCGCGGGACGATTCGCCGAGCGGCGTCTTCCGGGGGCCTCGGGAGGACTCGCCGAGCGGGTCGTTCCGAGCTCCTCGCGATGATTCACCGAGCGGATCGTTCCGGCCGGCGTTGCCGCCGGTCGATCCCCGTGCGCCTCGTGCGCCTCGTGCGCCGGAAGGACCTGGCGGACGACGACGGGCGCCGCGGGACGATTCGCCGAGCGGATCGTTCCGGGCACCTGGGGAGGAACCGCCGAGCGGGTCGTTCCGGGCCCCTCGCGAAGATTCGCCGAGCGGATCGTTCCGGGCCCCTCGTGACGAGTCGCCGAGCGGGTCGTTCAGAGCACCCCGCGAGGATTCGCCGAGTGGCGTGTTCCGGGCGCCGCGAGCTCCTCGTGAGGACCCGCCGGGTGGGAGCTTCCGGCCGTTGCGGGACGACGCCGCAGGTGGCGCGTTCCGGCCGGTCCGCGACGAGCCGGCCGGTCCCCGGGCCGGGCGCGGCGACTCGCCGAGCGGCGTGTTCAGCCGATCGGCTGTGCCGCCGCCGGCACGCGCCGCGATCGAGCCGCCACCGCCCGTCGAGACCACCGAGTCGCGCAGCGGCCGCCGCCGGGCCCGCGCGGACGGCGAGCGCACCCCTGAGGCTCGCCCTTCGGAGTCGTACGATCACGGCCCCGCCCTCGTCCCGATCATCAAGCCCCTTGCGGACTACACGCCGCCCGTGGCCTCGACCGAGCCGCCGCCGCTCGTGCCGATCTTCCCGACGATGCGCCCGGAGAGCAGCCCCACCAGCGGCAGCGCCACCGGCCGCCGGACCCGCCGCGCGGAGGAGTCCGACACGACGTCGACGGGTGCCCGCCGCAGGTTCGACGAGCCCGCCCCGCCGGGCGGTCGCCGGGCCCGCCCCGACTTCCCTGACTTCCCTGACGGCGGCAATGGCGGTACCGGCGGCGCCCCCGTGGAAAGCCCGACCTCGGGTCGGCGCGCGGGCGGCGGACCTGACACCGCTGCGGGGCGGCGTGGGTTCGACGCCACCGGTGCCCCACCCGCGGCCGCCATGGACACCGGCACCGGCCGGCGGCCCCGCGGTGCGGAGGATCCGGCCGCGTTCCGGCGGGACGACACCGGCACAGCACGGCGCGGGCGCGGCGGCTTCGAACCGGCTGGCCCTGACGCGGGCGTGGGCCGGCAGCGCTCCGGCCCCGGACTTGCCGGCGGACCTGCGACCGGTTCGGGCTTCGGCTCGGGCCTCGGACCTGCGTCAGGCGCCGGTTTCGGCCCCGCCGGCCCCGGTCCCGGGCCTGCCGCGGGCTCCGGTCCTGTGACGGGCTCCGGTTTCGGGGCTGGACCTGAGGCTGGGCGGCGCGGCGGCTTTTATACGGGCGCACCTGACGAAACCGCCGGCCTGCGCCGCGACGAGATCTCCCGGCGCGACGAGATCTCCGGTCTGCGGCGGGACGAGACGACCGGGTTCCGGCGGGATGACACCGGCACCGGGCGGCGGGGGCGCGGCTTCGACGAGGCTCCTCCGCGCCGGGACGACACGGGCACGGCACGGCGCCGGCGGGACGGCTTCGAACCGGCCGGCTTCGACCGGACCGGCGCGGGCTACGAGCCGCCGAGCGCCGCGTTCGAGGCGAGCGGCACCGCCACCCGGCGGCGCCCCGCGGGGGACGAGGCACCCCACCAGCGACGCCCCCTCGACGACGGGCCACCGCCGTTCGACGATCTACCCAGCTCCGGGCGTCGCGGGCGTGGACGTGGCACGGGCGAATACACCGGCACCGGCACCCAACGGGCACTGCGCGAGCCACCGGGCAACCGGCCCGCCGGCCGTCCCGACGACCGCCGCCCCGGCAAACCCCGAGCCGTCATCGACCCGGTCCGCGTCGAGCACCGCCCGCACCGCTGGATCGCCGCGCTCAGCGTCATCGGCGTCGTCGTCCTGCTCGCCGCGTGCGGCCTCGGCTCCTGGTTCATCTTCAAGGACGAGAAGAACGGCCCGGACTCGGCCCGCTCCAGCGCCACCGCCGGCCCGAAGAAACGCGACATCAGCAGCCGCCAGGTCGACCCCGCCCCGCTCACCGAGGCCGAGGTCTTCCCGCAGAACACGATCGTCGCGGTTGCCAGCGAGCCGCCGTACCTGATCCTCAAGACCCAGGTGTCCCCGGACTGCAAGACCGCCGCCACCGACGAGCTCGCCACCCTGCTCGCCGGCGCCGGCTGCTCCGAAGTCGTCCGCGCGACGATGAAGTCACCCAACGAGGACTATCTGATCACCGCCGGCATCTTCAACCTCGACACGGAGAAGGCCGCCGCAACCGCCTTCGACGGCGTCAAGCCCATCGTCGACGGCCAGAAGGGCCGCTTCGCCGGCATGAGCGTCGGCGCGGGCACCGGCACCGACGCGATCGTCCGCGCCCCCACCCAGCTCGGCTGGAACTACCGCGGCCACTTCATCGCTTTCGTGGTCATCGCCAGGGTCGACGGCAAGGAGTTCACGCCCGACGACCCGTACCCGAACCAGATCACGTACGACATCGTCGAGACGTACCTGGAGAACGGCATCATCGGCAACCGCGCCATCATCCAGCCGGACGCAACCCCGGCCGCTTCCCTGCCGGCCGCTCCACCCAGCTAGACGCCGTCCAACAACGCGAAGAGAAATCGGGCCCGGAGCACCGAATTCTCTTCGCGTTGTTGCGTTTCTGGGGACCCGCCCTGAGGAAGTCGGCAGCCGGAGGGCCTCGGCCTGCCGCAATGCTCGCGCTCCCGCAGGGCGACCAGCAGTGCTCGCGACCCGCCATGCTCGCGAGCGGCCTGCCGTGCTTGCGGGCTTACCGTCGAATCACGCGTGCGGACGGGCATCCCCCGCCCCGTGTGGGCGAACAACGCGACCGTCCCGCACGCCAGCACCCGCACGCCCGCCCGCCCGCCCCAGTCCGCACCCGCGCCCGCACTCGGACCTGCACTCCGCACCCCACGCCCGCGCCGCACTAGGGCCTGCACCCCGCACCCACGCCGCGCTCGGACCCGCGCCCGCACCCCGCACCCGCACTCGGACCCGCACTCTGCGCCTGCACCCCGCACCCGCACCGCACTCCGACCCGCACCCCGCGCCGCACTCCGACCCGTGCACGCACCCCGCGCCCGGCGCAATGTCCACGCCGGACCGACGCCCACACCGGACGAGCCACTTGTCCTGAGACCGAGCCATTTGTCCCGAATCACATCATCGGACCCGGCCGGATCAGGCCAGGTCGCGGCAGCGGGTCAACTCCGACCGCTCAGTCCGTGTCTCTACCGGCTCGGCGGTCAGCCCGCGTCTCCACCAGCGACGGCCGGTCAGTCTGTGTCTTCGGCCGGCAGGTCCGCGTCGCGGCGGCGGCGGGTCAGTTCCGAGCGGGCGCGCAGCTCTGCCGGGTCGGCCGGGTACCGCACCTCCACCAGCGACAGCCCGTGCGCCGGTGCGACCGTCACCTCGTCGGCCCTGACGCGGCGGCTGAGCAGGCCGGCTGGCCACGACGCGGCGCGGCGGCCGTCGCCGACGAAGAGTTGGGCGCCGACGAGGCTGCGGACCATCTGCTGGCAGAACGCGTCGGCCTGTACGGTCGCCACGAGGATGCCGTCCGGGTCGCGGCGCCAGTCGAGGCGGTTGACGTCGCGGATCGTCGTGGCGTGTTCCTTGCGGCGGCAGAAGGCGGCGTAGTCGTGCTCGCCCACGAGGCCCTCGGCGGCGGCGTTGAGGGCGTCCAGGTCGAGGGTGCGGGGCCAGGCGACGGTGTCGTGGCGGCGCAGCGGGGAGGCGCCCGAGACGGCGTCGGTGACGCGGTACTCGTAGCGGCGCGACAGGGCGGAGAACCTGGCGTCGAACTCCGGCGGGACCTCGGTCGCGGCGTGGACGCGGACGTCCAGCGGGAGCAGGCCGGCGAGTTTGCGCAGCAGCGCTGGGGCGAGGGTCTCCCAGCGGTCGGCGGGGACGTCGACGTGGCAGACCTGCCCGGTGGCGTGGACGCCGGCGTCGGTGCGGCCGGCGACGGTCAGGCCTTCGACGGTGCCGAACAGGCGGGTCAGGACGGTCGTCAGCTCACCGGCGACGGTGCGGCGGGTCGGCTGGATCGCCCACCCTGAAAAGTCGGTCCCGTCGTATGCCACGTCGAGGCGGACGCGGATTCTCCTCAACGCTACACCCTCCGAAAAAATTGACCCGGCACCCCATTACGCAGGGTGCCGGGCCGTCGACTTCAGGCCTGTGATCAGGCCTTGGTCTCGTCGTCCTTGTCCGCGGCGGTGTCGTCGGCCGACTCCGCAGCGTCATCCGAAGACGACGCGGCAGGGGCGGTCGGGACCTCGTCGGTGTCCTCGCCGGCGAGGACCGCGATCGAGTCGGCCTTGGCGGCCTTGCGAGCGGCGGCCTTGCGCGGCGCCGGGGCGACGGCGACCTCGAGCTCCTCGACCAGCTCGATGATCGCCATGGGAGCGGCGTCACCCTTGCGCGGGCCGGTCTTCACGATCCGGGTGTAGCCACCCGGCCGGTTGCTGAACCGCGGCGCGATCTGGTCGAACAGCTGGAACACCACGTCCTTGTCGCGCACCACAGCGAGCGCCTGACGGCGCGCGTGCAGGTCGCCGCGCTTGGCCTTGGTGATGAGCTGCTCGGCGAGCGGGCGCAGCCGCTTGGCCTTGGTCTCGGTGGTCTTGATGCGTCCGTGCTTGAACAGCGAGGTGGCGAGGTTCGCCAGCATCAGCTTTTCATGCGCGGGGCTGCCGCCGAGGCGGGGACCCTTGGTGGGCGTGGGCATTGGGGCTCCTCAAATCGAACAGCAGCCGGTTAGAGCTGCTCGGTCTCGCGGTAGTCGTCGGTGTCGTCGTAGGAAACATCGGCGAACGAGTCCACGACGTGTGCCGGGTCGAACGTCGGGGCGGAGTCCTTGAGACCCAGACCCATCCCGGCGAGCTTCATCTTGACCTCGTCGATCGACTTCTGACCGAAATTCCTTATATCGAGGAGGTCTGCTTCCGTGCGGCTGATCAGCTCCCCGACGGAGTTGATGCCCTCGCGCTTGAGGCAGTTGTACGAGCGGACGGTGAGGTCGAGCTCCTCGATCGGCAGCGCCAGGTCGGCAGCGAGCTGCGCGTCCTGCGGCGACGGGCCGATGTCGATGCCTTCTGCGGTCTCGTCGAGCTCGCGGGCCAGGCCGAAGAGTTCGACGAGGGTCGAGCCGGCCGAGGCCAGCGCGGTGCGGGGGGTCAGCGACGCCTTGGTCTCGACGTCGATGATGAGCCGGTCGAAGTCGGTGCGCTGCTCGACGCGGGTGGCCTCGACGCGGTAGGTGACCTTGAGCACCGGGGAGTAGATCGAGTCGATCGGGATGCGACCGATCTCCTGGCCCTGCTGCTTGTTCTGGTTGGCGGTCACGTAGCCGCGCCCGCGCTCGACGGTCAGCTCCATGTCGAGCCGGCCCTTGCCGTTGAGCGTGGCCAGCTTCAGGTCGGGGTTGTGCACGGAGACGCCGGCCGGGGGCTGGATGTCGCCCGCGGTGACGTCGCCGGGGCCCTGCTTGCGCAGGTACATCGAGACCGGCTCGTCGTGCTCGGAGCTGACGCACAGCTCCTTGACGTTCATGACGAGCTCGACGACGTCCTCTTTGACACCGGGGATCGTGGTGAACTCGTGCAGCACGCCGTCGATCTTGATGCTGGTCACGGCCGCGCCCGGGATCGAGCTGAGCAGGGTGCGACGCAGCGAGTTGCCGAGGGTGTAGCCGAAGCCCGGCTCGAGCGGCTCGATGGTGAACTTGGACCGGGTCTCGCTGATGGACTCTTCGGCGAGGCTCGGACGCTGTGAGATAAGCACTTTCGGGTTCCTCCAGTTCGTTGCGCGCCCGCTATTTGACGCGCTCCGAGGAGGCGGAGCACGATCGCTCCGCCTCCGCAAACGTGGTGCTACTTGCTGTAGAGCTCGACGATCAGCTGCTCTTGCACCTGGGTGTCGATGACCTGCCGGGCCGGCAGGCTGTGCACCAGGATCTTGAACTCGCTCGGGATGAACTCGAGCCAGGCCGGGACGGTCTTGCTGCCCGCGAGGCCCTGAGCGATCTGGAACGGGGTGAGCTCCCGCGACTTCGGCCGGACCTGCACGATGTCGTGCTCACGCAGCCGGTAGGACGCGATGTCAACCTTCTTGCCGTTGACCTGGATGTGGCCGTGGTTCACCAGCTGGCGAGCCGCGTCACGCGAGGTGGCGAGGCCGGCCCGGTAAACCACGTTGTCGAGGCGCGACTCAAGGATCTTGAGCAGCTCCTCACCGGTCTTGCCGGGCTTGGCCACAGCCTCGTCGAAGTAGCCGGCGAACTGACGCTCGAGGACGCCGTAGATACGACGCGCCTTCTGCTTCTCGCGCAGCTGCAGGAGGTACTCGGTCTCCTTCGGCCGACCGCGGCCGTGCTGGCCGGGCGGGAAGGGACGCGACTCGAACGGGCATTTCGGCCCGTCGCACTTGCTGCCCTTGAGGAACAGCTTCATCTTCTCGCGCCGGCAGCGACGGCAGTCGGCACCTGTGTAACGAGCCATCTTCTATCTCTTCCCTTAGACCCGGCGGCGCTTCGGCGGACGGCAACCGTTGTGCGGCTGCGGCGTGACGTCAGAGATCTGCCCGACCTCCAGGCCCACGGCCTGCAGGGAACGGATCGCGGTTTCCCGGCCGGAGCCAGGGCCCTTGACGAACACGTCGACCTTGCGCATGCCGTGCTCCATCGCGCGGCGAGCAGCGGCCTCGGCGGCCAGCTGCGCGGCGAACGGAGTCGACTTGCGCGAGCCCTTGAAGCCCACCTGGCCGGCCGAGGCCCAGGAGATGACAGCACCGGTCGGGTCGGTGATCGACACGATGGTGTTGTTGAAGGTGCTCTTGATGTGCGCCTGCCCGTGGGCGACGTTCTTGCGTTCCTTGCGCCGGACCTTCTTGACAGCGGTCCCTCCGGCGCGAGCCTTCGGCGGCATTCTCTATGCGCTCCTAGATTTGTTTTCTCTACCTGACCGACCTACTACTACTTCTTGCCCGGCTTCTTCTTGCCGGCGACCGTGCGCTTCGGACCCTTGCGGGTGCGGGCGTTGGTCCTGGTGCGCTGACCGCGCACGGGCAGGCCCTTGCGGTGCCGGATGCCCTGGTAGCAGCCGATCTCAACCTTGCGGCGGATGTCCGCCTGGACCTCGCGGCGCAGGTCCCCTTCAACCTTGAAGTTGGCCTCGATGTAGTCGCGCAGCTGCACGATCTCTTCATCGGTCAGGTCACGAGCCCGCTTGTTGGGGTCGATGCCGGTAGCGGCCAGAAGCTCGATGGATCGGGTGCGACCGATGCCAAAGATGTAGGTGAGTGCGATCTCCGTGCGCTTCTCGCGCGGGAGATCGACACCAACGAGACGTGCCATAGGTGGGCGTGCTCCTTGCGTGTGCGGAGGTCTGAGCCCGCTCCGCTCCCGTCTGCCCACAGACGGGCCCCGGCCTCCGACCGGGGGTGCAGCCCACGCGCTCCGCACGCATCACGCGCGGTGGCCCGGGGCTGGAACGGGCTAAAACTAGGTGGTGCTAGGTGGATCTGCCGCCGGGGCTTCAGCCCTGGCGTTGCTTGTGGCGCGGGTCAGTGCTGCAGATGACCATGACCCGGCCGTGCCGCCGGATGATCCGGCAGTTGTTGCAGATCCGCTTGACGCTCGGCTTGACCTTCACGGTGTGCCTAACTCTCGCTGCGCACCCCTACATGGGAGCGACAGTCCCGACCGTTTCCTGGGAACCGACACCGATTTACTTGTAGCGGTAGACGATGCGCCCGCGAGTCAGGTCATAAGGCGACAGCTCGACGACCACTCGGTCCTCGGGCAGGATGCGGATGTAGTGCTGCCGCATCTTCCCGCTGATGTGCGCCAAGACCTTGTGGCCATTGGCGAGCTCCACCCGGAACATTGCGTTCGGGAGTGGCTCGATCACTCGGCCCTCGATCTCGATGGCCCCGTCTTTCTTCGGCATGTCCTCCGCTACCTGACGATCGGGTTGGGTGTGACGCGCGCATCCTTTTCACGGTCCCCATGGGGGGTCCGCGCCAGCCGCGGCTCAGGCCTACCACTAGAAGCGCGTGGGGGCATGCCTGAGTGGACGCTTTGCGCCAATGGGCAAGTCTACGCGCGGTGAACGCGTTGCACCAAATCGGGGTCTCAACGCTCGCGGCGCTGCCGCCGGCGCTCCCGCTTCAGCTCCCGCGCGGCGTCCGGCCCGCCGGCCAGATAGGTGCTCACCGACGTGGCGAGGAGGACCGCGCCGAGCGGCCCGGCGACCCACATCGGCCAGAAGTAGACCGCCTCGCCGTTGGAGATGCTCACCAGGGCCCAGATCACCACGTTGACGGTGACGGCGATCAGCCAGCCGCTCCAGATGCCCAACAGCCAGTGTGGCTGGCGGCCGAACTGGCCCCTCGCGCCGAGCGCGGGCGCCGGGCTCGTCGGCGCGGCGGCATAGCCGCTGGCCGGCGCGACGGCGGCGCTGTCGACCGGGCGGAAGCCGGGCAGGTCACTGAGGATCACGTCAAGGTCACCGTACGTCCGGGCGGCGTAGGTCTCCTTGAGCCGGTCGTCGTATTCGCCGAGCGACAGCCGCCCCTCGTCGACCGCGGCCTTGAGCCGCTCGGCCACGAACTGCCGGTCGACGTCGGCTGCGCGCAAGTTCTCCCGCCGGTCCGCGACCGCCATTGCCACCCTCCCCGGATTTCGTTCCCCACTGAAGCATCCCATCCGCGCCCGCCGCTCTTCCACCCCCACGACAAAAGCCGCCACGGTACGACCACCGCCACCGACCGTGATCTATGCCGTATGTCGCGGCCGGAACGGTCGCGTCGTGACCGAGGACGGGCGGGCCGCGGATGCGGGCCGGCCGTCCGGGCGCGGGGCTTGTCGCGGCCGGAGGTCGCGGCGGCGCAAGTGTCCGCGGAGGTGGCAGGGAGGCCGTTCACGGCCGACTGGTGGCTGACGGGAGCGGCGGTCGTGCCCACAACGGACCGGAGCCCGCAGGGATGGGCTACGCGTTGACCTGTTGGCGCGCGGTGACGAGCTCACCCAGCCGCGCCCGGCCGCCGTCGGGGGCGGTGAGGACCCAGACGCCGTCGTCGCAGATGGCCATCGTGTGCTCGACGTGGGCGGCGACGGAGCCGTCGACGGTGACCACGGTCCAGCCGTCGTCGAGCTCGGCGACCTTCGGCTTGCCCTTCGTGATCATCGGCTCGATGGCGAGGGCCATGCCGGGGCGCAGGGCGGGGCCCTTGCCGGGGCGGCCGGAGTTTTCGACGAAGGGGTCCTGGTGCATGGCGCTGCCGATGCCGTGGCCGCCGTAGCCGTCGACGATGCCGTAGCGGCCGGCCTTGCGCACCGCGGACTGGATCGCGAAGGAGATGTCGGTGAGGCGGCCCTTGCCGGAGCGGACGCCGCGGGCGGCGGCGGCGATGCCGGCCCACATGGCGTCCTCGGCGACGGTCACGAGGCGGCGCAGGTCGTTGGTGATCTCGCCGACGCCGACGGTGATCGCGGCGTCGCCGTGCCAGCCGTCGAGCTCGGCGCCGCAGTCGATGGAGATCAGGTCGCCGGCCCGCAGGACCTGGCGGTGACTGGGGATGGCGTGCACGACCTGGTCGTTGACGGAGGAGCAGATCGAGGCTGGGAAGCCGTGGTAGCCCTTGAAGGAGGGGATGGCGCCGGCGGCCCTGATGGTGTCCTCGGCGATCGCGTCGAGGTCGGCGGTGGTGACGCCGGGGGCGACGGCGGCCCGCATGCGGGCGAGGGCGTCGGCGACCACGAGGCCGGCGCGGCGCATCTGCCCGATCTCCTCGGGGGTCTTGAGCTCGATCTCGACCTGGTGCGCCACCGGGTCAGCCGCCGTAGGAGCGCAGGGCGTCGATCGCGCGGACCGTGATGTCCTCGACCGGCCCGGTGGCGTCGATGCCCACCAGCTTGCCCTGCGCGCCGTAGTAGTCGACGAGGGGGGACGTGTCGCGGGCGTAGACCTTCAGGCGTTCCGCGATCGTCTCGGCCTTGTCGTCGTCGCGCTGGAAGAGCTCGCCGCCGCAGCGGTCGCACACGCCCTCGTGGACGGGTGCGTCGAACTCGACGTGCCAGATCTTGCCGCAACCACGGCAGGTCCGGCGGCCCGAGAGCCGCCGGATGACCTCTTCGTTCTCCACGACGAGCTCGAGGACGATGTCGAGGCCGGTGCCGAGGTCCGCGAGGAGCTTGTCGAGGGCGTTGGCCTGCGGGACGGTGCGGGGGAAGCCGTCGAGCAGGAAGCCGTCGGCCGCGTCGCCCTCGGCCAGGCGGTCGGACACCATGTTGATGGTGACCTCGTCGGGGACGAGCTGGCCGGCGTCCATGTAGCGCTTCGCCTCAACGCCGAGCGGGGTGCCCTGCCCGACGTTGGCGCGGAAGATGTCGCCGGTGGAGATTTTGGGCACGGCGAGGTGCGCGGCGATGAACTCGGCCTGGGTCCCCTTGCCCGCCCCGGGGGGACCTACCAGCACCAGCCTCACTACCGGAGGAACCCTTCGTAGTTGCGCTGCATGAGCTGGCTCTCGATTTGCTTCACGGTCTCGAGGCCCACACCAACAATAATGAGCACCGCGGTGCCGCCGAACGGGAAGTTCTGCAGAGCCTGTCCTCCGCCGACGATCCCGATGAGCAGGTTGGGCAGGATCGAGATGATGCCCAGGTAGAGCGCGCCGGGGAGGGTGATGCGGCTGAGGATGAAGTCAAGATACTCGGCGGTCGGCTTGCCGGGGCGGATGCCGGGGACGAAGCCGCCGTACTTGCGCATGTTGTCCGCAACCTCAGTGGGGTTGAACGTGATCGACACGTAGAAGTACGTGAAGAAGATGATCAACGTGAAGTAGAGGATGATGTGCGCGGCCTTGTCCTGGGCGACGATGTTGCGCTGGATCCAGATGATCGTCCGGTTCGTCGTGTCCTGCCCGGCGAACGAGGTCGCGAGCGACGGCAGGTAGAGCAGCGACGAGGCGAAGATGACCGGGATGACACCCGCCTGGTTGACCTTCAGCGGAATGTAGGTCGAGGTCCCGCCATACATTCGGCGGCCGATCATGCGCTTGGCGTATTGCACCGGGATGCGACGCTGGGCCTGCTCGAGGAAGACCACGAAGGCGATGACGACGACGGCGAGGCCGACGATCACGAAGAAGGTGGTCTTGTCGTCCTGCCAGATCTGGATGCCCTCGTTGGGGAGGCGGGCGGCGATCGAGGTGAAGATCAGGACGGACATGCCGTTGCCGACGCCGCGGTCCGTGACGAGCTCACCGAACCACATGACCATGCCGGTGCCGGCGGTCATCGTGATGACAAGGGCGGTCAGGGTGAGCCACAGCGGGATCTTGCCGGTGTCGGGGATGACCGGGAACTGGCTCTGGTCGCAGGCGCCACCGAAGAGCTGACCCGAACGCGCCAGGGCGATGATCGAGGCGGCCTGCAGGACGCCGAGCCCGAGGGTGAGGTAGCGCGTGTACTGGGTGATCTTCGCCTGGCCGGACTGGCCCTCCTTGCGGAGCTGCTCCAGGCGCGGGATCACGACCGTGAGCAGCTGCAGGATGATGCTCGCGGTGATGTACGGCATGATGCCGAGCGCGAAGACTGAAAGTTGCAGCAGCGCTCCACCCGAGAACAGGTTGAGCAGGGTGGCGACCCCGGCGCTGTCACCGCTCTCGACGATGTCGAGGCACTTCTGCACATTGCCGAACGACACACCGGGGCTGGGCAGCGTGGCCCCGACCCGGTACAGGCCGATCATGAGCAATGTGAACAGAATTTTGTTGCGCAGGTCAGGCGTGCGAAACGCGCTGGCAAAGGCGGAGAGCAACGTTCTTCCTCCTGCGCAAGGCGGCCAAGTGGCCGACGAGGTGGGGTCCTGGTGGTGCGTGCTGCTGGTGGTGCCGCTGACTGGATGAGTCGAGCGTGTTACTGCGCAACGGACTCTAACAGGATGCCCGGAGCACATCACGCCCCGGCGATCCCTCAGCTTTTCAGGTGGTACTGGGATGGATCCTTAGGCACTGCGTGGCGCCCACCAAAACTGCTCCGGTGGACGCCACGGTAGCGCGTTGTCTACTCGGCTGCGGAGCCGCCGAGCAGCGTGGCGGTGCCGCCCGCCGCTTCGAGCTTCTCACGGGCCGACGCGCTGAACTTGTGCGCGCTGACCTGCAGCTTCACTCCGCCGAGCTCCCCGTCGCCGAGGACCTTCACCAGCTCGCCCTTGCGGACGGCGCCGGCGTCGACGAGCTCGTCGACCCCGATGGTGCCGCCCTTCGGGAAGAGCTCCGCGAGGCGGGCCAGGTTGACGACCTGGAACTCGATACGGTTGCGGTTCTTGAAGCCCTTGAGCTTCGGCAGGCGCATGTGGAGGGGCATCTGCCCGCCCTCGAACGCCGGTGAGATGTTCTTGCGGGCCTTGGAGCCCTTGGTGCCACGACCGGCGGTCTTGCCCTTGGAGCCCTCACCGCGACCCACGCGGGTCTTCGCGGTCTTGGCGCCCGGGGCGGGCCGCAGGTGGTGCAGCTTGATCGTCATCGGATTACTCCACCTCTTCCACGGTGACCAGGTGCGTCACGGTGTGGATCATGCCGCGGATCTCCGGACGGTCTTCCTTGACGACGACGTCGCGGATCCGCTTCAGGCCGAGCGAACGCAGCGTCTCGCGCTGGTTCTGCTTGGTGCCGATCTGGGACCGGATCTGGGTGACCTTCAGGCGAGCCATGGCTATGCACCCGCCCCGGCACGCTGGGCCAGCATGGCCGCGGGCGCGACGTCTTCCACCGGCAGGCCACGGCGCGCGGCCACGGCTTCCGGCGACTCGAGCTTCTTCAGCGCCGCCACCGTCGCGTGGACGATGTTGATCGCGTTGGAGGACCCGAGGCTCTTGGAGAGGACATCGTGGATGCCCGCGCACTCCAGGACGGCACGGACCGGGCCGCCGGCGATGACACCGGTACCGGCGGAAGCCGGCTTGAGCAGCACGACGCCAGCGGCGTCCTCGCCGATCACCGGGTGCGGAATCGACGCAGCGATCCGCGGCACCTTGAAGAAGTGCTTCTTGGCCTCCTCGACACCCTTGGCGATCGCCGCGGGCACCTCCTTGGCCTTTCCGTAACCGACGCCGACGGTGCCGTCGCCGTCACCGACGATGACGAGGGCGGTGAAGCTGAAGCGCCGACCACCCTTGACGACCTTGGCGACACGGTTGATCGCGACGACCCGCTCGAGGTGGGGGGTCTTCTCGGCGGGCGCGTTACCGCGGCCGCCTCCGTCGCGACGATTCTCGCGACGGCCGCCACCTTCGGTGTTCCCACCGGACCCGCCGCCCCTGCGCTGAGGACCAGGCATGAACGTTCCCTTTCCTAGAATTCGAGTCCGGCTTCGCGGGCGGCGTCAGCCAGGGCCGCGATGCGGCCGGCGTAACGGTTTCCGCCACGGTCGAAGACGACCTTGCCGACACCCGCGGCCTTCGCCCGCTCGGCGAGAAGGGTGCCGACCTTGCCGGCCAGTGCCTTCTTGTCGCCGTCGGTGCCACGGATGGTCGTGTCGAGCGTCGAGGCCGAGGCCAGCGTGTGGCCCTTGAGGTCGTCGACGATCTGCGCGGTGATGTTCCGCAGCGAGCGGGTGACGACCAGGCGGGGACGCTCGGCGGTGCCACTGACGTGCTTGCGGATGCGGAAGTGCCGGCGTGCGCGCCCGGTGCGGCGCGCCGCGGCGGAGCCGCCGGAGTTGCGGCGCTTGAGCAGCGTGGCGCTCACTTCTTGCCTGCCTTTCCAGCCTTGCGGCGGATGACCTCGCCCTGGTACTTCACGCCCTTGCCCTTGTACGGCTCCGGCGGGCGGATCTTACGGATGTTCGCGGCGACCTCGCCCACCTGCTGCTTGTCGATGCCGGCGATGTGGAACAGCGTCGGCCGCTCGACGGTGAACGTGATGCCCGGAGGGGGCGTCACGAGCACGGGGTGGGAGAACCCGAGCGCGAACTCCAGGTCGCTGCCCTTCGCCGTGACGCGGTAGCCGGTGCCGGCGATCTCAAGGCTCTTGCGGTAGCCCTCGGTGACGCCGATGACCATGTTCGCGATGAGCGTGCGGGACAGGCCGTGCAGCTCCTTGGCCTTGCGCTCGTCATTGGGGCGCACGACGTTGAAGGTGCCGTCCTCGGCCTTCTCCAGCGTGATGGGCTCGGCGAGCGTGTGGCTGAGCTCACCCTTGGGTCCCTTGACGGTGACGACCTGGCCGTCGACCTTGAGGTCGACGCCGGAGGGCACCGCGATGGGCCTACGTCCGATTCGAGACATTGAAGGCTCTCCCTTACCAGACGTAGGCGAGGACTTCCCCGCCCACCCCTCGCTTGCGGGCCTGCCGGTCGGTGAGCAGCCCTTGGGACGTCGAGATGATGGCCACACCGAGGCCACCGAGCACGCGCGGCATCTCCACCGACTTCGCGTACACCCGCAGACCGGGCTTCGAGACCCGGCGGATGCCGGCGAGGCTGCGCTCGCGGCTCTGGCCGTACTTGAGTTCAACGATCAGCGTCTTGCCGACCTTGCCCTCTTCCGGCTCCTGAACCTGCCACGAGGACACGTAGCCCTCGGACTTGAGCACCTCGGCGATGTTCGCCTTGATCTTCGAATAGGGCATCGTCACGCGGTCGTGGTACGCCTGGTTGGCGTTACGCAGACGCGTCAGCATGTCTGCGATCGGGTCGGTCATGGTCATTGCTTTGTCAGCCTTTCTCGCCGCGGTTCCTCGCCGCTGTGGGCGGGCCTACGGCGAAGGAGGTTTACCAGGAGGCCTTGGAAACGCCGGGCAGCTCGCCGCGGTGCGCCATCTCACGGATGCACACGCGGCACAGCCCGAACTTCCGGTACACGGCCTTGGGCCGGCCGCAGCGCTGGCAGCGGGTGTATGCGCGGACCGCGAACTTGGGCTTCGCGGCGGCCTTGAGGACTAGGGCCTTCTTCGCCATTGGTCAGTTCTCCTAGTTCTCACGGAACGGGAAGCCGAGCAGCTTGAGCAGCGCGCGACCTTCCTCGTCCGTGGAAGCGGTGGTGACCACGGTGATGTCCATCCCTCGCGGCCGGTCGATGCGGTCCTGGTCGATCTCGTGGAACACCGACTGCTCGGTGAGACCGAAGGTGTAGTTGCCGTTGCCGTCGAGCTTGCGCCCGTCCAGACCGCGGAAGTCGCGGATACGCGGCAGTGCGATCGACAGCAGCCGGTCGAGGAACTCCCACATGCGGTCATTGCGGAGGGTGACCTTCGCGCCGATCGGCATGCCCTCACGCAGCTTGAACTGCGCGATGGACTTCGTCGCCTTGCGGATCTGCGGCTTCTGGCCGGTGATCGTGGCGAGGTCACGGACCGCGCCGTCGATCAGCTTCGAGTCGCGGGCCGCTTCGCCGACGCCCATGTTGACGACGACCTTGACGACGCCGGGGATCTGCATCACGTTGGTGTACTTGAACTGCTCCTGCAGCTGGCCCGCGATCTCGTCGCGGTAGCGCTGCTTGAGGCGCGGGTTCACTTTGTCGACCGTCGTCATCACAGATCCTTACCGGAGCGACGCGACGTGCGGGTCTTGACGCCGTCCTCGTCGATGCGGGCACCGACGCGGGTCGGCTTGTTGTCCGAGTCGATCACCATCACGTTCGAGACGTGGATGGCGGCTTCCTGGGTCACGATGCCACCGGTCTTCGAACCACGCTGGGTGGTGCGGATGCGGGTGTGCTTCTTGACGCGGTTGACGCCCTCGACGATGACCTTGTCCTCGCGCGGGAGGGCGGTGAGGACCTTGCCCCGGGTGCCCTTGTCCTTGCCCGCGATGACCAGGACGGTGTCGCCCTTTTTGACCTTCATGGTTACAACACCTCCGGCGCGAGCGAGATGATCTTCATGAAACGCTTGTCCCGGAGCTCACGCCCGACCGGGCCGAAGATGCGGGTTCCACGGGGGTCACCGCCATCCTTGATGATCACGGCGGCGTTCTCGTCGAACCGGATGTAGGACCCGTCCGGCCGGCGCCGTTCCTTGGTGGTCCGGACGATGACGGCCTTGACCACATCGCCCTTCTTCACCCCAGCGCCCGGGATGGCGTCCTTCACGGTGGCCACGATGATGTCGCCGATGCCTGCATAGCGGCGACCCGAGCCACCGAGCACACGGATGCACAGGATCTCCCGGGCACCCGTGTTGTCGGCGACGCGCAGCCGCGACTCCTGCTGAATCACGCTTGTCTCCTAATGTCTGCCAGTTCTCGGCGCCAGACGCTCTTCCAAGAAGTCCGGCGCCGAGCTTGGCGGAACGACGGCCTTACTTGGCCTTTTCGAGGATCTCCACGACCCGCCAACGCTTGGTGGCGGACAGCGGCCGGGTCTCCATGAGCAGCACCCGGTCGCCGACACCGCAGGCGTTCTGCTCGTCGTGCGCCTTGAGCTTGTTGGTGCGGCGCATGACCTTGCCGTACAGCGGGTGCTTGACCTGGTCCTCGACCGCCACGACGACGGTCTTGTTCATCTTGTCGCTGACCACCAGGCCCTCGCGGACCTTGCGGCGGCCGCGCACCTCGGTGCTCTCGGTCGTCTGCTCGCTCATGCTCATGCCACCTCAGCCACAGCGTCGGGCGCCGCTGAGAGACCCAGCTCGCGCTCGCGCATGATCGTGTAGATCCGGGCGATGTCCTTGCGGATGACCTGCAACCGCCCGTGGTTGTCCAGCTGGCCGGTGGCCGACTGGACGCGGAGGTTGAACAGCTCCGCCTTCGCTTCCCGAAGCTTCTCGACCAGGCTCTCGTCGGACAGCTCGCGCAGGTCGGTCGCCTTGATTCCGGCGGCCATCAGACATCAGCCCCTTCACGCGTGACGATCCGGCACTTCAGCGGAAGCTTGTGGATCGCGCGGCGCATTGCCTCACGGGCGATCTGCTCGTTCGGGAACGACATCTCGAACAGGATCCGGCCCGGCTTGATGTTGGCCACCCACCACTCGGGGGAACCCTTGCCGGAACCCATGCGGGTCTCGGCGGGCTTCTTCGTGATGGAGCGGTCCGGGAAGATCGTGATCCAGACCTTGCCGCCACGCTTGATGTGGCGGGTCATGGCGATACGTGCGGCCTCGATCTGGCGGTTCGTGATGTACGCAGGCTCAAGAGCCTGGATACCGAACTCGCCGAAGACCACGCGGGTGCCGCCCTTGGCCGGGCCGTGCCGGTCCGGGTGGTGCGGCTTGCGGAAGCCCTTCGGGGGCTTACGAGGGATCAGCATTCGTCAGCCCTCCTGAGGCGTCTCTGCCGGTGCGGCCGGGGCCTGCTCCGCGGGGACAGCGGCGGGCTCGGGGGTCGCCTCGGCGGCGTGCGCCGCTGCTGCGGCCCGGCCGGCCTCGGTGCCACCGGCGGTCGTGCCGGAGGAGCCGGAACGCCCGCGACGCGGCCGCTCGGGCCGGTCGGTGCGCTCGCGACGGCCACCACGCGGTGCGGCGGCCTCGGCCGGCGCCTCGCGACCCGGAACGGCGTCGCCCTTGTAGATCCAGACCTTCACACCGATGCGACCGAACGTCGTACGGGCCTCGAAGAAGCCGTACTCGATGTTGGCCCGCAGCGAGTGCAGCGGCACGCGACCCTCACGGTAGAACTCCGTGCGGCTCATCTCGGCGCCGCCGAGGCGGCCGGAGACCTGCACCCGGATGCCCTTGACGAGCGTGTTCTTCATCGCCGACTGCATCGCCTTGCGCATGGCACGGCGGAAGCTGACCCGGCTGGACAGCTGCTCGGCCACGCCCTGCGCGACGAGCTGCGCGTCCGACTCGGGGCTCTTCACCTCGAGGATGTTGAGCTGCACCTGCTTGCCAGTGAGCTTCTCCAGCTCGGCGCGGATGCGGTCGGCCTCAGCGCCCTTACGGCCGATGACGATGCCCGGGCGGGCCGTGTGGATGTCCACACGGACCCGGTCACGGGTGCGCTCGATGTCGACCTTGGCGATGCCGGCGCGCTCAAGGCCCTTGGCCATCATCCGACGGATCTTGACGTCCTCGGCGATGTAGTCCTTGTAGAGCTTGTCGGCGTACCAGCGGGACTTCCAGTCGGTGCTGATGCCGAGCCGGAACCCGTGCGGGTGAACCTTCTGACCCATTACTCGGTCCCTTCCTCGGCGTCAGCCTTCGGCGTCGCCTTCTTGGCCGTTGCCTTCTTCGCCGGCGCGGCCTTCTTCGCCGGGCGCGACTCGACCTCGTCGGTCTCGTCGATCTCCGGCGTCACGGCCTTGGCGGCCTTGGTCGCCTTCGCCACGCCGGCCTTGGCCGCGCGGGCCTGGGACACCGGGACGCTCTCGACCACGATGGTGATGTGGCTCGTGCGCTTACGGATCCGGTACGCGCGACCCTGCGCCCGCGGCCGGAACCGCTTGAGCGTCGGGCCCTCGTCGACATATGCCTCGGCGACCAGGAGCGAGTCCGGGTCGAGCCGCTCGTTGTTCTCTGCGTTGGCGATGGCGCTGGCGAGCACCTTGTAGACCGGCTCGCTCGCCGACTGCGGGGCGAACTGCAGCACCGTGAGTGCCTCACGCGCGGGCAGGCCGCGAACGAGGTTCACCACACGGCGCGCCTTCATGGGCGACACGCGCACATGGCGCGCGATCGCCCGGGCACCGGGCAGCGCCGCCGCTGCTTTTGTAGACATCGGGTAAATCCCCTTTAGTTGGCTGCCTTAGCGGCGGCGGCTCTTCCGGTCGTCCTTCTCGTGACCCTTGAAGGTGCGGGTCAGCGCGAACTCGCCGAGCTTGTGCCCGACCATCGCCTCGGTCACGAACACGGGCACGTGCTTACGCCCGTCGTGGACGGCGATCGTGTGCCCCAGCATGTCGGGGATGATCGTCGACCGGCGCGACCAGGTCTTGATGACGTTCTTGGAGTTCTTGGCGTTCTGGACTTCCACCTTCTTGATGAGGTGGTCGTCGACGAACGGGCCTTTCTTGAGGCTGCGAGGCATTGCTCAGGCTCCTTAGCCGCGCTTCCGGGTGGCGTAACGCCTACGGACGATGAGTCGGTCGCTCGGCTGGCCCTTGCGCCGCGTACGGCCCTCCGGCTTGCCCTTCGGGTTGACCGGGTGACGACCACCCGAGGTCTTACCCTCACCACCACCGTGCGGGTGGTCGATGGGGTTCATCGCGACACCACGGACGGTCGGGCGCTTGCCCTTCCAGCGCATGCGGCCGGCCTTGCCCCAGTTGATGTTCGACTGGTCGGCATTGCCGATCTCGCCGATGGTGGCCCGGCAGAGGACCTCGACGCGCCGGATCTCGCCGGACGGCATGCGCAGCGTCGCGTACTGGCCCTCGCGGCCCAGCAGCTGGACGCCGACGCCGGCCGAACGGGCCAGCTTCGCGCCACCGCCCGGGCGCAGCTCCACCGCGTGCACGGTGGTGCCGACCGGGATGTTGCGCAGCGGCAGGTTGTTGCCCGGCTTGATGTCGGCGCCGACGCCGGCCTCGACACGGTCGCCCTGCTTGAGGTCCTTCGGCGCGATGATGTAGCGCTTCTCGCCGTCGGCGTAGTGCAGCAGTGCGATCCGCGCGGTCCGGTTGGGGTCGTATTCGATGTGCGCGACCTTGGCGGGGATGCCGTCCTTGTCCGCGCGACGGAAGTCGATCAACCGGTACTGGCGCTTGTGGCCGCCGCCCTGGTGGCGCGCGGTGACGCGGCCGTGGACGTTGCGTCCGCCCTTGTTGGGCAGTGGGACGAGCAGCGACTTCTCCGGCGTCGATCGGGTGATCTCCGCGAAGTCGGCAACGCTCGAACCACGACGACCCGGGGTCGTCGGCTTGTATTTACGGATAGCCATCGTCTATACCCCTCAGCTGACCGGTCCGCCGAAGGCTTCGATCCGGTCACCGTCGGCGAGCTTGACCATCGCCCGCTTCGTGTCCTTGCGCTTGCCCCAACCCGTGCGGGTCCGCTTGCGCTTGCCTTCGCGGTTGATGGTGTTGACCGACAGGACGCGGACGTCGAAGATCTGCTGGATAGCGATCTTGATCTCGGTCTTGTTCGCGTCCGGGTGCACCAGGAACGTGTACCAGTTGCGGTTGAGCTCGCTGTAGCTCTTCTCGGAGACCACCGGCTGGATGATCACGTCGCGTGGATCGGCGATCGTCGCCATGATCAGGCCTCCTCGGCGGTCTCGTCGGTGCTGGTCTCGGCCGGCACGCCGAGGAACTCGTTGAGCGCCGCGGCCGTGAAGATGACCTGGTCGGCAACGAGCACGTCGTGCGTGTTGAGCTGGTCGGCGACCAGGAGGTGCACCGACTGCTCGTTGCGCAGGCTCAGCCAGTTGGCCTCGTCGTCGCGCGGGAGGACCACGAGCACCCGGCGCGCGTCGGTGATCCCGCGCAGCACCCTCAGGGCGTCCTTGGTCTTCGGGGCGTCGCCGTCGATGAAGCTCTCCACGACGTGGATGCGACCCTCGCGGGCCCGGTCGGAGAGGGCGCCGCGCAGGGCGGCGGCCTTCATCTTCTTGTTCACCCGCTGGGTGTAGTCACGCGGCACGGGGCCGTGCGTGACGCCACCGCCGGTGAACTGCGGCGCGCGGATCGAGCCCTGACGGGCGCGGCCGGTGCCCTTCTGCTTGTAGGGCTTCCTACCGCCGCCGGACACCTCGCCCCGCGTCTTGACCTTGTGCGTGCCCTGACGGGCCGCGGCCAGCTGCGCGACGACGACCTGGTGCAGCAGCGGAATGCTGGCCTGGGCGTCGAAGATGTCGTCCGGCAGCTCGACGGTGCCGTTCGTGGCGCCGTCGACCGTCTTGATGTCAACGGTGGTCACTTGGTGATCCCACCCTTCTGCGACTTCAGGTCGGTCTTGGCCGCGCTGCGAACCAGCACGAGGCTGCCCTTCGGGCCCGGCACCGCGCCCCGGATCAGGATCAGGCCCTGCTCCAGCTCGACCGACTGGACGGTGAGGTTCTGCACGGTGAAGCGCACGCCACCCATGCGGCCGGCCATCTTGACGCCCTTGAAGACGCGACCGGGGGTCGCGCAGGCGCCGATCGAGCCGGGCGAGCGGTGCTTGCGCTCGACACCGTGGCTGGCCCGCAGGCCGTGGAAGCCGTGCCGCTTCATGACGCCGGCGTAGCCCTTGCCCTTGGTGCGGCCGGTCACGTCGATGCGCTGGCCGGCGGTGAAGGTCTCAGCGGTGATCTCCTGGCCGAGCGAGTACTCGCCGGCGTCGGTGGTCCGCAGCTCCACGATGTGGCGACGGGGGGCGACGTCCGCCTTGGCGAAGTGGCCCGACCGGGGCTTGTTCACCTTGCGCGGGTCGATCTGGCCCCACGCGAGCTGAACCGCGGAGTAGCCGTCGTTGTCAGCCGTGCGCACCTGGGTCACGACGCACGGGCCGGCCTGCACCACAGTCACCGGGACGACCTTGCCGTTGTCCCAGATCTGGGTCATGCCGAGCTTCTCACCCAGGATGCCCTTGACTTGCCTGTCCATAAGTCCGGTCCCTACAGCTTGATCTCGATGTCGACACCAGCCGGCAGGTCGAGCCGCATGAGCGAGTCAACCGTCTTCGGGGTCGGGTCGATGATGTCGATCAGACGCTTGTGCGTGCGCATCTCGAAGTGCTCGCGCGAGTCCTTGTACTTGTGCGGCGAGCGGATCACGCAGTAGCGGTTGATCTCAGTGGGCAGCGGCACCGGCCCAGCGACCTGAGCCCCGGTGCGCGTGACCGTCTCGACGATCTTCCGCGCCGAGGAGTCGACGACCTCGTGGTCGTAGGCCTTGAGCCGGATGCGGATCTTCTGTCCCGCCATGGTGGCTTCAGTTCCCTCTCTCATGCGAGGTCTTTCGACCTCGCGGAACCCCGAAGGGTCCGGTGCCGCCTATTTGGTCTGTCCGACCCCCGCGGTCGGGCGTGTCGCGGCCAAGGGCCAGGCTCCGCCACCGACGTCCTTCTCAGGACCGCTGGTGGCTGAGGAGACCTACCCCAGGGCGTGCCACGCCCAATTCACGGAGGTGAGCGCCAGTGGTAAGACTGACGCCGCGCGGAAGCGGTCGAGACTTCCAAGAGCTGCCGAAATGGCGTGACAGCTTTTGCCTTGAGCAGTCTCGACCGCCCCGCGACGCAACCCAACCATTATGCCGCACGAGGTGCGACAAAGTGAAATCGGGGTGCTTCAGGTCGTTACTTGAGGATCTTCGTCACACGGCCGGCGCCGACGGTGCGGCCACCCTCGCGGATCGCGAAGCGGAGGTTTTCCTCCATCGCGATGGGCTGGATGAGCGACACAGTCATCGCCGTGTTGTCGCCGGGCATGATCATCTCGGTGCCTTCCGGCAGCGTGACGACGCCCGTGACGTCCGTGGTGCGGAAGTAGAACTGCGGGCGGTAGTTCTGGAAGAACGGGGTGTGCCGGCCACCCTCCTCCTTGGAGAGGATGTAGACGGTCGCCTCGAACTCGGTGTGCGGGGTGTTGCTACCCGGCTTCACCACGACCATGCCGCGCTCGACGTCCTCGCGCTTGATACCACGCAGGAGCAGGCCGACGTTCTCACCGGCACGCGCCTCGTCGAGGATCTTGCGGAACATCTCGATCGCCGTGCAGGTGGTCTTCATCGACTTGGCACGGATGCCAACGATCTCGACCTCCTCGTTCGGCTTGAGGATGCCACGCTCGACACGACCGGTCACGACCGTGCCACGACCGGTGATCGTGAAGACGTCCTCGACGGGCATGAGGAACGGCTTCTCGGTCTCGCGCTCGGGCTGCGGGATCGCGCTGTCCACGGCACCCATGAGCTCCATGAGGGAGTCCGACCACTTCGGGTCGCCCTCGAGGGCCTTCAGGGCCGAGACACGCACGACCGGAGCGTCGTCGCCCGGGAACTCCTGGCTCGACAGCAGCTCACGAACCTCGAGCTCGACGAGCTCCAGGAGCTCCTCGTCGTCGACCATGTCGCTCTTGTTCAGCGCCACCACGATGTAGGGGACGCCGACCTGGCGGGCCAGCAGCACGTGCTCGCGGGTCTGCGGCATGGGGCCGTCGGTCGCCGCAACCACCAGGATCGCGCCGTCCATCTGCGCGGCACCGGTGATCATGTTCTTGATGTAGTCGGCGTGACCCGGGCAGTCAACGTGCGCGTAGTGCCGGGCTTCCGTCTGGTACTCGACGTGTGCGATCGAGATCGTGATGCCGCGGGCCTTCTCCTCCGGCGCCTTGTCGATCTCGTCGAACGGGGTGTAGGGGTTCACGTCCGGCATGCGGTCGTGGAGCACCTTGGTAATGGCCGCCGTCAGCGTCGTCTTCCCGTGGTCGATGTGACCGATGGTGCCGATGTTGACGTGCGGCTTAGTCCGCTCGAACTTCGCCTTCGCCACTGGTGTCCTCCTGTGGACTTCTGGTTCGCGGTGCGTTGACGCCTGAAGCATCAACGCACCCTGTCGACTTGGGTCTGGCGGCTGAAGCCTCAGGCCCGCTGATGCAGCCTCGCGGCCGCGGACCGGGAATTACTCCCCGGTCGCCTTCGCGATGATCTCCTTGGCGACGTTCGCGGGAACCTCGGCGTAGGAGTCGAACTGCATCGAGTAGCTCGCCCGGCCCTGGGTCTTCGACCGCAGGTCGCCGACGTAGCCGAACATCTCCGACAACGGCACCGTGGCGCGGACGACACGGGCACCGCCGCGCTCCTCCATCGCCTGGATGGTGCCCCGCCGGGAGTTGAGGTCGCCGATGACGTCACCCATGTTCTCTTCCGGGGTGGTGACCTCGACGGCCATCAACGGCTCGAGGAGGGTGGGAGTAGCCCTGCGGGCCGCCTCCTTCATCACCATCGAACCAGCGATCTTGAACGCCATTTCCGACGAGTCAACCTCGTGGTACTGCCCGTCGAGCAGCGTCAGCTTGACGCCCACCACCGGGTAGCCCGCGAGCACGCCGTATTGCATCGCGTCCTGGGCGCCGGCGTCGACCGAAGGGATGAACTCCTTCGGGATGCGACCGCCCGAGACCGCGTTGACGAATTCGTAGGTCGGCCCGTCCGCCGTCATCTCGAGAGGCTCAAGCTTGACGATGACCTTCGCGTACTGACCCGAGCCACCGGTCTGCTTCTTGTGCACGTAGTCGATCTTGTCGACGGTGCCCTTGATGGTCTCGCGGTAGGCCACCTGCGGCTTGCCGATGTTGGCCTCGACGCTGAACTCGCGCCGCATCCGGTCGACCAGGATGTCGAGGTGCAACTCGCCCATGCCGGCGATGATGGTCTGGCCGGTCTCCTCGTCGTTCTTGACGCGGAAGGTCGGGTCCTCCTCGGCCAGGCGCTGGATGGCGGTGCCCAGCTTCTCCTGGTCAGCCTTGCTCTTCGGCTCGATGGCGACCTGGATGACCGGCTCCGGGAACGTCATCGACTCCAGGATGACCTGGTTGGCCGGGTCGCAGAGGGTGTCACCGGTCGTGGTCTGCTTGAGACCCTGCACGGCGATGATGTCACCCGCCTGGGCACTGGGCCGCTCTTCACGCTTGTTGGCGTGCATCTGGTAGATCTTGCCGATCCGCTCCTTGCGCTCCTTGGTGGAGTTGACCACCTGAGCGCCGGACTCGAGCGTGCCGGAGTAGATGCGCACATACGTGAGCTTGCCGAGGTGCTTGTCCGTCTGGATTTTGAAGGCCAGGGACGAGAACGGCTCGGCGTTGTCCGGCCTGCGCAGCAGCGGGGTCTCCCCGTCGATGGCGATGCCCTCGACGGCGGGGATGTCCAGCGGCGACGGGAGGAACTCCACGACGGCGTCGAGCATGGGCTGAACGCCCTTGTTCTTGAACGCCGAGCCGCAGACGACCGGGTTGAGCTTGCCGGCGATGGTCGCCCGGCGGATCGCGGCCTTGAGCTCCTTGACGTCGAACGTGTCGCCGTCGAGGTAGCGGACCATGATGTCGTCGTCGGTCTCCGACAGCGTCTCGAGCAGCTTGTCGCGCCACTCGGCGGCCTGGTCGGCGAGATCCGCGGGGATCTCCTCGATCGTGTAGTCGTCGCCCTTCTGGGTCTCGCCGCGCCAGGTGAGCGCGCGCATCTCCAGAAGGTCGACGACACCGATGTGGTCGCCCTCGAGGCCGATCGGGATCTGCAGGACCAGCGGGGTCGCGTTGAGCCGGTCGATCATCATCTGCACGCAGCGGAAGAAGTCGGCGCCGGTGCGGTCCAGCTTGTTGACGAAGCACATACGCGGGACGTTGTACTTGTCGGCCTGCCGCCAGACGTTCTCGGTCTGCGGCTCCACGCCGGCCACGCCGTCGTAGACCGCCACCGCGCCGTCCAGAACCCGCAGCGACCGCTCGACCTCGACCGTGAAGTCGACGTGGCCGGGCGTGTCGATGATCTGGATGACGTGGCCCTTCCACTCGCACTTCGTGGCGGCGGAGGTGATGGTGATGCCCCGCTCCTGCTCCTGCTCCATCCAGTCCATGACGGCAGCGCCCTCGTGGACCTCACCGATCTTGTACGTGATGCCGGTGTAGAACAGGATGCGCTCAGTCGTCGTCGTCTTACCGGCGTCGATGTGCGCCATGATGCCGATGTTCCGGACCTTGGCAAGGGCAGCGTCTGAGGCAGCCACTTCGAATCCCTACTTCGTCTCTCGTCGGATTGCTGGGTGAAGCGTCGCTTACCAGCGGTAGTGCGCGAAGGCCTTGTTGGACTCCGCCATCTTGTGGGTGTCCTCGCGGCGCTTCACCGAAGCACCGAGCCCGTTGCTGGCGTCCAGCAGCTCGTTCATGAGCCGCTCGACCATGGTCTTCTCACGACGGGCGCGCGAGTAGGTGACCAGCCAGCGCAGGCCCAACGTCGTCGCCCGGGGAGGGCGGACCTCGACCGGCACCTGGTAGGTCGCGCCACCGACGCGGCGGCTGCGGACCTCGAGGGTCGGCTTGACGTTGTCCATCGCGCGCTTCAGCGTGACGACGGGGTCGGTTCCTGACTTCTCCCGGCAGCCTTCGAGGGCGTTGTAGACAACGCGCTCGGCGAGCTGGCGCTTGCCCTCAACCAGGATCTTGTTGATCAGCTGGGTGACGAGCAGGGAGTTGTAGACCGGGTCCGCCACCAGGGGCCGGCGCGGCGCGGGGCCTTTACGCGGCATGTCAGCTCTTCTCCTTCTTCGCGCCGTACCGGCTGCGAGCCTGCTTGCGGTTGCGGACACCCTGAGTGTCCAGCGAACCACGAATGATCTTGTACCGGACGCCGGGGAGGTCCTTCACACGGCCACCACGGACCAGCACGATCGAGTGCTCCTGAAGGTTGTGACCGACACCGGGGATGTAGGCCGTCACCTCGATACCGTTGCTCAGTCGCACACGGGCCACCTTGCGCAGCGCCGAGTTCGGCTTCTTCGGCGTGGTGGTGTACACACGCGTGCAGACGCCACGCCGCTGCGGGCTGCCCTTGAGCGCCGGCGTCTTGGTCTTGCTCAGCTTCGCCTGGCGGCCCTTGCGGACCAGCTGCTGGATCGTAGGCACTGGGCCTGTCTCCCTTCGGCCTCGCGGCCGCACGTCTTCTTCTTCGCTGTCTCCACGGCGTGACCGGCACCCGCGGTCGGGCGTGTCGCCCGCCGCGCGAACCCGGTCCAAGAAGTGCCAACCGGGTTTCGCGGTTTGCATCCACCCTCAACCCGCGGAGGCGGGCCGTTGTGGACGCACGCACGAGTTGCCCGGCAAAGCCGGGCACGAGGGGAAAGAGTACCCACCGTGAGGACGCTGGTCAAAATCGCCGGCTTGGCCCCATGACGGAACACTCTTCACACCAAGAGTACCTGGTGTCTGATCGGAACATCGTCGGGGTCGCATCATCGGTGTTCTCGCAGGTCAGTTGGCCGTGTTCCGCCGTGGCGGTGGCGTTGCGGGAGCCGGACCGTTGGCCGCGGAACGCGGGCCGCGGCGGGCCGCCAGTCGCGGGCTAGGCGGCTGCGGCGATGAGGAACGCGGCCAGGAGGGACAGGACGCCGATGGCGGCGCCGACCGAGCCGAGCACCAGGCCGGTGATCGCCATCCCCCGCCCGCTGACCAGCCGCCCGGCCCTGCGGACCTGCCGCATGGCGAAGACGCCGAGGCCGATCGCACCCAGGCCGAGGAACACCGACAGGACCGTGAAGGCGCCGCCGGCGACGGGCCCCCAGCCCTCCGCGGCGCCGGCCGCCCCGAGGCAGCTCACCGTCAGGCCGACGAAGATGGAGACGATGCCGGCGACGAGGCTGCCGATCGCCGGGCCGCTGGGGGTCGGCTGGACCAGCGGATAGGCGACCCCGAACGGGGTCCCCTGGACGAGGTCGATCCGCATGCCCGGCGGCGGCGGGGCGTGCTGGGGCACCGGCTGGTGCTGATACGGGTAGCTCACGTCAGTTCACCAACGGGTCGAAGTCGGTGCCGCGGCCACGGGCATACGCCAGCAGGCCCAGGATCGCCAGGACGACGAGCGTGGCGATGGACAGCACGATGCCCGTCCAGGCCAGCCGCACACCGTTGCGGAGCCTCCTGGCGCCCAGCAGGAAGCCCTCCGCGGCCACCAGCTCCCGGTGTGACTCCCGGGCCATCAGCAGCGCCAGGGTCGCCGGGATCGCGCCGCCGAGGAAGGGCCCGGTCACCACCGACAGCAGGCCGAGCCCGAACACCGCCGATGCCTTGCTGGCGCGGACCGGGTCGGGGTCGAGCGGGTGGCGGGTCGAGGACGTCACCCCACGACCATATCCGGTGCGGGCCTCCGCCGGCCGGGCACGCCAGAGGGCGGGAACCCGTCGGGTCCCCGCCCTCTACGCGGTGGTGCCTTCCAGCTTCTAACGGTTAGCGGAAGGAGCCCAGGTCGAAGTCGTCCAGGGGGACCGCCTGCCCGCTGGCCGGGCCGAAGCCGTAGTCGGCCTCCGGGTAGCCGGTCATCGAGTAGACCTTCGCCTTCGCCTCCTCGGTCGGCTCGACCCGGATGCTGCGGTACTTGCTGATGCCAGTACCCGCCGGGATGAGCTTGCCGATGATGACGTTCTCCTTGAGACCGATCAGCGAGTCGCTGCGCGCGTGGATCGCCGCGTCGGTCAGCACCCGGGTCGTCTCCTGGAACGAGGCCGCGGACAGCCACGACTCCGTCGCCAGCGACGCCTTGGTGATGCCCATCAGCACGGGACGGCCGGCCGCCGGCTCGCCGCCCTCGGCGACGACACGGCGGTTCTCCGCCTCGAACAGCGCACGGTCGACCAGCACGCCCGGCAGGAACTCGGTCGAGCCGGAGTCGATGACCGTGACCCGCTTGAGCATCTGCCGGATGATGATCTCGATGTGCTTGTCGTGGATGAGCACGCCCTGCGAGCGGTACACCTCCTGGACCTCGGAGGTCAGGTGGACCTGAACCGCCCGGGGACCCATGATGCGCAGCAGCTCGTGCGGGTCGATGGTGCCCTCGGTGAGCTTCTCGCCGACCTCGACGTGCTCGCCGTCCTGGTAGCGCAGCTTGACGCGCCGGCTGAGCTTGTCGTGGACGATCTCCTCGCTGCCGTCGTCCGGCACGATGATGATCTTCCGCATCCGCTCGCCGTCCTCGATGCGCACGCGGCCGGGGGTGTCGGCGATGGGCGCCTTACCCTTCGGCACGCGGGCCTCGAAGATCTCCTGCACACGGGGCAGACCCTGGGTGATGTCCTCACCCGCGACGCCACCGGTGTGGAAGGTACGCATCGTCAGCTGCGTGCCCGGCTCACCGATCGACTGGGCGGCGATGATGCCGACCGCCTCGCCGACGTCGACGGTCTTGCCCGTGGGCAGCGACCGGCCGTAGCAGGCGCCACAGACGCCCAGCTTCGACTCGCAGGTGAGCACGCTGCGGACCCGGACGATCTCGGTCCCGGCGGCGACCAGCTGGTCGACCGTGATCGAGTTGATGTCCGTGCCGCGCTCGGCGACGATCTTGCCGTCCTTGTCACGGACGTCGTCGGCGAGGGTGCGGGCGTGCACGCCCGTCTCCGCGTGCTGGTGGATGCGCATGGCACCGTCGTGCAGCTCGCCGACCGTCATCGGGATGGCGCGGTCGGTGCCGCAGTCCTCCTCGCGGATGATGACGTCCTGCGACACGTCCACCAGACGACGGGTCAGGTAACCCGAGTCGGCGGTCCGCAGCGCGGTGTCGGCCAGACCCTTACGCGCGCCGTGCGTGGAGATGAAGTACTCCAGCACGGACAGACCCTCCCGATAGCTGGCCTTGATCGGCCGCGGGATGATCTCGCCCTTCGGGTTGGCCACCAGGCCACGGATCGCGGCGATCTGGCGGAGCTGGAGCAGGTTACCGCGGGCACCCGAGTTGATCATTTTCCACAGCGGGTTCTCCTGCGGCAGCGCGCTTTCCATCTCCTTGGCAACCTCGCCGGTCGCCTTGGTCCAGATCTCGATGAGCTCGCCGCGGCGCTCCTCGGCCGTCATGAGACCGCGCTGGTACTGCTTGTCGATCCGCTCGGCCTCCTTCTCGTAGCGCTCGAGGATCTCGCGCTTGCGAGGCGGCTGGATGACGTCTTCCATGCCGATGGTGACGCCGGACCAGGTGGCCCAGTGGAAGCCGGCCAGCTTGAGCGCGTCCAGGGTCGCCGCGAGGGAGACCTTCGGGAAGCGCTCGGCCAGGTCGTTGACGATCGCCGACAGCTGACCCTTGCGGATCTCGTAGTTGACGAAGCGGTAGCCCACCGGGAGGGTCTCGTTGAACAGGACCCGGCCCAGGGTGGTCTCGACCGTGACGGTGCCGCCCGGCTGCCAGCCCTCCGGGGCCTCCCACTGCGGGCCGGCAGCACCGTTGTCGACGCCGATGATCTCCTTGAGCCGGATCTTCACCAGGGCCTGCAGGTGCAGCTCGCCGTTGTCGAACGCCATCCGGGCCTCGGCGTCGGAGCTGAAGGTGCGCCCCTCGCCGAGCAGGTTCTTCTGGATGTGCGTCAGGTGGTACAGGCCGATGACCATGTCCTGGGTGGGCATGGTGACCGGCTTGCCGTCGGCCGGCTTGAGGATGTTGTTGCTGGACAGCATGAGGATGCGGGCCTCGGCCTGCGCCTCAGCGGACAGCGGCACGTGCACGGCCATCTGGTCGCCGTCGAAGTCGGCGTTGAAGGCGGTGCAGACGAGCGGGTGGATCTGGATGGCCTTGCCCTCGACCAGCTGCGGCTCGAAGGCCTGGATGCCCAGGCGGTGCAGGGTCGGCGCGCGGTTGAGCAGCACCGGGTGCTCCGCGATGACCTCCTCCAGCACGTCCCACACGACCGGCCGCTGACGCTCGACCATGCGCTTGGCCGACTTGATGTTCTGCGCGTGGTTAAGGTCCACCAGGCGCTTCATCACGAACGGCTTGAACAGCTCGAGCGCCATCTGCTTCGGCAGGCCGCACTGGTGCAGCTTGAGCTGCGGGCCGACGACGATGACCGAACGGCCGGAGTAGTCGACGCGCTTGCCGAGCAGGTTCTGCCGGAAGCGGCCCTGCTTGCCCTTGAGCATGTCGGACAGCGACTTCAGCGGCCGGTTGCCCGGGCCGGTGACCGGACGACCGCGGCGGCCGTTGTCGAACAGCGCGTCGACGGCCTCCTGCAGCATCCGCTTCTCGTTGTTGACGATGATCTCGGGGGCACCCAGGTCGATCAGGCGCTTGAGCCGGTTGTTGCGGTTGATCACGCGCCGGTACAGGTCGTTGAGGTCGCTGGTGGCGAACCGGCCACCGTCGAGCTGCACCATCGGACGCAGGTCCGGCGGGATGACCGGGACGCAGTCCAGGACCATGCCCAGCGGCGAGTTGGCGGTGTTGAGGAACGCCGCGACGACCTTGAGCCGCTTGAGCGCCCGGATCTTGCGCTGGCCCTTGCCGCTGCGGATGGTCTCGCGCAGCGACTCGGCCTCGTCGTCGAGGTCCAGGTTCTCCAGCAGTGCCTTGATCGCCTCGGCACCCATGGCGCCGGTGAAGTACTCACCGAACCGGTCGCGCAGCTCGCGGTAGAGCAGCTCGTCGGTGATGAGGTTCTTGCGGTCCAGCTTGCGGAACGTGTCCATGACCTCGTCGAGACGGTCGATCTCACGCTGCGCGCGGTCCCGCATCTGGCGCATCTCGCGCTCGCCGGACTCCTTGACCTTGCGGCGCACGTCGGCCTTCGCACCCTCGGCCTCAAGCTCGGCGAGGTCCTGCTCCAGCTTCGCGGCGCGCTTCTCGATCTCCGAGTCGCGGGCGTTCTCCGCCTGACGCTTCTCCGCCGAGACCTCGTTCTCGAGGGTGGCGAGGTCGCGGTGGCGGGCCTCCTTGTCGACGCTGGTGATCACGTACGACGCGAAGTAGATGATCTTCTCAAGGTCCTTGGGCGCAAGGTCGAGCAGGTAGCCGAGCCGGCTGGGCACACCCTTGAAGTACCAGATGTGCGTGACCGGGGCAGCGAGCTCGATGTGGCCCATGCGCTCACGGCGGACCTTGGCCCGGGTCACCTCGACGCCGCAGCGCTCACAGATGATGCCCTTGAACCGGACCCGCTTGTACTTGCCGCAGTAGCACTCCCAGTCCCGGGTCGGACCGAAGATCTTCTCGCAGAAGAGCCCGTCCTTTTCCGGCTTCAGGGTGCGGTAGTTGATCGTCTCGGGCTTCTTGACCTCGCCGTGCGACCACTGGCGGATGTCGTCGGCAGTGGCCAGACCGATGCGCAGTTCGTCGAAGTAGTTGACGTCGAGCACTTCGTCTATGTCCTCACGATTCAGTTGCTCGGGTAATTGCTAGGTCGTGGGCGGGCGCCCTGTCGGGCGCCCGCCACGAATCAAACTTCCTCGACGCTGCTCGGCTCACGCCGGGAGAGGTCGATGCCGAGTTCCTCGGCGGCGCGGAACACCTCGTCGTCCGTCTCGCGCATCTCCAGGGCCACACCGTCGCTGGACAGCACCTCGACGTTCAGGCACAGCGACTGCAGCTCCTTGAGGAGCACCTTGAAGGACTCCGGGATGCCCGGCTCCGGGATGTTCTCGCCCTTGACGATCGCCTCGTAGACCTTGACGCGTCCGAGGACGTCGTCGGACTTGATCGTCAGCAGCTCCTGCAGCGCGTATGCCGCGCCGTAGGCCTGCATCGCCCAGCACTCCATCTCACCGAAGCGCTGACCACCGAACTGCGCCTTACCACCCAGCGGCTGCTGCGTGATCATGGAGTACGGACCGGTGGACCGAGCGTGGATCTTGTCGTCGACCAGGTGGTTGAGCTTGAGGATGTAGATGTAGCCGACCGCGATCGGGTCCGGCAGCGGCTCACCGGAGCGGCCGTCGAACAGCCGCGCCTTGCCGCTGGACCCGATGAGCTGCGTGCCGTCCCGGTTGGGCAGCGTGCTGCTCATCAGCCCGGCGATCTCTTCCTCTTTGGCGCCGTCGAAGACCGGGGTCGCCACGTTGGTGTCCGGCTCGGACTCCCCCGCGTTGATGGCCTTCAGCGCCCGCTTCCACTCGGTGTCGTCACCGTCGATCTTCCAGCCGGTCTTGGCCACCCACCCGAGGTGGGTCTCCAGGACCTGGCCGATGTTCATCCGGCTCGGCACGCCGAGCGGGTTGAGCACGATGTCGACCGGGGTGCCGTCCTCGAGGAACGGCATGTCCTCGACCGGGAGGATCTTCGAGATGACGCCCTTGTTGCCGTGGCGGCCGGCCAGCTTGTCGCCGTCCTGGATCTTCCGCTTCTGGGCAACGTAGACGCGCACCAGCTCGTTGACGCCCGGGGACAGCTCGTCGCCGTCCTCCCGGCTGAACGTGCGCACACCGATGACCGTGCCGGTCTCGCCGTGCGGCACCTTGAGGCTGGTGTCGCGCACCTCGCGGGCCTTCTCACCGAAGATCGCGCGGAGCAGACGCTCCTCCGGGGTCAGCTCGGTCTCACCCTTGGGGGTGACCTTGCCGACCAGGATGTCACCGGTCACGACCTCGGCGCCGATCCGGATGATCCCGCGCTCGTCGAGGTCGGCGAGCATTTCCTCGCTGACGTTCGGAATGTCGCGGGTGATCTCCTCCGGCCCCAGCTTGGTGTCGCGCGCGTCGACCTCGTGCTCCTCGATGTGGATCGAGGTGAGGACGTCGTTCTGCACCAGCTTCTGGGACAGGATGATGGCGTCTTCGTAGTTGTGACCCTCCCAGGGCATGAAGGCCACGAGCAGGTTTCGCCCGAGCGCCATCTCGCCCTCGTCGGTGCACGGACCGTCGGCGATGACCTGGCCCTGCTCCACCCGGTCGCCCTCGAAGATCACTGGCTTCTGGTTGACGCAGGAGCCGGAGTTCGAGCGGCGGAACTTGTGCAGCAGATACGTGCGGCGGTGGCCGTCGTCCTGGTGGATCGTGATGTAGTCGGCGCACATGTCCTCGACCACACCGGCGACCTCGGCCACGACCACGTCACCGGCGTCGACGGCGGCACGGTATTCCATGCCGGTGCCGACGAGCGGAGCCTCGGCCTTGACCAGCGGCACCGCCTGGCGCTGCATGTTGGCGCCCATGAGTGCACGGTTGGCGTCGTCGTGCTCGAGGAACGGAATCATCGCGGTGGCGACCGAGGTCATCTGCCGCGGCGAGACGTCCATGTAGTCGACCTGGTCGGCGGGGACGTTGTCGACCTCGCCGCCCTTGCGTCGGACGAGGATGCGGTCCTCGGCGAAGTTGCCGTCGCTCTTGAGCGGAGCGTTGGCCTGCGCCTTGACGTAGCGGTCCTCTTCGTCGGCGGTCAGGTAGTCGATCTGGTCGGTCACCTTGCCGTCGACGACCTTGCGGTAGGGCGTCTCGACGAAGCCGAACGGGTTGACCCGCGCGAACGTCGACAGCGCGCCGATGAGACCGATGTTGGGACCCTCAGGGGTCTCGATCGGGCACATGCGGCCGTAGTGCGACGGGTGCACGTCGCGGACCTCGAAGCCGGCCCGCTCGCGCGACAGACCACCCGGGCCGAGCGCGCTCAGCCGGCGCCGGTGGGTCAGACCCGCCAGCGGGTTGGTCTGGTCCATGAACTGGGACAGCTGCGACGTGCCGAAGAACTCCTTGATCGCCGCCACGACGGGACGGATGTTGATCAGGGTCTGCGGCGTGATCGCCTCGACGTCCTGGGTGGTCATCCGCTCGCGGACGACGCGCTCCATCCGGGACAGGCCCACGCGGACCTGGTTCTGGATGAGCTCGCCGACCGTGCGCAGGCGCCGGTTGCCGAAGTGGTCGATGTCGTCGGCCTCGTAGCCCTCTTCGCCCGTGTGCAGGCGGCAGAGATACTCGACCGTGGCGACGACGTCCTCTTCGGTCAGCACACCCTGGTTGATCGGGAGGTCCAACTCGAGCTTCTTGTTGAACTTGTATCGACCGACCTTGGCGACGTCGTATCGCTTCGGGTTGAAGAAGAGGTTGTCGAGCAGGGTCTGCGCATTCTCACGCGTCGGCGGCTCGCCAGGGCGGAGCTTGCGGTAGATGTCCAACAGCGCCTCGTCCTGGCCGGCGATGTGGTCCTTCTCGAGCGTCGTCATCATGAGCTCGGACCAGCCGAACTTCTCACGGATGCGCTCGGCGGACCAGCCGATGGCCTTGAGCAGGACGGAGACCGCCTGCCGGCGCTTGCGGTCGATGCGGACACCGACGGTGTCGCGCTTGTCGATGTCGAACTCCAGCCAGGCACCCCGGCTCGGGATGACCTTCACGCTGGTGAGGTCGCGGTCGGAGGTCTTGTCCGGCTGCTTGTCGAAATACACGCCCGGAGACCGGACGAGCTGACTCACCACGACGCGCTCGGTGCCGTTGATGATGAAGGTGCCCTTCGGCGTCATCATCGGGAAGTCACCCATGAACACCGTCTGGCTCTTGATCTCGCCAGTGGTGTGGTTGGTGAACTCCGCCGTCACGAACAGCGGCGCGCAGTAGGTGAGGTCCTTCTCCTTGCACTCCTCCATGGGAGCCTTGACCTCGTCGAAGCGAGGCGCGGAGAACGACAGGGACATCGTGCCGGAGAAGTCCTCAATGGGACTGATCTCATCAAGGATCTCCGCCAGCCCGGAACGGGCGTGCTGATCACCGGCCGAGCGGCTCTGCCACTTCTCGTTGCCAACCAACCAGTCGAACGAATCGGTTTGGATGGCAAGGAGGTTGGGAACCTCAAGGTGTTCGGTGATCCTGCCGAAGGAGACCCGGCGGGGAGCGTATGCGCTCGAACTGGTCTTCGCAGGGCGGGAAGCTGCCAAGATGCGTCCTTCCGAGGACCGGTGGTGCAGACAGGCCGTTTCGCGTGCAGCCTGACGACCCCCGACGCAAAGTGCCCACGAAGAGGCACTCCACGCCAGAGGTGAAGTCAGAAGACAGCGCAAACTAGCAGTGTAGCCGAAAGGCTAACCGCTGTCGAGCGGCCCCGTGCACGATGTTTCAACGATCTTTTTTGAAGATCGTTGTTCCACCGGCCGAGCCGCTCGCGTCGGTCGTGGCCTGGGGCTCACCGGTCGATGTGCGCTGAGCCGACCCAAGAAGGGCCGGGGCACATCTGTCGGGCCTCGGGCCGCCGCGTCCGCGGAAAGGCAGTGCCTGATTAGCGTGCCTGCCCGCCGGTCATCGCGTCAAGGGTTCCCACGCGCGTCGGGCCACCGTGACGGAAATCTCGCACTCCGATCACAAGGTGTTGTGGTGCCCACCCCTAGATCTTGGGTCCTTACACAAAAGAAGGCACGGCGATCATGGGGGCGTGGGTCCCGCGGCCGCCCCACGGAGCCGCGGCCCGCCAGGGGCCGGGGGACCAGAAAGGGCGGCCACCGGTTTCCCGGCGACCGCCCTGTCGGCAGTCGAGTTACTTGAGGGAGACCTTCGCGCCCTCGGCCTCGAGCTTGGCCTTGGCCTTGTCCGCGGTCTCCTTGTTGGCCTTCTCGATGACGGCCTTCGGCGCGGCCTCGACGAGGTCCTTCGCCTCCTTCAGGCCCAGGCCGGTGAGCTCGCGCACGACCTTGATGACCTGGATCTTCTTGCCACCGTCAGCCTCGAGGACGACGTCGAACTCCGACTGCTCCTCAACGGCCTCGACCGGGGCGGCCGGGCCGGCCGGGCCCTGGGCGACCGCAACGGCGGCGGTGACGTCGAACGTGGTCTCGAACTCCTTCACGAACTCGGAGAGCTCGATCAGGGTCATCTCCTTGAACGCGTCCAGGAGTTCGGTGGTGCTCAGCTTCGCCATGTTGGCGTTCCTTTCGAAAAAGTGATGTGGAGCACGGGCCTATTCGGCCGCGCTGCCGGATTCCTGGGCGCTGCCGGATTCCTGTTCGCGCTTGTCGGCCAGGGCCTGGACGGTGCGGGCAGCCTTCGACAGCGGCGCCTGGAACAGCGCAGCGGCCTTGGACATGGTGCCCTTCATCGCGCCGGCCAGCTTGGCCAGCAGCACCTCACGGGACTCCAGGTCGGCCAGGCGGCGGACCTCGTCCGCGCTGATGGCCTTGCCCTCGAAAACGCCGCCCTTGATGACGAGCAGCGGGTGCGCCTTCGCGAACTCGCGGAGGCTCTTCGCCGCCTCGACAGGGTCGCCGGAGACGAAAGCGAGCGCGGTAGGACCGGAGAACAAATCGTCGAGCCCGCTGATGCCCGCGTCCGTCGCGGCACGCTTCGCGAGCGTGTTCTTCGCGACGGCGTACGTGGTCTCGCGGCCCAGGTTGCGACGCAGGGTCTTGAGCTGCGCCACGGTCAGGCCGCGGTACTCGGTCAGCACGGTGGCCGTCGAGCCCCGGAAGTTCTCGGTGAGCTCCGCGACCGCGGTGGCCTTGTCGTCTCGAACCGGCTTGTCCGCCATGTCCCTCCTCTCTCTTGCTACGGTGCTGGCCACGCTCTGGGGCCCGCTTGCAGCAACGAAAAACGCCCCGGCGCAGGGGCGCACGGGGCGGAGCGACATATGTCGGCAGCGCTTGTCCGGCCCTGCGCGGGTCGCCTGCGTTGACACAGGGCCTTCGACATCCGCTCACGCGGACATGACCAGCGGTCTTCGGGTTTCGATCGGAACTGTACTTGACAGACGGTGTGTCACCAAATCACGGTCGGCCGCGGCGCAGGTGGACGTAGGCGGCGAGCGCGACCCCCGCCCACGCGACGCCCCATCCGGTGGTGACGAGGACCGGCGCGAGGTGCGTGCCGCCGACCGTGTCGCGGGCCGCGGTCATCAGCGGCGGGGCCAGCCACGGCGCCGGCGAGCTCTTCAGGCCCAGCACGATCGCCATCACCACGCCGCCGACGAGGATCGCCAGCCCCCGGGCCGCCTGCGTCGACACCGCGCGGCTGGACAGCGCGCCGAGGGCGACCGCGGGCAGGAGCAGCAGCAGGTGCGCCCAGACGCCGAGCACGACGCCCTCGGTGAGGGGCGGGTCGCCCGCGCCGGGCGTGGTCACGCCGCCGACCAGCCACGGCAGGATCAACGCGACCACGATGACGGGCAGGCCGGCGACCAGCGCCGCGACGATCCCGGCGGCGGTCTCGCGGGCCGCGCCGACCGCCACCCGGCCGAGGCGCCGCTGCACGTCCGGCTCCACGTCGAGCAGGATCTTCGTCTGCCAGGCCAGGACCGCGAACAGGATGGCGGCGGACACCCCGTAGGCCTCGCCGGCCTGCGCCTGGCCACCGCCGTACAGGATGGACAGCACGACGAGCGCGGCCAGGAGCGGGGCGGCGGCCCGGCCGGTCTGCAGGAAACCCGCGAGCCGCATCCTGATCAGGGCCGTCATCGCTCCTCCCGGACACCGAGGACGTCGAACCCGTCGGCCCGCAGCTTCGCCACGGCGCGGTCCGCGTGCGCCGGCGCCACCGCGAGCTCGATGATGCGTCTCGCCACGGGGCGCTCCCCCTCGGTCACCCGGCCGTCGCGGACGTGCCAGCGGCGGGCGTGGGGCAGCCGGGACACCTCGCCGAGGTGGTCGCTGATGAGGACGGAGCCGCCGCGGCCCACGACGTCGGCGACGATGGCCGGCACCTGCTCGCGGGTCTTGGCGTCCAGGCCCTCCCACGGCTCGTCCAGCACCAGCAGCCCCGGCGGGTCCAGCAGCGCCTGGACGAGGCCGACCTTCTGGGCGGAGCCCTTGGAGAGGCGGCTCAGGCGTACATCGAGGAAGCCGGTGAAATCGAGCCGCCCGGCCCACTCGTCGATGGCCTCGCCGTGCACCCCGCGGACGGCGGCGATGTGGGTGAGGTAGGCGCGGGCGGTGAACGGCTGGTCGGCCGGGAAGCGCTCCGGAACCCAGCCCACGACCGGCGGCCGGTCCGCCACGGCGCCCCGTGCCGGCCGCAGCACCCCGGCGGCGAGCTGGAGCAGGGTCGACTTGCCGGAGCCGTTGGGGCCGAGCACGACCGCGGTCTCACCCGGTCCGAGCGCCAGGTCGACGTGTTGGAGGGTCCACGCGGCCTTGCGGGCGTATCGGAACCAGACGTCCTGCAGGTGCACGCCCCGAACATAGACGACGGCGGGCACCATCGGATGCCCGCCGTCGTCGTGCTGCTTGGTTACTGCTCCGCGTTGGCGTCGTCCTCGAGGAGGTTGCGCGTGCGGCTCGGGTCGACCGGGATGCCGGGACCCATGGTGGTGGTGATGAAGACCTTGCGCAGGTACTTGCCCTTGGACGCGCTCGGCTTGGCCCGGTTGACCTCGTCGAGGACCGCCGCGTAGTTCTCCACCAGCTGCTGCTCGGTGAAGCTCGCCTTGCCGATGATCAGGTGCAGGTTGGAGTGCTTGTCAACGCGGTAGGTGATCTTGCCACCCTTGATCTCGTTGACCGCCTTGGTGACGTCCATCGTGACCGTGCCCGTCTTCGGGTTCGGCATCAGGCCGCGCGGGCCCAGGATCCGCGCGATCCGGCCGATCTTGGCCATCTGGTCGGGCGTCGCGATCGCCGCGTCGAAGTCCAGCCAGCCTTCCTGGATCCGGGCGACGAGCTCGTCCGTGCCCACCGCGTCGGCGCCGGCGGCCTCGGCCTCGGCGGCCTTCGCGCCCTGCGCGAAGACGATGACGCGGGCGGTCTTACCGGTGCCGTGCGGCAGGTTGACCGTGCCACGGACCATCTGGTCGGCCTTGCGGGGGTCGACACCCAGCCGCATGGCCACCTCGACGGTGGGGTCGAACTTGACGGTGGTGGTCTGCTTGGCCAGCTTCACCGCGGCGATGGGGCTGTACAGCGCGTTGCGGTCGACAAGGTCCGAGACCTTGCGGTAGTTCTTGCCGTGCTGCGACATGTCGCTTTACTCCTGTGGTGATCGTGCGGGCGCTTCGATTGAACGCCCTCCCACGTGATCGGGTGTTGGTCAGTCCTTGACGACGATGCCCATGGAACGGGCGGTGCCGGCGATGATCTTCTCGGCCTGCTCGATGTCGTTGGCATTGAGGTCCGACATCTTCTTCTCGGCGACCTCACGCAGCTGGGCCTTGGTGATCGAGCCCACCTTGTCCTTCTGCGGGACGCCGGAACCCTTCGGCACGCCGGCGGCCTTGAGCAGCAGCCGGGCGGCGGGCGGGGTCTTGAGGATGAACGTGAACGTCCGGTCCTCGTAGACGCTGATCTGCGCGGGGATGATGTCGCCGCGCTGGGATTCCGTCTGGGCGTTGTACGCCTTGACGAACTCCATGATGTTCACACCGTGCTGACCGAGCGCGGGGCCGACCGGCGGCGCCGGAGTGGCCTGGCCGCCCGGCAACTGAAGCGTGAAGGTCTTGACGAGCTTCTTCTTCGGAGGCATGGCTGCTTTCGTCTTCCTGGGCTGGAATGATTCGTGCTGACCGGGCATGTCGATGCCCGGCCCGGCTATTGCCGCTGCGCACGACTGAGCGCCCGGCACTTGGCCGGACGCTCAAGCGTACCGCAGGTGATTTAGATCTTCGTGACCTGGTTGAAGTTGAGCTCCACCGGGGTCTCCCGACCGAAGATCGAGACCAGCACCTTGAGCTTCTGCTGGTCGGCGTTGATCTCGCTGATCGTGGCCTGGAGCGAGGCGAAGGCACCGTCGGTGACGGTGACGGAGTCGCCGACCTCGAAGTCGAGCACCTTGACCTCGGGCTTGCCGGCCTTCTTGCCCTCCTGCTGCACCACCGGGGCGAGCCACTTGAGGACCTCGTCGAGCGACAACGGCGCCGGGCGGTCCGCCCGGTCGGTCGCGCCGACGAAGCCGGTCACACCCGGCGTGTTGCGCACACACGAGTAGGACTCCGCCGTCAGCTCCATCCGAACCAGGATGTAGCCGGGGAAGACCTTGTTCTGCACCTGGGTGCGTTTGCCGTTCTTGATCTCGACCTCTTCACGAGTCGGGACCTCGACCTGGTAGATGAACTCTTCCATGTCGAGGCTCGTGATACGGGTCTCGAGATTCGTCTTGACCTTGTTCTCGTAACCGGCGTAGGAGTGCACCACATACCAGTCACCGGGTGCGAAGCGCAGTGCGGCACGCAGCTCGGCGACGGGGTCCTCGGCGTCGGTCGCCGCCGCAGCCGGCTCGGGGGCCGTGCTCGGCGTGGCGGCCGTCATCACCGTCGACGTTTCCTCGTGCTGCTCGTCGTCGGTCCCGGCGGTCTCGTCGAATTCCTGCACGCTGCTCACTTCCGTCTGTCAAGTCTTCGCGTCTGCGGCCGGTCCGCTGCGGACTACTCCGTTTTGTTGCCGAAGGCCCAGAGGACGCCCTTGGCAAACAGGTAGTCGAGGCCACCCACAATCGTAAGCATCACGATCACGAAAACCACGACGACGACCGTGTAAGTGGTCAGTTCCTTGCGGGTCGGCCAGATCACCTTACGCAGCTCGGCGACAACCTCGCGGATGAAGTTGATGAGCCGGGCGAAGATGTTGTTCGAGCTGCCCTCTTTGACCTTGGTCTTCTTCTTGTCCTCGTCCTTGACGTCCTTGGACTTCGACTTCGCGTCTTTGGACTTGGTCAGGACCGGCTTGCCGTCGTCCTCGTCCTCGTCGTCATCGGCGTCCACGTCACCGTCGAGGTCGTCGTCGAGCTCATCGAGCTCGTCAGCGAACTCTTCCTCGATGGCCGCGTCCTCGGCGGTGAGCTCCTCGTCACGGCGATCGTCGGCGGGGTCGGTCCCGCGTCGCCTGCGTTCGGCCACTTTCGCCCTCTTCCGTGATCTCGCGAGTGCTCGGTCCGATGAGTGGCCCGCGGATCCGCCCAACCAGGCCCACCGGCGAAGAGCCGGCGGCACTCGGCGGGACCAACCCGTGACCGCTGGAGGCTGCGACCCGATCGGCGGATCGGGCGCCCCAGACCCAGGTCAGGCCTTCGGCGCAGGGGTGACAGGACTTGAACCTGCAACCTGCGGTTTTGGAGACCGCTGCTCTGCCAATTGAGCCACACCCCTTCGTGGTGATCGCGCCCCTCAACCCCCGTTCTACGGGCGTCGAGAGGTTGCTCACCCCACGGGCGACCAGTGTACGGGTTCGGGTGGGATATCCCAACCACCCCCCTCCTCCGGGTCGCCTCTTACGCTCTGACCAGGGCTTTCGCGGCTCCGAGAATCTTGTCGCCGTTGCACGTGGCGGTGATGTCGATCTGCGTGACACCGTCTTCGCCTACCCGCTTCACGACCCCGCTCACCACGATCTCGGTGCCTTTGTCGTCGTCCGGCACCACCACCGGATTGGCGAAGCGGGTGGAGTATTCGACGATCGCCGCGGTGCCACCTACCCAACAGGCAACCGCCTGCCCCGCCAGGGCCATCGTCAGCATGCCGTGCGCGATGACACCCGGCAGACCGACCGACGTCGCGACGCGATCGCTCCAGTGGATCGGGTTGAAGTCGCCGGAGGCGCCGGCATACCGCACCAGGTCGGCGCGGGTCACCTGGAACGTCTGCGGCGGGAACACGGTGCCGACCTGCATGTCAGCCCTCCCCACGGACCACGAGCCGGGTCCAGATCGTCACGACGAGCTCACCTTCGACGGTCGACACCTCGTGCCGCGTCGTCAGGAACGCGTGCCCGGCGCGGCTGCTGATCTCCTCCACCGCCATCACGGTGACCAGGTGGTCGCCGGCGACGATCGGCCGCACGTAGCGGAACGTCTGCCCGCCGTGGACCACCCGGCTGTAGTCCAGCCCGAACGTCTGGTCCTCGACCAGCTGCTGCCCGGCGTTCTGACTCAGAATGATCGCGAACGTCGGCGGGGCGATCACGTCCTTGTAGCCCTTGGCGCGCGCCTCTGCGAGGTCCCGGTGCACGGGATCGCTGGCGCTGACCGCGTCGGCGAACTCCCGGATCTTCTCCCGGCCGACCTCATAGGGCGGGGTCGGCGGATACACCCGACCCATGAACGACTGATCCAACGGCATGATGTGCAACTTACCGTCCGCATGCCGAAGCCCCGGCCGCTGGGCCGGGGCTTCGATGTGAGCTGTGGGTGCGGTTATCGCGTCTCGCGGTGCACGGTGTGCTTGCCGTCCCGGGGGCAGAACTTCTTCAGCTCGATGCGGTCCGGGTCGTTGCGGCGGTTCTTCTTGGTGATGTAGTTCCGCTCTTTACACTCCGTGCATGCCAGCGTGATCTTCGGACGAACGTCGGTCGCCTTGGCCATGGCGAAGTGCCTTCCTTCAGAGCGGGGTTCAGGTCCAGCGAACGAGCATAGCGGCTCACACTGGCAGTCGCCGAATCGGCGACCTCTGTGGTGCGTCTGTAGCGGTGGCCGGACTTGAACCGGCGACACAGCGATTATGAGCCGCTTGCTCTACCATCTGAGCTACACCGCCGCGGCGGACTCGATGACTCAAGCCCGGTCTCTCGAGCCCCCTTACGGAATCGAACCGTAGACCTTCTCCTTACCATGGAGACGCTCTGCCGACTGAGCTAAGGGGGCGCATCAAGTGCGAACCCGCACATGCGCTCGCTAAGCGTACACGGCCCTCGCCGTGGCACGAAATCGACTTCCCCGAACTGGTGTCCGCCCAGCTTGTGAGGCCTGCTTCGGCGTGTCGGCACGGGTTTTCGCGATGTTGGTCAGAGCCGAGCTGCGGTCGTGGGGGTGTCGTCGGGGCATCGTCCGGGTGACCGGAACGCGACTTCGATCGTGAGCGGACCGCGGAGCGGTCGCATCGCATGGCTCAGTGACGGTGGTTGACCAACTGGCTACGGGTTGTCGCGGCGCGGCCGGGACGGTCCGTCGCGGCCGCAGGTCGCGGTCCGTCGCGGCCGGGACGGCCGCCGTCGCGGCCGCAGGTCGCGGCTGCGTGACTGTCCGCGGAGGTGGCAGGGAGGCCGTTCACGGCCGACCGGTGGCTGACGGGAGCGGCGGGCCGTGCCCACGGCGGACCTGAGCAGGCCTCTGCCGTCCTTACGGCACGGCGCGCAGCCAGCGGACCTCGACGGCGGGCGCGGCCGTGGGGTCGGCGTCGGCCTGGACCTGGAGCCAGGACTCGAAGCGCTCGTACGGCAGCGCGCGGCTGAACAGGAAGCCCTGGCCCATGTCGCAGTGCATGTCTTCGAGCAGACCCAGTGTGAGTTCGCTCTCAACACCCTCGGCGACGACGGCCAGGCCGAAGTGCCGGGCCATGTCGACGACGGTCCGCACGATCGCGAGATCGCTGGCGCCGGTGGCCATGCCCTGGACGAAGGTACGGTCGATCTTGACCTCTTGGACGGGGAAGCGGCTGAGGTCTGCGAACGAGGAGCGGCCGGCGCCGAAGTCGTCGACGGACAGCCGGACGCCGAGGTCGCGGAGGCGTTTCAGGGCGGGAATGGTGCGGCCGCTGCCGAGCAGTTCATCCTCGGAGAGCTCGAGGATGATCCGGTCGGCGGGCACGCCGTGCTCCTCGAGCAGCTCCGACACCTGTAACGGGAAGTCAGCGTCGTTGAGGGTGCGGGCCGAGATGTTGACCGCGACGGTGAGCGAGCGGCCGGCGTCGGCCCATTCGCGGGCCCTGCGGATGCCTTCGCGGAGGACCACGCCGTTGAGCCGGGAGAGCTGGCCGGTGTGCTCGGCGACGGAGACGAAGTCCGGCGGGGCGACCTGGCCGTGCACGGGATGCTCCCAGCGGGCGAGGCATTCGACGCCGACGAGCCGGCGGTCTTTGAGGGCGACCTTCGGCTGGAAGTACACCTCGAGCTCGCCGGTGTTGAGCGCGGCCTCGAGGTCGGCGGCGAGGCCGACGCGGCGGACGGAGCGTGACTGCAGGCCGGCGTTGAACAGCTGGACGATCCCCCGGGACTTCGCCACGGAGGTGGCCACGGCGGCCCGCTGGAGCAGCGCCTCGGGCTCCGAGCCGTGGTCCGGGTAGATCGAGACGCCGACGTTGGTGTCGACGTCGACGGTCAGCGTTTCGATGACCATGCGATCCCGGGTGCCGGCACGCAGGGTGTCGGCGACCGCCACGGCGGCGTCGGCACTGACGGTGCGCAGCTCGACGGCGAACTTGTCGCCGCCGACCCGGGCGACGAGTGCGCCCTGCGGCGCCAGGTCCCGCAGCCGGCGGGCGACCTGGATGAGGACCTCGTCGCCGGCGTCCTGGCCGAGCGATTCGTTGACCTCGCGCAGGGCGACGACGTCGAACAGGAGCACGGCAACCACGTCGCGCTGGCCGCGGCCGGTCATCGCCTCGCCGAGCGCCTCGAGCATCCTGCGCCGGTTGGCCAGGCCCGTGAGCGCGTCGTGGTTGGCGTCGAACTGCAGGCGATCGACCAACCGGCTGTTCTCGACGGCGATGCTGGCGTGCGCTGACAGCGTCTCGAGCAGCTGCGTGTCGTCCTTGCCGAAGGCGGTCTCCGCGCCGAGCCGGCCGGCGACCTCCAGAGTGCCGATCGTCACACCGCTGGAGCGCAACGGCACCACGATCACGTCCTTGACGCCGGCGTGCTGCAGGGCGGCGCGGAGCTCGGGCTCACCGACCTTGGGTCCGACCGCGACAGTGTCGCCGGTGCGCATCGCCTGCTGCCGGAAGATGTCGGGCGTCGGCGCGTTGTCGAGCAGGCCGCGATAGTCGAAGCGGGCCGACAGCAGCACCTCGGGGTGCCGCCCCTGCGCGGGCAACCACAGCGTGGCCGAGTCGGCGGCGAGCAGCGCCCGGACCCGCACCAGCAGCACGTCCGGCAGCGTGCCGTCGTGGTTGGTCGTGGCGATGTCGCGGGTCAGGGCGTACATCTCCGCGAGGTTGCGGTGCTGCTGGAAGAAGTGCGAGTAGGAGCGGTACAGCACGGCGAGCACCGCGGCGAGCAGCACCAGCAGGAGGCTGCCCCAGCGGCTCGCCTGCAAGGTCAGCAGCATGATGAGGCCGAGCACGATATTGACGCCAATAACGGCGAAACCGGGCACCGAGGACCGCAGGAACTGCGGGAGGTGCGCGACGCCCTGCAACAGCACCATCACGCCGGCGATTGCCGCCCAGGAAACGAGGTTGCCGGCGAGCACCGCGGTGCCGAGCACGAACCAGGTGGCGGGTGAACCCGCATCGCCGAGGCCGAGCTGGAACACGATGAGATTGGCCGTCGCCACGCCCGCGATATGACCGGCGGCGCTGAATGCGGTCTTGTGCGGTCCGAGCTTCCCGCTGAACACGTTCCAGATCAGGCCGGCGACGAGCCGCACGCCGATGGCCATCAGCGGAGACAGGTAGAACAGCGCCAGCAGCACCGGCAGGTCGTTCATGCGGATGTTGAGACCCTGCCGCCGGACGTCGAACCGCAGCACCATGTGCGTGGCCAGCAGCGAGAGCAGCAGCAGGATCGGCGCGTATTGCAGGTGGTAGTCCAGCGGCCGCGCGTGCGGCGAGAGCAGCGGTGGCAGCGAGAGCAGGGCACCGAGCAGGAGTAGAGGTGCGGTGATTAACCAGGAGTAGCTGTCGCGCCGGGTGACCGGAGCCTTCGGAGCGGGCACCCGTTCCCCAATCGCGCCGAGCCGGCGTTCACTTCACCACGCCCGCTGGGTGGTGATGTGAGGGGCCGGCCTATGACCAGTCGAAGTCTTCGGTGACGCGGAGCGAGTCGGCCGCGCCGACGATCTGCACCGATCCGGAGAGTGAGGTCAGTCCACGGGCCTCGAAGCTGTGGCTCGCCTGCGCGACGGCCGGCGATAACCCAAGGGCCACAGCCCCAGCTCCGATCGTGACTGCCAGACGCACCATCCACAGGCCGAGCGTCTTCTCACGCATCTGTCGCTCCCATGCGATCACAGTGACACCAGGTGTGGCTTGGATACCCACGATCGTGCCACAGCTAACGGTAGAACCAACAGTGCGCAGCCCAGGATGACGCGCCCGCGCGGAAGAATCGACCTTTCGGCCGATTCCGGCAGTGGAGGTACGGCTATATCAACCCGTCCGATCTAGATTTGGCGCAACTTTTTCGCGACGCGAGGAGTCGGACTTGACCCTCTTGCGCTTACTGACGGACAGGACCTTCGCGTCCCGCATCTCGCGCCAGTCGCCGTCGGGATCCAGGACCGTCGAGCGGACCCACTCGACGGCGGCCCCTTCGGAGTCGAACGTCCGCACCCGGAGCCGTCCGTCGGGTCCGCCGCGTCGGAGCTCCACCTGCCACCGGCCTTCGGCTGCGTTGCGCACGAAGACGTCCCGACGCACCAGCCGGGACCACCGCCCGTTCCACCACTGCCGTTCGTTCATGGGTACATCTTAGAACGGGTGTACGACAATTTTGGGGCTCCGGGGCGCGGGTTCGACCGGTAGCGTGGCGGTCCGTGAAGCCGGCGCATGCTGCACCCGTGCGGGCCGGGTGCTGAGCTGCCCCGTACACGAGGCGCCCGAGATCATCCTGATCCTGCGGGCCGGGCCTGATGCCGTCGCCGGTGCCGAGGTCACGATCAGCAGCACGGTGACCGGACAGGGCGTCGCTTCCCAGCCGCGCACATCAACGGTGCATATCGGTCACGGAGCGGACCTGGTCCCCGCCCACGACAGGACCGCGGTGGAGGCTGACGCCACGGGGCCGGTGACGCCGCCGGTCGAGTTCACCAACTGGGGCGACGAGGCCGCCGACGGCTTCGACCTCAGGCTGGAGTCGAATGCTCCCTTTGGCGTCGATGTTCCCGGTTGCCAGCCGGAGGCCTTCGGGGAGACGGTGGTGACCCGCTGCCGGGTGGACGAGCGGATCAGACCGGGCGGGCATTACGAGGGCACCCCGTACACCTTCCGGATGAACGGCAAGGTCGGTGATGTCGCGCTCAACTACTGGGTCGAGCCGACGGGCCGACCCCCTGGGGTCCCGTACGACAACACCAAGGCGTCCTTCGACGTGCACGCGACCGGCAAAACGGACGCGGACATCGCCGTGGAGGGCAGCACCGCCGCCGGTCTGGTCGGCGAGGTCGCCTCCGCGGTGCTGACGATCCGCAACCTCGGCCCGGCCGACGCCACCGAGGCGGGGACCGTCTACTTCGAGTCGCCGGCGGGCACCGAGATCACTGGTTACCCCCAAGGCTGCGGCCCTTCCAGCGTGGCGCTGCCGCTGCCGAACCCGAACGGCGAGCCTGTCCAGCAGACGACGCAGTGCCTTGCGCCGATCCTGGCGAGCGGGAGGTCACACAGCTGGAACCTGTCGTTCAGGATCGTCCGCGCGGTCAGTGGCGGCTACGGCCGGGTCGAGTACCGGGAGCCGGCCGACCTGGACGCCGGCAACAACACCACCGTGCTGACGGTGCAGTCCGCTCCGGGGCCTGTGGAGGCGGGGACGGCTGATCCGGGTTCCCCGCTCGCGTGGTGGCGGGTGGCGGCTGCGGTCGTGATCCTGATCAGCGGCGCCGGCCTTGCCGTGTGGGGGCACCGCCGCGCCGCGCTCCTCCGCCGCTCAACCGGGTGATCATGTCGCGAACTTCGCCGCGTATTGCCGTGACGCAGAGGACGGAGCGCCGATGGATCTTCATCGCAGACGCCGGTGGGCGTGGCTCGGGGCGGCGATGCTGGTGGGAGGCATTGCCCTGCTGGCGGTGATCGTCCGCGACTGGGAGTCGGAAGCGCTGATCCTCGACTGGAAGTTGTTGGTCGGCGGCCCGGGCGGGGTACTGGCCGGCGTCCTGTTCCGCTCGGTGGGCTGGGCCTCGATCGAGGCGATCATGTTTGAGCCTCGTCCGGACGGTCACCCACGGCTGGTGCTCGTGCCGGCGGCGGGCGCGGACCTTGGCGTGCCGGCCGAGTATCGCAACGGCGTCGACGGCCGACCGTCGGTCATCCTGGTCAACATCGCGGACGTGCGGGAGTCGCCGGACCAGGTCCGCGCGGCGTTGCAACGCTACGCCGGCGACCGTTATGCGCATGCCGACTGACGTGCCGGCCGCCGGGGCTGACCATGGATGCCCGAGGCGTGCGGCACCGGCGCGAAGCAGACCGAGGCCGACGACCAGGGCGACGCGGAGGATGTCGAGCCGCTCAAACGTGGCGCCAAGCTTTGTCGCGACGGGTGAGATTGAGCGGCACCCGGTGAGACCCAGTGGGACCAACGAGTAAGGCCCCCGAGCAGAGTTTCCCCTGCTTGGGGGCCTTACTTTCCTGCCAGTGGCGGGTAGAGGATTCGAACCTCTGTAGCTTTCGCGACGGATTTACAGTCCGCTCCCATTGGCCGCTCGGGCAACCCGCCTGGCGGAAGCAAGAATAGCGGTACGCCCCGGGGGCAACGCAAACGGGTACCCTCGGCACGCCCGCAACCGCCAACGAACGCACCACAGGAGCATCTGCCATGGCTTCGGCACCCTCGTTCGACATCGTCAGCAAGGTCGACCGGCAGGAGGTCGACAACGCGCTCAACCAGGCCGACAAGGAGCTGGGGCAGCGGTTTGACTTCCGCGGCACCGGCGCTGAGATCAAGTGGGCCGGGGAGGAGACGGTCAGCCTCCAGGCGGAGACCGAGGAGCGCGTGGTCGCGGCCCTCGAAGTCTTCAAGGAGAAGCTGGTCAAGCGCAACATCTCGCTCAAGTCACTCGATGCGGGCGAGCCGCGCGCATCCGGCAAGACGTACAAGATCGATGCCAAGATCGTCCAGGGCATCGAGTCGGACAAGGCGAAGGAGATCTCCAAGAAGATCCGCGACGAGGGGCCGAAGGGCATCCAGGCGCAGATCCAGGGGGATCAGCTGCGTGTGACCGGCAAGAAGAAGGACGACCTGCAGGCGGTCATCACGCTGCTCAAGGGCGAGGACTTCGGGATCGCGCTGCAGTTCACGAACTACCGCTGAGCTTCAGTCCCGGCGGGCCGGTGGGCGCCGCTCGGGACGCTCAGGGGTCTCCTCGGCGCGGATCAGCACGAAGCTGTCGGTGTCACAGATCTCGGTGTCGGGCTCTTCCCGGTGGTCGGGGTCTGCCAGCACGGCGTGGATCGGCAATGCCATGAGGCGTGACCATACACGGACGTGCGGCCGGCATCACTCAAGTGAGTGACGCAAGCGTGGTGGCCCGCACTCGACCGGGTGACGCACACGCTCAGGTCAGTGACGCCTGCGTGGCAGCCCGCGCGATCGCACCGCGCGGGTTGCCCGCCACCAGCGCGCCGAGCGCGACCGCGGTGCCCGCCAGCAGGAACGCCCAGATGACGCCGCCGGGGTGGTCGACGACGAGTCCCATGACGGCGACACCGGCGGCGCTGGAGGCTACCGAGACGGTCACCAGCCAGGTGTACGCCTCGTTGAGCATCGAACCCGGCACGATCTGCCCGACGAGCGAGTTCTGCACGGTCAGCGCCGGCGCGATGGTGGCGCCGCCGACGATGAGGGCGATGCCGAGCGCCAGCGCGCTGGGCATGGCGGCGAGGACCAGGATGCTGGCGGCCACCCCGCCGAGCAGCCAGCCGAGTCGCCCCGGCGGGCGGGTGCCGAAGTAGAAGCCGCTCACGGCGCTGCCGATGCCCCACACGCCGAGCAGCAGCCCGCCGATGCTTTCCGGGTCGTGTTCGACGTACGCGGTGGCGTACGCGGGAACGGCGACCCCCATCCCGCCGAATGCGAACCCCAGGCCGAACGCGGTCACCAGCAGCGGCACGAAGCCTGGGGTCCGCAAAGGGCCGAGGCCCTTGGCGTCCGTGTGGTCGGCGTGCCGGCGCCATGACCGGATGGCCTGGCCGCGGGCGACGACCAGGGTGCCGAGGAGGGTGATGCCGGCGGCGGCGCCGAGCGCGACCGCGGGTTGCCACAGCACGACGCACAGCGCGACCAGCATCGGCCCGGCCACGAAGACGACCTCGAACAGCGCCGTCTCGGCCGCGAGGGCGGTCACCCGGACGTGTGGCAGGTCGGCGGTCAGCGCGTTCCAGGTGCCGCGCACGGCGGCGGTCATCGGCGGGAACGTGGCGCCGGCGACGACGGCCGCACCGACGATCGCGGGCAGCGGCGCTTGCCGGAGCGCGGCGAAGATCAGCAGCCCGAGCGCGAGCGGGTGGGCGACGCCGGTGACGAGGAGCACCGGCGCGGGGCCGATCCGGTCGGCGAGCCGCCCGGCGACCGGGCTGGCGGCCGCGCCGGCGAGTGCGTAGACGGCGCACGCGGCGGCGGCCTGCGCGTACCGGCCGGTCGTCTGCTGCAGGAGCAGCAGCAGCGACAGCGAGACCATGCCGAGGCCGAGCCGGGCGAGCACCCCGACGACCAGCAGAACGGGCGCGCCAGGAAGCCGCCAGACCGCCGCGTACTGCCGCAACGCCGTGCCTCATCTCAAACTCGGTAACGGGTGAAGAGCCTGCCGATCCTAACGGCAGGCTCCGGTTACCCGACCGGGTTTTTGCGTCAGCGGTACGTGACGCCCGCCATCTCCTCCAGCCTGGCGACCCGTTGCTCCATCGGCGGGTGGGTCGAGAACAGCGATGCGATCCCACCGCCCCGCAGCGGGTTGTCGATCATGAGATGCGCCTGGGTGGCGATCTGGCCGTCGGCCGGCAGTGGCAGCGCCTGGGTACCGCGATGAATCTTGCGCAATGCGCTGGCCAGGGCGAGCGGGTCGGCCGTCAGCCTCGCGCCGGACTCGTCGGCCTGATATTCGCGACTACGGCTGATGGCGAGCTGGATCACAGTGGCGGCAAGCGGACCGAGGATGAGCATCAGCAGCAGGCCGGCGATGCCGGGACCGTCGTCGTCATCGGAGGAGCCACCGAGTGGCAGGAAGATCGCCAGCTGGGCAAGCATCGTGATCATGCCGCCGAGCGCGCCGGCGACGCTGGCGATGAGGATGTCGCGGTTGTACACGTGGGACAGTTCGTGGCCGATGACGCCGCGCAGCTCGCGTGGGGTCAGGACGCCGAGGATGCCCTGGGTGACCGCGACCGCCGCGTGTTTCGGGCTGCGGCCGGTGGCGAAGGCGTTGGGTTGCATCGTCGGGCTCACGTACAGCCGGGGCATGGGCTGCCCGGCGGAGGTGGCCAGCTCCCGCACCATCGCGTAGAGGTCTGGCGCCTGCGCCTCGGTGACCGGCTGGGCGTTCATCGCGCGCAGGGCGAGCTTGTCGGAGAAGAAGTAGCTGAACGCGTTCATGCCGAGCGACAGGAACACGGCGACGACCAGACCGGTGCTACCGCCGAGCCAATAGCCGACAAGCAGGATCAGCGAGGTCAGCAGCCCCAACAGGGCCGCCGTCTTGAGACCGTTGAGATGCCTGTGCTGCATATCTTCTACAACACCGCGGCCCGCTGTGTCCCTTCCCCGTGCCGGCTGTGAGCTGCCTGAAACGGCGTCAGCGGAAGAACGCGGCAAGCTCCAGGACACCCTGCGGGGCGAACCCGAGCAGCACCGCGAGGACCGCGGCCACGCCGACAGCCACGCCGACAGGCCAGCCGACCCGCACCCGGGCGCCGGCGGGATGGCCGGATGCGACCTGGACCGCCGGGACTGCGGCGTCGGGAGCGGCCACCGCGGCCGGGGCGGCGAACAGGGTGGCGACGACGCGGACGTAGTACGCGAGGCCGATGACCGCGTTGAGCGCGACGACGACCGCCAGCCAGGCGGCGTCGCCACCGAGCAGGGCCCGGACCACGGCCACCTTGGCGAACAGGCCGGCCAGCCCCGGGGGCAGACCGGCGAGCCCAGTCAACGCGATCACCAGGACCGCCGCCAGCCACGGCGAGCGGCGGGCCAGGCCGCGGTAGTCGGCGACGTCGCCGCCGTCGGCGCTGCCCCGGACCGCGACCACGGCGGAGAAGGCGGAGAACTCGAGGACCACGTAGAAGAGGGCGTAGGCCACGGTCGCCGCGACGACGAGCCCGATCGCGTCGGGGGTGCGACCACCGGAGGCCAGGAGCGCGCCGAGCGGGGCGAGCAGATAGCCCGCCTGCGCCACCGACGACCAGGCGAGCAGGCGGACCATGCGCCGCTGCCGGAGGGCGACGAGGTTGCCGACGGTCATGCTGAGCACGGCGAGGACCGCGAGAGTCAGGCCCGACGTGGCGAGGACCGGGCCGCCGGCGAGCACGCCGACGAGCAGCAGCGCGACGACGCCACCGAGCTTCGAGGCGGTCGACAGGTAGGCGGCGACCGGCAGCGGGGCGCCGTCATAGGTGGCCGGTGCCCAGGCGTGCGCGGGCACCGCGGCCACCTTGAACGCCAGGCCCGCCAGGAGCAGAACCATGCCGACCTTGAGCAGCGGCTGCAGCTGCGGGGCGCTCGCGCCGGCGTGGGAGATGTCGGCGAGGTGCACGCCGCCGGTCGCGGTGTAGACGAGCGCCGCGCCGAGCAGCGCCACGGCCGTCGACACCACGCTGACTACGAAGAACGTGACGGCGGCGGCCGCGCCGGTGGCGGCGCCGCGTCTGATGCCGACCAGCAGATACAGCGGCAGGGTCAGGGTCTCCAGCGCCACGATCAGCGTGATCAGGTCGCGGGCGCCGCCGAGAACGACCGCCCCGGTCAGTGAGCAGGCGAGCAGGAAGCAGTATTCCCCGACGGGCACCTCGCCGGTCCGCAGCAGCGGCAACGACAGCGCGACGGCGCCGAGCGCGAGGACCGCGAAGGCGGCACCGACGGCGGCGGCCGCCGGGTCCGCGACCAGCGAGCACTGGTCGGGCCCGATGCAGAACGCGGTGCGCTGCCCGGCGTCGCCGAGCCCGAGCCCCACGCCGACGGCGGTGGCCGCGGTGGCGATCATGCCGAACGCGGTCGCCCCGACGACGGCGCCGCGCCTGCCGGGCACGAGCAGGTCGACGAGCAGGGCCAGGACGGCGGTGGCGGCGGCGACATACGTCGGCAGGAGCGCGATCTGGTCGATCCTCATCGCCCGACCTCCCCGGCCGGCTCGCGGCCGGCCAACTGGCCAGAAGCCCCCATGAACGGCACCGACGGCCGGATGGCCACCAGTCGACGGTGGTCCGGCGCCGGGCCGGCGTGGCCCACCGAGCGGGCAAGCGGCCGGGTGGCGCAAACCGCAGACACCTGAACACCGAAACCGACCGGCCGGGCAACACCAACCACAGACACCTGAACACCGAAACCGAGCGGCCGGGCGGCACCAACCGCAGGCCCGGCTCGACGTACGTCCTCGCCTGCGGCCGCAGGAACGCCGGGAGCGTGCGGCTGAGCGAGCAAGAACAGGGGCGACCGGGTCGCCGCTCGACCTGCCCCTCGCAGCGGACCGCCCGTCAGCCGGACGCGTGGCACAGCTGGCTGAGCAACCGCCGCAAGGACGCCGGCCCTCCCCCGACCAGCGCGCCGCACTCCAGCCGGACGCGAAGCCGACGTGGAAACCGGACGCAAGGCAGCCCGCGCCACCCGGCGCACCCCGGAGCCGCGAGAACCAGGAGCCAGGTGCACGACCGGACCGGTGAGCAGAGGGAAGGTCATCGGGTGATCACCTCCGCCAGGGCGGCGACCGGGTCGGCGGAGTAGCCGAGGACCAGGGCCGGGACGACGCCGACCGCGAGGGCGAGCGCGATCAGCGGGGACCACGCGACCAGCTCGCCCGGCCGGAGGCGACCCTCGGTGGTGAGGGCGACGACCGGCGGGCTCGCGGCGCCGTGCGTGACGCGGCGCAGCAGGCGCAGGAAATACGCGGCGGCGAGGGCCGCACCGCCCGCGGCGAGGACGCCGAGCGTGGTCCAGAGCGCGCCGCCGCGTTCGAAGGCGGCGACGACGGCGAAGGCCTCCCCCCAGAAGCCGGCCAGGCCGGGCAGGCCGAGGGAGGCGATGGCGGCGAAAGCGAGGACGCCGCTGAGGGCGGGTGCGGTCTCGCGGAGGCCGCCGAGCTGGGCGAGGTCGCCGGTGTGCGCGCGGTCCTTGATCCCACCGGCGACGAAGAACAGCAGGCCGGTGACGATGCCGTGGGCGATGTTGCCGATGAGGGCGGCCTGGAAGCCGGTGGTGGTGAGGGTGGCGACGCCGAGGAGGACGAAGCCCATGTGGCCCACGGACGAGTAGGCGATGAGGCGCTTGAGCTCGGTCTGGGCGAGGCAGACGAGGCCGCCGACGATGATGGCGGCGGTGGCGAGGATCCCGAGGACCGGGGCGCTGCGGGCGGCGGCGTCGGGTGCGACGCCGACGGCGACCCGGAGCAGGCCATAGGTGCCCATCTTCAGCAGGACACCGGCGAGGATGACCGAGCCGACGGTCGGGGCCTCCGTGTGCGCGGCGGGCAGCCAGGTGTGCAGCGGCCAGAGCGGGCTCTTGACCGCGAACGCCGTCGCGAGCAGCACGAACGCGAACAGCTGCAGGCCGCTGCTCATCGGGCGGGTCGCCGGGTCGGTGAGCGCGACGAGGTCGGCGGTGCCGGTGGCGGAGACGACGGTGAAGACCCCGACGAGCAGCAGGACGGATCCGAACAGCGTGTAGAGCACGAACTTGCGGGCCGCGCGGCGGCGATCGGGGCCGCCCCAGACGGCGATCACCGCATACATCGGCAGCAGGACGACCTCGAAGAACACGAAGAACAGCACCAGGTCGAGGGCGAGGAACACGCCGATGATGCCGACCTCGAGGACCAGCAGCAGCGCCACGAGGAGCCGGCCGCGGCCCGGGTCGGGGACCCGCCAGAGGCAATACGCGCAGCAGAGCATGGTCAGCGCGGCGGTGAGCACCACGAGCGGATAGGAGATGCCGTCGACGCCGAGATGGAAGCGCAGGCTGAGGTCGGGCGCCCATGGCACGTCAATCTCCGCCCACGGAACGATGGCGGCCGTGCCGACCGTGGTGGCAGTGGTGGCGCCGGGCAGGAAGAACAGGGCGGCGCCGAAGGTGGCGGCGGCGAACGCGGTGCCGCCGACGCGGGCGGCGCGGTCGAGCCGGGCCGGCATGGCCGCGGCGAACAGCGCGCCGATGGCGGGCAGGATCAGCAGCGCGAGGAGCAGGGTCTGACCGGTGCTCACCAGGACACCCCCACGACCAAGGCGATGGCGGCGGCGAGGATGACCGCGCCGCCGAGGACGGCGCCGGTGGCGCGGGGCAGCCCGGCGGAGTGCGCCCTGGCGAGGAGCCCGCCGGCGCCGGTGGCCCCGGTGCCGGTCGCGGCGACGGCGCCGTCGACGACGCTCTCGTCGGTGCGCCGGGCGAACCGCGCGAGCGCGGTCACCGGGCGGGTGACCAGTGCGTCCTGGACGGCGTCGAGGTAGAACGCGTTGGCGAGGAGCCGGGTGAGCGCGGTGTCGGGCAGGTCTGCGGCCGGGTCCCGGCGCCAGGCGAGCGCGGCACCGGCGAGCAGCAGCGCGAACGGCACCAGCGCGAACGGGCCGATCTCCGTGATGGCCTGGACACCGCCGAGCCGCCGCGCGAAGGCGGCCGACAAGCCGGCGAACCCGAGCAGGACGGTCGGCACCGCGAGGACGAGCAGCGGGCCGCGCATCGCCCACGGTGGCTCGTGCCCGGTGCGGGCGGCGGCGCTGCGGGGCTCGCCGAGGAACGTGCGGCGCCACAGGCGCACGACATAGGCGGCGGTGAGCAGCACGGTGAGTGCGGCGGCGATGAACACTAGCCAGGCGGTCGCCGTGGACACCGGGGCCGCGACGAGGGGCGTGCCGGCGGGGAAGTGCAGGGACTCGCCGCGGGCCGCGTGCCAGGCGGCCTCGACGATCGAGTCCTTGCTGAAGAAGCCGGCCAGGGGCGGGACGCCGGCGAGGGCGGCGAGGCCCGCCGTCATCGTCCAGAACGTGACCGGCATGCGGGTGCGCAGTCCGCCCATGGCGGCCATCAGGTTGGTGCCGACGGCGTGGATGACCGCCCCGGCGGCGAGGAACAGCAGTGCCTTGAACGCGGCGTGGGTGAGCAGGTGGAACAGCGCCGCATCGGGTGCGCCGACGGCGAGGCCACCGGTCATGTACCCCAGCTGGCTGACCGTCGACCAGGCCAGGACCCGTTTGATGTCGTCCTGGCCGAGGGCGGCGAGGGCGCCGAGCAGCATCGTGATCGACGCCATGACGGCGAGCACGGTGAGCGCCGCACCGGAGCGCTCGAACAGCGGATAGAGCCGGGCCACGACATAGACCCCGGCGGCGACCATCGTCGCGGCGTGGATCAGGGCGGAGATCGGGGTCGGGCCGGCCATCGCGTCGGGCAGCCAGGTGTGCAGCGGGAACTGGGCGCTCTTGCCGGCGACGCCGGCGAGCAGCAGCACGCAGGCGGCGGTGACGGTGCCCGCGGACAGGTCGGCGTCGAACACGTCCGCGATGCGGAAACTCCCGGCGCGCAGCCCGAGCAGCACGATGCCGAGCAGGAAGCCGACGTCGCCGACGCGGGTCACGAGGAACGCCTTGACCGCGGCGCGGGGCGCCTCCGGCAGCCGCCGGTCATGACCGATCAGCAGATAGGAGCAGATGCCCATGACCTCCCAGCCGACCAGCAGGGCGATCAGGTCACCGGAGACCACCACCAGCAGCATCGCGCCGGTGAACAGGCTGACCTGCGCGGCATAGGGCGCGTAGCGGTCGTCGTCGTGCAGGTAGGCCACGGAGTAGATCTGCACGCACAGCGCGACCACGCCGACGGCGATCGCGACGAGGCCGGCCGTGCCGTCGAGCCAGGTGCCGAAGGTGACGGTGAGCCGCCCGAAGTCGGCGACGACGATCCCGGTGTCGGCCTCCCGCGCCCCGCGCAGGGCGACGGCGACCGCGCAGATCAGCGCGACGGCCGCGGCGCCGGTGCCGAGCGCCGCGGCGACCCCGCGGCGCTGATAGCGCAGCAGCAGCCCGGCGAGGCCGGCGACCAGGGGAACGGCGGGCAGGGCGAGCCCGAGCAGGTCGACCCTCACCGCGCCACCTCCTGCTCGACGTCGGAGGGGGCGGTGGGAGCAGCGGGAGCGGAGGGGGCGGTCTCGGTGAGCGGCAGCTCCTCGACGTCGACGGAGCGGCGCAGCCGATAGAGCTGGAGGATCAGCGCGAGGCCCACGCCGATCTCGGCGGCGGCGAGCACGATGATGAACAGGGTGAACGACTGGCCGCTGTGCGGCACCAGCGACCGGATCGTCGCGTCGGCGGTGACGAGGACCAGGTTCACCGCGTTGAGCAGCAGCTCGACCGCCATCAGCAGCAGCACGGCGTTGCGCCGGACGATGACGCCATAGACGCCGATGCCGAACAGCAGCGCCGCGATCGTGAACGGCAGGACCGGATGCATCAGCGCCCCCGATCTAGGGTGTCGCCGGAGCGGCCGCCGGCGCTGACGTCGGGGCGGGACACCACGATCGCACCGACCAGCGCGGCCAGCAGCAGCACCGACACCAGCTCGAACGGCAGCACCCAGGTGCGGAACACCGCGCCGCCGATCGCCTCGGCGGTGCCGGGCGCGGGCAGCCCCACCCGGCTCCAGTGGAACGCGTCGATGAAGAGCACCGTGAGGCCGGCGGCGGCGCCGGCGCCGACGAGCGCGCCGGGCCAGCGGACCCGGTCGAGGTCGTCGCTGGCGCCGATCGGCGCGCGGGTCAGCATCACGGCGAACAGCAGCAGCACCACGACGGCGCCGACATAGAGCAGCACCTGGACCCAGGCGAGCAGCTCCGCGGACAGGACGAGATAGAGCCCGGCGACCGCGCCCAGCGTGACGACGAGCCACAGCCCGGCGCGGACCACGTGCCGGGTCGTCACGACCAGCAGGCCCGCGCCCAGCGCGACGGCGCCGAGCGCGGCGAGCAGCACGTCCGCCGCTGTCATCCGGATGCCACCCTCATGGCCGACATCCTGCCATCAGGGTCCGACAGGATTCGACCGGCCGGGCGACAAGACGTAGAAAAACCTATGCGCGGAACCGCGCGACGACCCGGCTCAGCTCCTGCGACATCCCGGCCAGCTCGGCGGCCGCCGACTCGGTCTCCTGCACGCCGGCGCTGGTGGACTGGGCCGCCCGCGCCACCCGGTCGATGCTGGCCGCGATCTCGGTGCTGCCGCTGGCCGCGTTCGCCGCGTTGCGCCCCATCTCGTTCGTCGTCGCGGTCTGCTCCTCGACCGCCGAGGCGATCGTCGTCTGATACCCGTTGACGCTCTCGATGACCTCGCTGATGCGGCTGATCGCGGCCACGGCGCTCGCCGCGTCGGCCTGGATCGCCGAGATCCGCTGGCTGATGTCCTCGGTGGCCTTCGCGGTCTCCTGCGCGAGGTCCTTCACCTCGTTCGCGACGACCGCGAAGCCCTTGCCGGACTCGCCGGCGCGGGCGGCCTCGATCGTCGCGTTCAACGCGAGCAGGTTGGTCTGCGCGGCGATGCTGGTGATCACGTTGATGACGTTGCCGATCTCGGCGCTGGACTCGCCCAGCTTGGCCATCGTGCGGGTCGTCTCGTTGGCGGCCTCCATGGCCTCGTTCGCCACCCGTACGGCCTCGGTGGCGTTCTGCGCGATCTCCCGGATGCTCTCGTTCATCTCGTCGGTGCCGACGGCGACGGTCTGCACGTTGCGCGACACCTCGCCGGCCGCGCCACTGACGGCGGTGGCCTGCTCGGCGGCGTCGTCGACGCCCGCGGCGATGGTGCGGGCCACGCCGGTGAGGCGGGTCGACGAGCCCGCGAGGGACGTGGCCGACGTGCCGACGAGGCGGACCATCTCGGCGATCCGGTCAAGGCTCTCGTTGAGCGCCCGTCCCATCTGACCGACCTCGTCACCGCTGGTCACGTCCATGCGGGTGGTCAGGTCACCGCCGGCGACCTCGTCGAGGACGAGCTTGGCGCGACGCATCGAACGCACGATCGACCGGGCGACGAGCCCGGCGAGCCCCATCGACAGCACGACGCCGAGCACCAGCATGACGATCAGGCCGGTGCGGGCCGCGTCGTACGTGTCGGTGGCGTCCTCGGAGATCGTTTTCGCGTTGGCCTGCTCGATGTCGGCGATCTTGCTGCCGACGTTCTGCTGCGCCTCCAGGATCGCGCCCATGTCGGGGTTGAACAGGGCCCCCATGGCGGCGGGCGGGTTGCCCTGCCGGACGGCCGGCAGGATCTGCTCGTCGCGGATCTTGCGGATCGTGGCCATCTGCCGCGCCAGTTCGTCGGCGAGGGTCTTGCCCTCGGCGGTGTGCCGGCTGGCCAGGTAGTCGGCGTACGCCTGGTCGAAGCTGGCGTCGACCGGTTTGATGTACCCGGACACGATCTGCTCCAGGTTCGCCGGCGGGCTGAGGACCGCGGCGTACATCAGCAGCTGCGTCTCGGTCCAGTGGTTCTGCATCCGCTGCGCGGAGTACCCCGGCGCGCCCGCGGTGGCGTAGACGTCGTCGGTGGCCTGGTTCAGGACGCGCAACCGGGTGATGCCGTAGACACCGACCACCACCGTCACCACCGAGACGAGCAGGAAGCTGATGAAGAGCTTCTGCGAGATCCCCAGCCGGGACATGCCGCCACCTCCGAGCAGTCGGCCGCGCCGTGGGCGCGACTCATCTCTCGGATCGGTCAGGCGGCGCCCTGACCTGAGCGTTTTGCGGCGGCGGTCTGCTCTTTGGCCGGTTCGCCGCGATGGTCGTGGGCCGGCGGGGCGGGCACGGTCGCGACCCACTCCTCCAGCCGGTCCTTCTCGTGCAGCAGGTCACGGATGTCGTGTTCGGCGTATTCGAACTCCGGCGTCCAGTGCAGCGCGTCGAAGGGGCACACCTCGATGCAGATCCCGCAATACATGCAGAGCGAGAAGTCGATCGCGAACCGGTCGAGCACGTTGCGCTGCCGGGCCCGCGCCGCGCCCGGGACGACGACCTCCTCCTTGTGGGAGTCGATGTAGATGCACCAGTCGGGGCATTCCCGGGCGCACAGCATGCAGACCGTGCAGTTCTCCTCGATGAGCGCGATGACGCCGCGGGTGCGCGGCGGCAGGTCGGGCTCGACGTCGGGATACTGCTGGGTGCCGGAGCGCTGGGTCATCGTGCCGAGGGTGACGGCGAGCCCTTTGACGAGGCCCTTACCGGGAAGTTCCATGGGTCCCGTCCAATCTCACAGTGCGACCTTGACCGCGGCGGTGACGACCAGCTGCAGCAGGGCGAGGGGGACGAGGATCAGCCAGCACAGCCGTTGCAGCTGGTCCTCGCGCAGGCGGGGATATGCGACCCGCAGCCAGATCACCACGAACGCGACGGCGAACACCTTGAGCAGTGTCCACAGCCAGCCGAGCTGGTCGTCGAACGGCCCCTTCCAGCCGCCGAGGAACAGCACGGTGGTGAGGGCGGAGATGACGACGATGCCGACATACTCGGCCAGCAGGAAGAAGGCGAACCGCAGGCCGGTGTATTCGGTGAGGTAGCCGAAGACCAGCTCGGAGTCGGCGATCGGCATGTCGAACGGCGGGCGGCGGATCTCGGCGAGGCCGGCGGTGAAGAAGATCAGCATCGCCGGGAGCTGCCACAGCAGCCACCAGGGGCGCCACGCCTCGACGATGCCGGACAGCGACAGCGTGCCGGCGGCCATGGCGACCGACGCCGCCGACAGCACGAAAGGCAGCTCGTAGCCGAGCAGCTGCGCGGCCGCCCGCAGCCCGCCGAGCAGCGAATACTTGTTGGCCGACGACCAGGCGGCCATGAGCACGGCGATCACGCCGATGCCGACGACCGCGAGGACGAAGAACAGCCCCACGTCGAGCGGCTGGGCGACCAGGCCGTGCGGGCCGAGGGGGATCACGAGCAGGACGGCCAGGTAGGGCAGGAGGGCGACGACCGGGGCGAGCCGGAAGACCTGCCGGTCGGCGGCGCGCGGGGTGATGTCCTCCTTCTGCACGAACTTGACCCCGTCGGCGACCAGCTGGGCCCAGCCGTGGAACGCGCCGGCATACATGGGGCCGAGGCGGCCCTGCATGTGCGCCATCACCTTGTGCTCGGCCTGGCCGACGATGAGCGGCAGGGTCAGGAACGCGCCGACGACGACGAGGACCCGCAGGGCCAGCTCCAACCAGATCGGCATCAGACCCGGCCTCCCGGCCATTCGCTGGGGTCGGGGACGCCCGGCGGTCGCATCGGGGCGCGCTTGTTCACGGTGTGCTCGCTCTCCCCCGGCTCCTTCGCGCCCGGCCACGGCTTCGCGACCCGGGAGGCGAGGACGAACTCCTTGCGCAGCGGGTGCCCCTCGAACTCCGGCGGGAGCAGCAGCGGCGTGAGCTGGTCGTTGCCCACGAAGTCGATGTCGAACATCTCGTGCGTCTCGCGCTCGTGCCAGGCGGCGCCCGGATACACCTCGACGACGGAATCAACGGCGGGCGCGACCCGTGGAAGCTCGGTGCGCAGCAGCAGCCCGTGCAGCAGCGACGTCGAATAGACGTGTGCGACCACGGTGAAGCCGCCGGGCAGCTCGTCGACGGCGGACAGCCAGTCGAAGAAGTCGCAGGCCAACTGTGAGCGGGCGATCAGCAACGCGTCGCGCCAGCGCTGCGGCGGCACGTCGACGGTCGGCCGGGCGAAGCGGCCGCCCCCGGCGGACTCGCTGACGGTGGCGCCTTCGCCGAACAGCGCACCGAGCTCCTCGAAATCCACGTCAGGGCCTCCGCACAGGCGGGGCGGTCAGCGCCTTGACGTCGGTCCGGTTGACGCCGCCGAGACCCGACTGCTCCCCCGCGATCTTGTCCTGGAGTTTCATGATGCCGTGCAGGAGCGCCTCGGGGCGGGGCGGGCAGCCGGGGATGTAGACGTCGACGGGGATGATCTGGTCGACGCCCTTGGTCACCGAGTAGGAGTCCCAGTAGGGCCCGCCGCAGTTGCTGCACGCGCCGAAGCTGATCACGTATTTCGGCTCGGGCATCTGGTCATAGAGCCGTTTGACGGCCGGCGCCATCTTGTCGGTGACGGTGCCCGAGACGACCATGAGGTCAGCCTGGCGCGGCCCGTGCGCGAACGGGATGACGCCGAGGCGCATGAAGTCGTGCCGCCCCATCGAGGTGGCGATGAACTCGATCGCGCAGCAGGCGAGACCGAAGTTGAACACCCACAGCGAATAGCGGCGCCCCCAGTTGAGCACGAACTTGATCGGGTCGCCCAGGACACTCGACATATACGTCAGCCTACGCTCGTCGGCCGCTGCAACAGACTGAGGAACGCGACCAGTAACTGCTCGCGCACGGCCGGTGGCGCCGCGTTCAACAAGGAATTGATCACGGCCATACGTGCAGGCAGCACCGACGAACCGGACCCGACCCCGAGCGCCGATGCCAGCGACGAGACGTCGCCGACCAGGGAGAAGATCCCGTCGGGTAGTTCGACGGGCCCGAGCGCGCGGGCGGCGTCCACGGATGCGGCGAGGTCGGCGGCGAACTCGGCCACCCTCGGTGCGACGGATGCCGTCACCGTCAGGTGTACCGACGGCGCAATGTCCCCGTGCCGGAACTGTGGCTGCGTGTGCCAGCCGCGGGCGGCGAGCTCGTCGGCCAGGACGAACAGGTCGACGTCCGTGGACTGGAACGCGACCACCGTCGACTCGACCGGCAGCAGCGCCAGGCCGTCGACGGCTGACACCGCGGCGGCCAGGCCACGCACCGCGGTCCGGGTCGTGTCGGCCAGCGCCAGGTAGCCGTCGTCGCCGAGGTGCCGCAGCGTCGCCCAGGCGGCCGCGATCGGCCCGCCGGAGCGGGTGGAGGAGATGACGGGGTTGACCATCGTGTAGCCGGGCCAGTCGGCGTACCCGAAGTACTGCGGCAGGCGCAGCGCCTCGTCGCGGTGCAGCAGGACGGAGACGCCCTTCGGCGCGTACGCGTACTTGTGCAGGTCGACGGAGATGCTGGTGACGCCCGGGACGGACAGGTCGAACGGCGGGACCGGCTCGCCGAGGCGTCGCAGGAACGGCAGCGTCCACCCGCCGAAGCAGGCGTCGACGTGGCAGCGGACCCCGGCGGCGGCGGCCGCGGCCGCGATCGGCTCGACGGGGTCGACGAGGCCGTGCGCGTAGGACGGCGCCGAGCACGCCACGAGCACCGTGGAGGGTCCGATCGCGGCGGCCACCGCGGCAGGATCGACACGGAGGTCGGCGCCCACCGGTACCACATCCAACGCCACCCGAAGGTAGGCCGCGGCCTTGGCGAGCGCGGCGTGCGCGGTGACCGGCATCACCAGGCGCGGTTCGGCGATGTGGGGCGCGCCGTCGCGGGCCGCCTTCACGGCAAGGATCAGCGACTCGGTGCCGCCGCTGGTGACGCTGCCGACCGTGTCCGGTCCGCCGCCCAGGACGGCGGCGGCCATGCCGACGAGGTCGTTCTCCATCCGCAGCAGCGACGGGAACGCGGTCGGGTCGAGCCCGTTGACGTGCGCGGACGTCGCGTACGCGGCGGCGGCGAGCTCGTCGAGGCCGGACACGGCCGGGTCGTAGACGTAGGCGAACAGCCGCCCGCCGTGCGTCGGCAGGTCCCCCTTGCGCAGCTCGGCCAGCTCCTGCAGGACCTGCTCGGCCGGAATGCCCTTCACGAAACCCCCTCGGTCAGACGCCGCTCGTCCAGGTCGTAGCCTCGCAGACCGATGAGTGCCGATGCCACGACGACGGCCGGCACGAGGGTGAACCCGATGAGCACGCCGACCTTCGCGGTGCCGGACTGGGCCGCGGCCTCACCGGACGAGCTGGACACGTAGCCGAAGGCGGCGAGCAGCACCGCGAAGATGCCGGGGCCGAGCGCCATGCCGAACGTCTCGCCCGCCGTCCACAGGCCGGTGAAGACGCCCGCCTGGCGCCGCCCGGTGCGCTGCGCGTCGAACGCGATGCAGTCCGGCAGCATGGCCATGCCGAAGACCTGCTGGCCGGCGTACCCGCTGCCGACCAGCCCCGTCAGCACGTACACGGCGACGGCCGGCAGGAACGGGGCGAGGGCCAGCAGCGCCGCGGCGGCCGCGAACAGCACCGACGCGAACACGTAGGCCTTGAGTTTGCCGACGCGCTGGCCGACCCGCGTCCACAGCGGCATGACCAGCAGCGCCGGGCCGACGAAACACGCGAACAGCAGGGTCGCGCCCGTGTCCGGGGACTCGAGGATCTGCGTGGCGAAGTAGCTGACCCCGGCCAGCATCGTGGCGATGCCCGCGGCCTGCACGACGAAGCAGATCAGCAGCAGCCGGAACGGCCGGTTGGCCCGCACCACCCGCAGCTGCGCGGCGAAGGACGGCTCGCTCGGCAGGACCTTGCCGACCGGGGCGCCGCGGGTGCCGAAGAAGGAGCCGAACGTGCCGACCAGAATCAGCGCGGCGACGAAGACCCCCATCGCCCGGTGACCGGGGATGCCGCCGCCGAACTGTTTCGTCACCATCGGCGACAGCGCGCCGGAGACCAGGATCGCGACCGCGAGGATGGCGACCCGCCAGCTCATGAGCCGGGTCCGCTCGGCGTAGTCGTCGGTCATCTCGGCCGGCATCGCCACGTAGGGCACCTGGTAGAACGCGAACGCGGTCGCCGCGAGCAGGAACATCACGGCCGCGTAGGCGGCCTGGCCGGTGCGCAGCGGCGCGGCGAAGATGCCGGCGAAGAGCACCGCGAGCGCGAGGCCGCCGAGGAGCAGAAATGGTCGCCGGGCACCCATCGAAGTGCGAGTACGATCGGAAATCCTCCCGGCAACCGGGTTGATCAGCACGTCCCACGCCTTCGGCGCCAGCACCAGCAGCCCGGCGACCCCGGCAGCGACGCCGAGGGTGTCCGTCAGGTAGGGCAGCAGCAGCAGCCCAGGCACGGTGCCGAACGCGCCGGTGACCAGCGAACCGAGCGCATAGCCCGCCCGCACACGTCCCGGCAGGACCTGGGTTTGCACGACTGGGGCCATGGTCCACGAATGCTAGCGATCACCATCTCGGAAAGGAACCTCCGCTGTCGACCGCCCTGCTGCCGGCCCACTCGCGTCCCCGGGCAACGGTCCCGGCCGGGGTCGCCGCCGGGCACCCCGCCACGACCGAGGTCGGGTTGCGGGTCCTCGCGGCGGGCGGATCCGCCGCCGACGCGGCCGTTGCCGCGATGCTGGCCGGGTGCGCCACGGAGAGTGTCCTGACCGGCCTGGCCGGCGGTGGGTTCGCCACCTACTTCGACGCCGCCACCGGCGCCACCACCTGCCTCGACTTCTTCTGCGCGGTCCCCGGCCTGGACAGCACCGCCCCGGCGGCGCCGATGGTGCCGATCAAGATCTCCTTCGGTGGGGTACCGCAGCAGTACGAGATCGGTGCCTCCAGCGTGGGCGTGCCCGGCATCCCCGCCGGTGCCGGCGAGATCCACCGCCGGTGGGGCCGGCTGCCGTGGCAGCGGGTCGTCGCGCCGGCGCTCAACCTGGCCCACAGCGGGGTGCTCCTGCCGGGCCCGCATGCGCGCACCCTGGTGTCGCTGGCACCGGCGATGCTGCCCGGGTTCGGAGCGACCGTGTACGCGCCGGAGGGCCGCCTGCTCGAGGGCGGCGAGCTGCTGCACCACCCCGGGTTGGACACCGCATTCGGGATCCTGTCCTCGGAAGGGCCGGCCGCCTTCTACACCGGGCCGGTCGGGCAGCTGATGCTCGCGCAGGTCCACGCCGGCGGCGGCGTGCTGAGCGCCCGCGACCTGGCCTCCTACCGGGTGCTGCAGGTGCCGGTCGCCGCCGCGCCGTTCGGACCCTATCGGGTGTTGGCGCGGTCGGACCTGAACGAGACCATTCGCACCATTGCCGCGTTGCCGACCGGATTCTCGCCGCTCGAGCTTGCCGACGCGCTCCTGGTGTACGGCTCACAGCGGCTGGGCGACACGACGAACATCTCGGTCGTGGACGGCTCGGGCAACGCCTGCGTGATCACCATGACGCTCGGCATCGGCGCCGGGGTGTGGCTGCCCGGCCTCGGTGTCCACCTCAACTCCATGCTCGGCGAGGGCGAGCTCATCCGGCCCGGCACGCTGCCCGGCGAGCGGATGGCGTCGTGCATGAGCCCGACCGTGGTCCTGGACGGCGCCGACGGTCTCGTGATGGCGATCGGCTCGGCCGGCGCGACCCGCATCCGGACCGCGCTGATCCAGACCCTCACCAATGTCCTGGTGCACGGCGACGACATGACGACCGCGATCCGCCGCCCCCGCTTCCACCCGGTGTCGGTCGACGGCGCCCGCAGCGTGCACGTCGAGCCCGGCTGCGACCCCACGCCCTTCGCCGCCGCCGGTTATACGGTGCGGCAGTGGGACCGGCTCGATCACTACTTCGGCGGGGTCAGTGCCGTCGGCCTGGCCGGCGCGGCCGGCGACCCGCGCCGCGGTGGCGTGGGGCGCCTGCTACAGCAGCACTAGATCGTCGCGGTGGACGACCTCCCGCTCGTACGCCGGACCCAGCGCGGCCGCAAGCTCCCCGGTCGAGCGGCCCAGCAGCGGCGGCAGCTCCGTCGCGTCGTAGTTGACCAGGCCCCGGGCGATCGGCACCCCACCGATGTCGACCAGGTCCACCGGATCCCCCGCCGCGAACCTGCCGTCCACCGCGGTGATCCCGGCCGGCAGCAGCGAGGCGTGCCGCTGGATGACGGCCTGCACCGCGCCCGGGTCGAGGTGCAGCCGGCCGCGCGGGCTGGTCGCGTGCGCGAGCCAGAACAGCCGCGCCTGCGGCCGCTTCCGCAACTGGTGGAACAGCGTGCCTACCGGCTCCCCCGCCAGGACCGCTCCCGCGTTGGGCGCGGACGTCAGCACCACCGGGATGCCGCTGGTCGTCGCGATCCTCGCCGCCTCGACCTTCGTGACCATGCCACCGGTGCCGACCCCGGCCTTGCCGGGCCGCTTCACGTCGATCCGCGCCAGGTCGTCCGGCGAGCGCACGTCGGTCACGGCGGTCGAATCCGGTAATGACGGGTCCCCGGTGTAGAGGCCGTCGACGTCGGACAGCAGCACCAGCAGGTCCGCGTGCACCAGCGAGGCGACCAGCGCCGCCAGCCGGTCGTTGTCGCCGAACCGGATCTCCTCCGTGGCCACGGTGTCGTTCTCGTTGACGATCGGGATGGCCCGCAGGTCCAGCAGCCGCCGCAGGGTCCGGTACGCGTTGCGGTAGTGCACCCGCCGGGTCACGTCGTCGACGGTCAGCAGCACCTGCCCGACCACCCGTGCGTGCCTGGCGAACGCGTCGTTGTACGCCCGCATGAGCAGCCCCTGCCCGACGCTCGCCGCGGCCTGCTGCGTCGCGAGATCCCGCGGCCGCCGCGACAACCCCAGCGGCGCCAGCCCGGCCGCGATCGCCCCTGACGACACGAGGACAACCTCCGCCGGGCTTCCCGCAAGCGCGTCGACGAGCGCATCGACCCGCTTGGCGTCCAGGCCACCGGCCGCGGTGGTCAACGACGACGACCCGACCTTGACCACGATCCGTCGAGCCTCGGTGACCTGTTCCCGCACGCCGCCTATCTTGCCGCCTCGCCCGCCTCGGCCCACGGTAGGTTCCCATATCGTGGCCGATGACGACTATGCCGAACTGGTCCTCACCGTGGTCGAACGCATCCCACCGGGGCGCGTCATGTCCTACGGCGCGATCGCCGAATACCTGGGCCGCGGCGGCCCCCGCCAGGTCGGCGCGGTGATGTCCCACTACGGCGGCGGCGTCCCCTGGCACCGCGTCGTGGCCGCCAACGGCCGCCTGGTCCCAGGCCACGAGCAGGAGGCCCTCCGCCGCCACAAGCTGGAGGGCACTCCGCTGAAGTCGGACAAGGTCGACATGCGCCGTGCCGTGTGGTGGCCCGAGGACGACCCCACCGACCCCGCCCCGGCTCCGGAGTAACGCCGCGATCTGTCCTGACGGCCCGGCCACGATCGAAGGTCAGGGTCGACGCCCGTGACCAAACAGGCTCCTTGGCGTGCCGCTGGGCCGAGCCGCACCCGGGCGCCACAACCCAGTGGATCCCGCAACCCGGTGGATCCCTGTTCCTCGGCGATCAGTGATCCACCGGGTTGTGAGGGCCGCGCGACGGGCAAGCAGCGCGCGACGTGCGAACGTCGAGTCGATCGCGGCCAGAGCATGCAGGCGAGCCGTGGCAGCGGGCAAAGAGGTGCGGAGGCTGACGCCAGCGGCGAACGGCCCTGGTGGTCAACGAGAACATGGCGAAGGACCCATGCCGGACAGGCCGAGCGGACGCGGACAGTGCGCAAGGACCACCGCCAGGTGGTGGGCAACGAGCGTGGCGAAGGACCGTGCCGCACAGGCCGAATGGAAGCGGACAGTGCGCAAGCACCACCGCCAGCCGGCACGGGACCGCTGCCAGCGAGCGGGCCAAAGGCAGCGGACCGGCCAAAGGCGGCGGGCGGGCCGGTGGCGGTCAACCCGAAGGGCGGCGACCGGCGGGCGGCAAACCGGGCAGGGCGCACGAACCGGCAGGCCCGGCGAACAGCGGAGTGGCCGACCGGGTCAGGCGGACAGGGCCAGGGCGAACGGCAACACTCCCGGAGCGCCGGCCCGGCACAGCAGGCGGGCGGCGATGGCCATGGTCCAGCCGCTGTCGACCAGGTCGTCGACGAGGAGGACCGGGCCAGGCAGGGAGGAGAGCTGGGCGGCGAGGGCGGGCGGGACGGTGAAGGCGTCATGCAGGGCGCGGACCCGCTGGGCGCTGTTGGTGCGGGAGGCGGCGTCCGCGGCGTGGGCTGGCTCGATGGTGCCGAGCAGGGGCAGGTGGCCGACGGCGGCGATGCGGGTGCCGAGGGAGTGCAGGAGCGTGGGGGTGCTCTGCGAGCCGAGGATGACGACGCCGGCGGGGCGGGTGGGCCAGCGGTCGTCGCCCTTCGCCCACTCGGTGAGCGTGGCGACGACGCCGGTGAAGATGTCGTCGGGGAGTGCGGCGTCGGGGGCGGCGAGGAGCTTGCGGAGCTTGTCGCCCCAGCCGAGATCGCTGAGCCGGCCGATGGCGCGGCCGGGGAGGGCCTGCTCAGCCGGCGGGATCTTGCCGGTGAGGGGGACGCCGATGGCGGAGAGGCCGGTCGGCCACATGCGGCGGGGGGTGATCTCGACGCCGGTGCGGCCGAGGTGGGCGCGGGCCGAGGCGAGGGCGGCCGGGGAGACGGCGTCCGGATACCAGATGCCGGCGCAGTTGTCGCAGCGGCCACAGGGGGCGGCGCCGGGGTCGTCGAGGGTCTCGCGGAGAAACTCGAGGCGGCACCTGGTCAGCGCGGCATAGTCGCGCATCGCGTCCTGCTCGGCGGCGCGGGCGGCGGCAATGCGGTCATAGCGCTCGGTGTCGTGGCGCCAGGGCATGCCGGTGGACTCCCAGCCGCCGCGGACGCGGTGGACGGCGCCGTCGACGTCGAGGACCTTGAGCATCAGCTCGAGGCGGGTGCGGCGCAGCTCGACGCGGGTCTCGAGGGCGGCGGTGGACAGGGGGCGGCCGGCCTCGGCGAGGGTGTCGAGGACGGCGCGGACCTGCGGCTCGGGCGGGAAGGCCAGGGACGCGAAATAGCGCCAGATGGCGAGGTCCTCGGTGCCGGGCAGGAGCAGCACGTCGGCCTTGTCGACGGCGCGGCCGGCGCGGCCGACCTGCTGGTAATAGGCGATCGGGGAGGACGGGGCGCCGAGGTGCACGACGAAGCCGAGGTCCGGCTTGTCGAAGCCCATCCCGAGCGCGGACGTGGCGACGAGGGCCTTGATCCGGTTGGCGAGGAGGTCCTCCTCCGCGGCGAGACGGTCGGCGCCCTCGCTCTGCCCGGTGTAGGCGGCGACCTCGTAGCCGCAGGCGCGCAGGTAGGCGGCGGTCTCGTGGGCGGCGGCGACGGTCAGCGTGTAGATGATCCCGGAGCCGGTGAACGCGCCGAGGTGCTCGCCGAGCCAGGCGAGCCGGTGCGGTGCCGACGGCAGGGTCAGGGAGCCCAGGCGCAGCGACTCGCGGTCCAGGGAGCCGCGCAGGACGAGGGCGTCGCCGAGCTGCTCGGCGACGTCGGCGGTGACGCGGGCGTTGGCGGTGGCGGTGGTCGCCAGGACCGGGGTGTCGGGGGCGAGGTCGAGCAGGAGGGTGCGCAGCCGCCGGTAGTCGGGGCGGAAGTCGTGGCCCCAGTCGGAGACGCAGTGCGCCTCGTCGACGACGAGCAGGCCGGTGGTCGCGGCGAGCTTGGGCAGCACGTTGTCGCGGAAGTCGGGGTTGTTGAGCCGCTCGGGCGAGACGAGCAGGACGTCGACGCCGCCGGCGGCGATCTCCGCGGTGATCTGGTCCCACTCCTCCAGGTTGGCGGAGTTGATCGTGCGGGCGGTGATGCCGGCCCGGGCGGCGGCGTCGACCTGGTTGCGCATGAGGGCGAGCAGCGGCGACACGATGACCGTCGGGCCGGCGCCGCGGGCCCGCAGCAGGGCGGTGGCGACGAAATACACCGCCGACTTGCCCCACCCGGTGCGCTGCACGCACAGCACCCGCCGGTGCTCGGCGACGAGGGCGGAGATGGCCACCCACTGGTCCTCCCGCAGTTCGGCGGAAGGACCAGCGAGCTTCTTCAGGACTTGGGACGCCTCAGATCGCACCCCACGAACCTAGCAACCAGGTATGACACAAACTCACGGCGTGAAGCGAACCGCCGTGCCAGATGCCAGCAGCGGCTGGTTGAACAGGTACTGCGCGGCCACCGTGCCGGCCGCGTTCTCGACGCCGACGGTGGCTCCGTTGCCCTTCTCCACGTCGTTGTCCAGGCCGGAGTAGGAGAACGTCACCACCCCGTCCGAGCCGAACGCCACGGAGAACGTCACCCGGTTGTGGACGCCGTTGCCGTAGATGTACGGATTGCGCCACTCGATCACCACGGCACCGTTGACCAGCGCCGTGCGGACCGACGCGGAGCCGTCGACCACGAGGTCGTCCCAGAAGGGGTAGACGGTCGCGTTCGGCGCCGCGGTCGACGGCAGCGCGGAGTGCTCCACATAGGCGCCGCCCGGGTTGACGAACGAGACCTTGCCGTTGGTGTCGATCCAGGCCGTGGTGTAGGTCTGCCCGTACAGCGTGACCGGCCCCGGCAGGGTGACCTGCTGGATGTTGTCGTCGCCGGTGAGCGTGAGCACCGTGGCGTCGGCGGGGACGAACGGGGTCGCGACGGTCGTGATCCCGTAGTTCCCGGGCGGCGGCGGGGGTGCCGGCAGCGTGAGGTTGACGGTCTCGGCACCGTCGACGGTGACCGCGGCCGACACCGTCTGCCCGTTTGCGGCGGCGGTCACGGTGTACGACCCGTAGGCCACGTCCGCGAAGCTGTACCCGCCCGATGCGTTGGTGGTGGCCGTCGTGCCGGCCGTGAGGGTCACGGTGGCCCCGGCCACGGCGCCGCCGCCGGCGACCGTCACCGTGCCGCTGACCGTCCCGGTGGACGGCGGCGGCGGGGGCGGCGGGGTCGTCCCGCCCGGGGCGGTGAAGACGACCGCCCGGCCGGACAGCAGCTTCGGCGTGTTCACCGAGTACGCGAGGCCCACGGTGCCGTCGGCGTTCTCGATGCCGACGGTCGCCGCGTTGCCCTTCTCGATGTCGTTGTCGAGGCCGGCGTAGTTGGTGATCACGTCACCGTTCTCGGACAGGATCGCCTCGAAGGTGATCCGCCGGCTGGTGCTGCCGTAGATGTAGCCGTTACGCCATTCGACGACGAACTGGCGGTTGGGTGCGGTGCCGGTCGTGGTCGTGCGCACCGACGCGCTGCCGTCCATGACGAGGTCGTCGTGGAAGGCGTAGACGGCCGCGTTGGCCAGCGCGGGGTTCGGCAGCGTCGTGTTGTCCCACTTGTACCCGTTGGGGTTGACCAGGCTCACGAGGCCGTTCGTGTCGATCCAGGCGGTGCTGTAGGTCTGGCCGTACAGCTTGACCGGGAACGGCAGGGAGATCTGCTGCACGGCGTCGTCGCCGGTCAGGGCCAGCACCGTCGTGTCGGCGTTGACGAATGGCCTGGTCGAAGTGGTGCAGACGTAGCCGAAGCTGTCCGAGCACGTCCCACCGCCGGTCGCGGTGTAGGTGGCGGTGTAGGTCGCCGCCGTGGTCGGCGCGGTGATCACCTGCGTGGCGGCGCCGCCCTGGCTCCACGACCCGAACGTGTACTGGGTGCCGTTGAGCGTCTGCGGCGTCGGCGCGGAGACCGTCTGCGTCGACTTCTGGATGACGGTTGCGACGAACGGGGTGACGCCGGAGACCGAGCCGACGGTGACGTTGAGCCCGCTCGGCACGGAGTTGAACGTCATGGTCGCCGTCTTCGGGTCCAGCCGGCGGCTGACCGTCGTGCTGAGCCCGCTGCTGTCCGTCGCCGTGAGCCGTAGCTCCACATAGGACGGGTACTCGTGGTCGGGTCCGACGAAGGAGCCGGACGCGCCGTCGACCTCGCTGATGTAATGCTGGTGGCAGTTGTCGGGGGTGGCGCAGTGCTGCAGGATCAGCTGCCAGTGCAGGTTCGCCGCAGGGACCGTGCCGTCCTGGGCGTCGGTGGCGTGGCCGGTGAAGCTGACGGTGTCGTTCGTGGCCCACGTGAAGCCGGCGGCCGGGGTGTCGATCACCGGCACGGGCGCGTCGGATCCGACGAGGATCTGCAGTGTCTTGGTGTCGGACAGCCCGCCCGCGTCGGTGACCCGTAGCTTGGCTGTGTAGTTCCCGGCCGTGGTGTACGTGTAGCTCGCCGCCGGCCCGGTCGCGTCATAGGTGCCGTCGTTGGTGAAGTCCCACTGGTACGTGAGGACGTCACCGGCGTTCGGGTCGCTGGTGCCGGCGGAGGTGAACTGCACCGCGAGCGGCGGCGCGCCCGAGGTCTTGTCGGCGCCGATCACCGCCGCCGGGGGCTGGTTGCCGGCGCTGTAGTTGATCCGCCGCACCGTGCCGCCGTCGATGTCCACGTAGTACAGGTCGCCGCCGGGCCCGATCTCCAGGTCCACGGGGCCGGCCGCGCCGGGTGCGAAGGTCTGGATCTTGCTCGGGTCGGGGGTGCCGTTCGTCGGGAGCATCGCGTAGATGCAGCGGCGGGCGTAGTCACCCCAGAAGAGCGCGCCCTGGTACTGGGCGGGGTAGCTGCCGCCGGAGGTCGGGTAGAACGCGACGCCGGTCGGGCTGGAGCCGCCGGTCGGGCAGCCGTCGTTGTCGTTGACCTGCTGGTGGTGCCCGTACGTGTAGACCGGCCCGGTCGCGATGTTGGTGTTGTACAGCGTGGTGCACAGGCTCAGGTTCGCGTCGCGGTAACCGGGCTGCTGCGAGTTGCCCTCCATGCACGGCCAGCCGAAGTTGGTGACGGGCGTGGCGAGGGGGTTGGGCAGCCGGTTGATCTCCTCCCAGGTCCGCCAGCCGACGTCACCGATCCAGATCTCGCTGGTGCCGGGCTTGAAGGTCCAGCGGAAGGGGTTGCGCAGGCCGTACGCCACGATCCGCCGGGCGTTCGGGTCGGTGGTCGCGTTGTAGAGCGGGTTGTCGGTCTTGGCCGCGCCGGTGACGGGGTCGACGCGGATGATGGTGCCGCTCAGCCCGGTCGGGTCGCCCAGGGTCCGCACGTCCTGGGAGCGCAGGGCGCCGCCCTCGGAGTTGGGCGGGCTGAGCGCCGCGCCGACGCCGCCGGGCGGGTCGCCGCACGGGTTGACCGGGTTGCCCTGCTGGCCCCAGTCGGTGAAGACCGGGCTGGCACCCTCGCCGCCGCTGACGTAGAGCGCGCCGTCGGGGCCGAAGCGCACGTCGCCCATCGAGTGGGTCTCGAACTGCTGGCACCAGTCGTTGATGAGCACCTGCTCGGTGCCGGTCCAGGTGTTGCCGCTGGCAGTGAGTTTCGACAGCCGCCCGCTGACGATGCAGCCGGTGCCGGGGGTCGGGCAGGTGTCGCCGATGTCGAGGCCGCCGCCGATCGGCGTGGTCGTGGTGTACGTGACGTACACCGACGGGTTCGACGGGAAGTTCGGCGGCAGCGCCAGGCCGAGCAGGCCCTTGTCCTCGTTGTCGTGCACCCGCCCGCTGAGGTCGGCGAACAGGGTCGGCGTCGGGTCGGACAGGCTGTCGTAGACCTGGATCGTGCCGCCCTTCTCCGCGACGAAGACCCGGCCGTCGGGGGCGAACACCAGCTTGGTCGGGTGGGTCAGCCCGGACAGCACGATCTGCTCGGAGAAGCCGTTCGGCAGCGTGGTCGCCGCGCCGGCCGACTGCGGCGCGGTGAAGGCCGCCGATGCGGGCACGCAGAGCGCGAGCACGAGGCCCAAGGTCAAACGAGAGCGGCGACGACGCCTCATGCGAGCACTCCTGGATGCGGACGCGCTGGGGGAACAGCCAGTAGATGTCCCCTGTCCGATCGATGCTGTCGCCAAGCTGACTGGCGCGCCTCGTCCGTTAGGACACAAACAAGACCGTCGTAGCCGGTCCGCACGGAGTTGATCAGCAGTTCGCGATCACGTCATCACTTCCCGTGCCGATCGATCCCCTTCGGGGTCATCCCGCGGCGTAGTCCGGGCGGCCGTAGCCCACGATCGGGGCGTAGTCGAGCAGCCGCATCGAGATGCGTTCGCCGGCGCGCGGCGCCTCGACGACCCGGCCGTCACCGATGTACATGCCGACGTGACTGACGTCCTTGTAGTAGAAGACGAGGTCGCCGGGGCGCAGGTCTTCGCGCTTGATCGGGGTGACCGTCTTCTTCTGCCGGGCCGCGTTGTGCGGCAGGACCACGCCGGCCGCCTTCCACGCCGCCATCGTCAGTCCGGAGCAGTCGAACGTGTCGGGGCCGTCGGCGCCCCACCGGTACACCTTGCCGAGCTGGGAGAAGGCGTAGCGGACCGCGCGGCCCGCGGCGTCGTCGGTGAAGACCGGCACGTAGCCGTCGTGCAGGGCCCCGGAGGGAGTGCGGGCGCCGCGCGCCGCACGGTCGCCGCCGAGCCGCTTGACCTGCGCCTCGATCGTCGCCTTGCGCTGGCCGAGCTCCTGCTGCTGGGCGCGTTGCCGGACCTTCAGGCCGTTGAGCTCGTCGTGCTCCCGCTGCAGGGCGTCCTTGTCGGCCTTGAGCCGGCGCAGCGCGTCGGTACGACGGCGCTGCAGGTGATCGAGCGTGGCCAACTGGTCCATGAACGACCCGGGCGACGGCGCGCTGATGAGCACCGCGGTGCTGGTGACGGCGCCGCTGCGGTAGAGCGCGGCGGCGACCTCGTCGGTGTCGCGCTGCGCGGCGTCGACGCGGGCCTGGAGCGGGCCGGTGCGGGAGTTCACCCGTTCGAGCTGGGCGTCGGTGGTGCGCAGATCGTCCCGGACGGCGTTGAACCGCTCGATGACACCTTCGAGCTCCTGCCACGCGGTCGCCAGCTGGCGTTGCCGGTCCGTGACCGGGTCCGCGTGCCCGGCGCCGGGCGCGGCGAGCGCGCCGACGGCGAGCCCGGCGACGAGCGCTGCGGCGGCGAGTACGGCGGTGCTACGCGAGTTCCGGATTGACCCCACGTTCCACTAACGAAACATTTTGGACAAACGTCACCAAATGTCCCCCGGTGGAGTGGTAGGACGGGACGACGGTTACGGTCTTTGGCATGAAGGGCCCGGTCGTCGCTGGTGGACTCGTGTTGGCGCTGCTCCTGGGCTTCGTGATCGCGAGGTCGACGGCGAACGAGTCGCCGCCGGCCGCCGCCCCGACCGCCATCCCCTCGCACTCCCACGGCGGCGCCACCGCGGGCGACCTCGGCGGGCTGTCGCTCAGCGCCGGTGGCTTCACCCTCGTCCCGTCGACCACGACGTTCGGCGCAGGTGCGGCGGCGCAGCCCTTCACGTTCCGGGTGCTCGGCCCGGACGGCAAGGCGGTCACCCGCTTCGTGCTCAACCACGAGAAGCTCATGCACCTGGTGGTGGCGCGGCACGACCTGTCCGGCTTCCAGCACCTGCACCCGGAGATGGCGCCGGACGGCACCTGGTCGGTGCCGCTGAGCCTGCCGTCCCCCGGCATCTGGCGGATCTACACGGACTTCGTCACCTTCGACCCGACGGGCACACAGACGCCGGTCACGCTCGCGGTCGACGCCACGGTCGCCGGGGACTACCGGCCGGTCACGCTGCCCGACCCGGTGCGTACCGCGGAAGCCGGCGGGATGACGGTGACCCTCGAAGGCACGCCCGCGGTCAACGCCACCCAGCCGCTGTCACTGCGGGTCCTGGCGTCGGGCACGCCCGTCACGGACCTGCAGCGCTACCTCGGCGCCTACGGGCACCTGGTCGTCCTGCGCGACGGTGACCTGGGCTACCTGCACGTGCACCCCGAGGACCAGCTCGTCGGCGGGGCGGTCAAGTTCTGGTTGTCGGCGCCCAGCGTCGGCCGCTACCGCCTCTATTTCGAGTTTCAGCGCGGTGGACAGGTCCACCGCGCTGAATTCACCGTCGACGTGCGATAAAGCTGATCAGGCGTCTTCGGCCGTGGCCGGCTCGGCGGCGTCGCTGCCGCCCCGGCCCCGGC
>NZ_JBFAPO010000035.1:0-116641 GCF_040676755.1 Dactylosporangium sp. NPDC049525 | reverse complement strand
GCGTGGGGCACCGCGGCGTTCGGCGCGGCGGCGTGCGGGGCGCCAGCGGGCGGCGCGGCGGCGGGCATGGTCGCGGCGGGCATGGTCCGGGTGGTTGCCGGGGGCTGCTCCGCCGGCTCCAGGGCCGGCCTCGGCGCCGGCCTCTCGGGGGCGGTGAACTGGACGCCCGGCAGCGCCGGGGGAGGCCCGCCGGTGGGCGCCCCCAGCTCGTCCGGCAGGGCTGGGAGCGCCGGCAGGGGCGGTGGCGGCGAGGCGTACCGGTCCGCGGGTGGCGACGCAGGCTGCGGCGTCCAGGTCGAAGCGGCGGGCGGCAGCGCCGTGGGCGAGGCCCAGGGCTGCGCCGGAGGTGTCCTGGTCTCGGCCGCGGTGGCCTGCGGTTCGGCGGTGCCGGGCAGGACGAGCTCGCCGGCGATGTACCGGGGGAACTCCCGCCGCGGCATGCCCGTCTCCGCCGCCGCCGGTGCGGCCTGTGCCGGCTGCGCTGTCTGCGCCGCCTGTGCTGTCTGCGAGACGAGGGTGTCCTCGCCGGCCAGGGTCTCCGCGAGCGGCGGCAGGTCGATCGGCGCCCGCGGGTAGTCCGCGGGCGGGTCCACCAGCGGCCACATCGGCGGGGGGCCCGACGGCACGACCGGCACGAGGCGCTGCTCGGCCGCCAGAGGCGTGTCCTGCCGCCAGCCACCGGGCAGCGGCCCCGTCAACGGATCGGTGAGCGGATCGACGGCCCGAACCGGCGCCGCACCGACCGGGTGCCCACGGTCCGGTTCGCCGTAACCGCCGCGGTCCGGTTCGCCGTAACCGCCGCGGTCCGGTTCGCCGTAACCGCCACGGTCCGGCTCGCCGTAACCCCCGCGGTCCGGCTCGCCGTGACCGCCGCGGTCGGGCCGGCCGTAGCCGCCGCGGTCCGCGGTGCTCGAGTCGCCGCGGGGCGCCCGGTCACGGTCGAGATCGTCGAGGTCGTCCGGGTCGTCGTCGCCCCAGGACGGCAGGACGATGCCGGTCAGCTTGCGCTCCGGCTCCTCCTCCCACCACGTGCCGCCGTTCGGGCCGGTCACGACGCGGCTCCCAGGGTCAGCCCGACCGACACCGCCGCCGAGGCGCGGATCTGCTCGAGACTGCCGTGCCGGACCCGTCGCAGGCCGCGTACCCGCATGACCGGGTCGACCGCGATCACCTCCACGTGCAGCTGGGCGTGCAACGCCTCGAGGAGGCCGGGCAGCATCGAGCCGCCGCCGGACAGGGCGAGCCGGCTGACCCGGGCCTGCCGGCCGCCGGCGGTGAGGTACGCGAACGAGCTGCCGATCTCGTTGATGAGCGGCCGGACCGCGTCCTTGAGCGCCGACGCGGTCTGCCCGTCGGTGTCGGTGCGCAGGCCGATGCGGCACTTGAGCTCCTCGGCCTGCTCGACCGGCACGTCGAGCCGGTCGGCGATGGTCTTGGTGATCTCGTTGCCGCCGCGGGGGATGGTCCGCACGATGAGGGGTTCGCCGTCGTGGTGCACGATGACGCTGGTCGCGTGGGCGCCGATGTCGACCAGCGCCTCGACGTGTTCGTCGAGCCGGGACGCGGCGCGCAGCAGCGCGAACGTGGCGAGGTCCACCCGCGCCACGTGCAGCTTCGCCGCCTCGATGGCCCGGATCGCGGCGAGGACCGGCTCCTTGGGCGCGGCGATGAGCAGCCCGCGGACCGTGTCGGCGTCGCCGGGCTCCTCCAGGGGGTAGAAGTCGATGAGCGACTTCTCCGGTGCCAGGGGCAGCGCGTCGCGGACCTGGAAGGGCAGCGCCTGGCGCATCTCCTTCGGCGGCAGGTTGGCCACTGTGGTCTCGCGCACGACGATCTGCTGGTGGGTGACGCCGAGCGCGACCTTGCGGCTGCGGAATTTGAACGTCGACCACAGCTGCTTGAGCGCGCCGGTGACGGCCTGCTCGTCCTGCACGGCACCGTTGAGCACGACCCCGGGCGGCAGCAGGATGTGGCCGAAGTTGCTGATGACCGGCCCGTCCTTGCTGTTGCTGGTCTCCGCCGCGCGGATGGACACCGTGCCGATGTCCAGTCCGATCAGGTTGACGGCAGCCATCGTGCTCCTTAGATAAAACCGTCAGGCGGGCAGGAGGATGGAGGTGTACCAGTCGGTGATCGGCGCCGCCGCGAACAGCGCGATCAGCGCCCCGGCGAGCATCGACGGGCCGAACGGCAGCGCGGTCTTGCGGCCCGCCCGGCCACCGGCCATCAGCGCGATCCCGGCGATCCCGCCGAGCAGGAACGCCGCCAGGGTCCCGACCGCCAGGGGCGCCCAGCCGAGCCAGCCGAGGTAGAGGCCCAGCACGCCGGCGAGCTTCACGTCGCCGAAGCCCATGCCACCCGGGTACACCAGGGACAGCAGCAGATAAAAGGTGAACAGCACCGCCATCCCGACCAGTCCCCGCAGCCCCGCCGACCAGTCCCGCTGCAGCACCACGGCCGGCAGGAACAGGGCGGGCACGACCAGGTAGGACGGCAGGACGATCGCGTTCGGCAGGCGCAGCACGTCGAGGTCGATGAGGGCCAGGGCGACCGCGATCGCGGCGAAGTACAGCCACGCGGGCAGCGTCGCCGACCAGCCGAACCGGGCGGCGACGGCGACGAACAGCGCCGCCGTGCCGGCCTCCACCAGGGGGTAGCGGACGCTGATCGGGGCGGCGCAGTCGGCGCAGCGGCCGCGCAGCAGCAGCCAGCCGGCGACGGGGACGTTGTGCCACGGCCGGATCGGCTCCGTGCACTGTGGACAGTGCGAGGCCGGCCGCAGGAGCGACGCACCGCGGGGGACGCGGTGGATGACGACGTTGAGGAACGACCCGATCGCCAGGCCGAGCACGCCGACGAGCGCGTACAGCATCCGCGTGCTCCTTCCTGAGAGAGTCGGGTGTGGCGGCCCGCGTCACCGCGGGCCGCCACATCGCCGGTCGGGGCCGGCTCAGCCGCTGGTGAGGCAGGTGTCGAAGGTGGCGGACGCGGCCTTCTTCACCGAACCGCCCTCGAGGCTGCTGTACACGTAGACGGTCTCGCCGTCCTCGTTCGTGCCGCAGATCCGGTAGGCGCCGCTACCGAGGTTCGTGAAGCCCAGCATGTTGTTCGGCGAGACGGTGGCGACCTGCGTGATGACGCCGGCTCCCGCGGACGCGAGCGTGAACGTGATCTTCTGGCCCGGGCCGGTGGACTTGACGTTGTCCGGGTACTTGTTGCCGTTCTCCGTGTAGAACTGCTCGGCGGCGCTGACCGCGGCGCGCACGTCGGACTCGGCGGACTTGTTCGCCGCGCCCTTACGGTAGTTCAGATACATGGGGACGGCGATCGCGACGAGTACGCCGATGATCACGACGACAACGAGGAGTTCGACGAGCGTGAATCCGCCGTCTCCGGCGGCACGCTTCTTCTGCATCCTGCGCAGCGTTTCCTTCATGGTGAGCCTCCTGCTCCTGCACGGGGTGTGGGTATGGCGAGGCTCCGCTGCCTTGCGCCAGTCATGTGCACCGACGTTCTTCTTCAGTTGCTCTGGATGTTCTGGTAGATCGAGAACATCGGCAGGTAGAGGCAGATGATCATCCCGCCGACCACGCCACCCATGACGAGCACCATGATCGGTTCGATGGACGCGGTGAGTGCCTCAGCCGCGCTGTCCACCTCTCGGTCGTAGAAATCGGCAACCTTTTCCAGCATCTGACTGATTTGGCCGCTCTCTTCGCCGACCTCGACCATTTGCACGACCATCGATGGGAAGATCTTGTGCGCGCCGAGCTGCGAGGACATCGGCTGGCCCTCGCGCACGGCGTTCTGCAGGTCGGTCATGGCGGCGGTGATCACGGAGTTGCCGGTGGTGGCGCCGACGACGTCCAGGGCCTGCAGCACCGGCACGCCGACGCCGAGCAGGGTGCCGAGGTTGCGGGAGAACCGGCTCAGCGCGATCTTCGTGAACAGCGGCCCGAAGACCGGCAGTTTGAGCTTCATCCGGTCGATCCACAGGCGCACCGCCGGATTCACCGCGGCCGCCTTGCGCAGCGACACCGTGGTCACGACCAGCACCGCTATGACGAGCGGCCCCAGCCAGTACAGGGTGTGGCTGGCGTTGACGATGATGCGGGTCGGCAGGGGAAGCTCACCGCCGAGCTGTTTGAACATCTTCTCGAAGATCGGCACGATGAAGATGAGCACCGCGCTGATCATCACGACGGTGAAGACGAGCACGATCACGGGGTACGTGAGCGCGCTCTTGATCTTCCCGCGCAGGTGCGCGTCCTTCTCGAAGTTCGTCGCGATGCGCTCCAGGGCGCTGTCGAGGAAGCCGCCGGTCTCGCCGGCCCGGATCATCGCCACCATCAGGGTGGGGAACACCTTCGGGTGCTTGGACAGGGCCCCGGACAGCGACGTGCCGCCCTCGATGTCGAGCCGTACCTCGCTGACCGCCTTCTTCAGGCCCGCCTTCTGCGCCTGGTCCTCCAGCACCGCCAGGGACCGCAGCAGGGACATGCCGGACTGCGTCATGGTCGCGAACTGCCGGGCGAAGACCGACAGGTCCTTCAGGGTGGTCCGGTCGCCGAGCCCGGGGACCCGGATGTCGCGTTTCATCAGCGAGTCAGCGCTGGTGATGGCGAGGGGGGTCAGGCCCTGCTGGCGCAGCAGCTGCGCGGCGGCCAGCTCGTTGGAGGCCTCGATCTTGCCCTTGCCGCGTTTCCCGGCCTGGTCGATCGACTGGTAGTCGTAGGTTTTCGTGGCGGTCATGTGCTTCTCACATCACATCCGGCCGGCGAGACGGCGGAACTCCTCCGCCGAGTGACACAGCTCCAGCGCCGTCTCGTAGGTGACGAGCTGCTGGCGGACCCGTTCGGCCAGGTGCTGGTCGAACGAGAGCATCCCTTCGTTGCCGCTGGACTGCATGAACGACGGGATCTGGTGGTTCTTGCCCTCACGGATCAGGTTCCGGATCGCCGGCGTGGCGAACATGATCTCCGAGATGATCGTGCGGCCTTGCCCGTCGGCGCGCGGGGCCAGGGCCTGCGTGACGACGCCCTGCAGCGCATTGGACATCTGCGCCCGGACCTGCTGCTGCTGGTGCGGGGGGAAGATGTCGATGACCCGGTCGACGGTCTGCGCCGCGCTCTGCGTGTGCAGGGTCGCCAGGACCAGGTGGCCGGTCTCGGCCGCGGTCAGCGCCGTCGACGTGGTCTCCAGGTCGCGCAGCTCGCCGACGAGGATGATGTCGGGGTCCTGGCGCAGCGCGTGCTTCAACGCCATCGAGAACGACGTCGTGTCCGCGCCCACCTCGCGCTGGTTCACCAGGCACCGCTTGTGTTCGTGCAGGAACTCGATCGGGTCCTCGATCGTCACGATGTGCGAGGAGCGCGTCCGGTTCGCCAGGTCGAGGATCGCCGCGAGGGTCGTCGTCTTGCCCGAGCCGGTCGGCCCGGTGACGAGGACGAGACCGCGGTGCAGATGCGCGAAGCGGGCCACCTGCTCCGGCACGCCGAGCTGGTCGAGGGGTTTGATGTTGTGCGGGATCGCCCGGAACGCCGCGCCGAAGGAGCCGCGCTGCGCGTACAGGTTGACCCGGAAGCGCGACACACCCTCGATCGCGTAGGCGAAGTCGAGCTCCTGGACCTGCTCGAAATGCTTCCACTGGCTCTCGTTGAGCACGGCGGCGCGGACCAGCATCTCCGTGTCGTCGGGGGTGAGGTTGTCGTAGCCCGGCAGGTAGCGCAGCCCGCCGTTGATCCGCACCGTCGGCGGCGCCCCGACGGTCAGGTGCAGGTCGGAGCCGCCGACGCGGACGAGCGACACCAGCATCGCGTCGAGCGAGGCGCGCTCGTCGCTGGTCACCATGGTCTCCACACGCGGCCCATCGGCAGGCGCCGCGATGTGTTGAGGGTTACACGGCGACCCGGACGACTTCCGGGATCGAGGTCTGCCCCTCGGCGGCCTTCGCCAGGCCGTCCAGGCGCAGGTCGACGAGGCCCTCGGTGCGGGCGACGGCCTGGATCTCGTGCGCGGAGGCCCGGTTGATCGCCAGCTTCTCGATCTCGGCAGACACCGGCATGACCTCGTGCAGGGCGATCCGGCCCCGGTAGCCGGTGTTGGCGCAGGACCGGCAGCCGACCGGGCGCCACAGGTGCGGCGGGGTGCCGAGCAGGTCGTACGGCCAGCGCGCCCCGGCCAGCTCCGCCTCGCTCGGCTCGTATTCGGTGCGGCACCAGTCGCACAGCCGGCGCGCGAGCCGCTGGGCCAGGACGCAGTCCACCGACGAGCCGACGAGGAACGGCTCGATACCCATCTCGACGAGCCGGGTGACGGCGCTCGGCGCGTCGTTCGTGTGCAGGGTCGACAGCACCAGGTGGCCGGTGAGCGCCGCCTCGACCGCCAGCTGCGCGGTCGTGCGGTCCCGGACCTCACCGATGAGCACCACGTCGGGGTCGGAGCGCAGGATCGCCGGCAGCACCGCCGCGAATGTCAGGCCCGCCTTGTGGTCCACCTGCACCTGGTTGACGCCGGGCAGCCGGTACTCCACCGGGTCCTCGACGGTGATGATGTTGACCGTCGGCTTGCTGATCTCGGCGAGGGTGGCGTACAGCGTCGTCGACTTGCCCGAGCCGGTCGGGCCGGTCACCAGCAGCATGCCGTGCGGTTTGCTGTAGGACGCGGCGAACCGCTCCGCGTTGGCCTTGCTGAAGCCGAGCTTGGACAGCTTCAGGTCCATCCCGCTGGTGTCCAGGACCCGCAGCACGATCTTCTCGCCCCACACCGTCGGCAGCGTCGCCGTGCGCAGGTCGACGGCCCGCCCGCTGATCTCGACCGTGATGCGGCCGTTCTGCGGGATGCGCCGCTCGGTGATGTCGACGTTCGACATGATCTTCAGCCGGGAGATGAGCGCCGACTGCACGTGCTTGGGCACCGTGTCGACCTCGTGCAGGACGCCGTCGATGCGGTACCGCACCCGCATGCTGTGCTCGCCCGGCTCCAGGTGCAGGTCCGACGCGCGGTTCACGATCGCCTGTTCGATGAGCGAGTTGACGTACCGGACGATCGGCGCGTCCTCGTTGATCGTCGTCAGGTTCGAGATGCTCGGCGCGGCCTCCGCCCGCAGGCTCTCCGCGACGTCGCCGAGGTCGTTCTCCTCCCGCTTCAACCGGTCGATGATCTTGCGCAGCTCGGAGCGTGCCACCACGACCGGCCGCACCGTGAGCCCGGTCGCGGCGCGGACGTCATCCAGCGCCAGGACGTCACCCGGGTCGGTGATGCCGACGGTGATCTCGTGCTCATTCAGGGCGATGCCGAGCACCCGGTGCTTCAGCACCAGCGCCATCGGGATCTTGGTGACCGCCGCCGGATCGATCGGGTAGCCGACCAGGTCCAGCGTCTGGATCCCGTACGCGTCCGCGGACGCCTCGGTCAGCTGGTCCTCGGTGACGATGTGGTCGTTGATGAGGACGGCGCGGATCGACCGGCCGGTGGCCTCCGCCTCCGCGGCCGCCTTGTCGACCGCCTGCGGATCTGCCCCGCGTTCCTTCAGCGCGTCCAGCAACGGACTGAACGTCTGGTACATCTCACCCCCGAGTCCTCACCGGCATCATCGGCACCGGTTCGGGTGACTTTCGGGAATCACCCCCGCCGGATGGACGACGCTCGTTGACGCGCCCCGGCGACGTGATGAGGATGCTTCGCTGTGTCGGTTGCCGTCGTCGAAGATCCGTTGCCCGGCAAAATCAGTGTGTGGCGCGCCAGATGGGTCCTGATGCGCTACGGACGTCCGCCCGAAGCCCCGCCCGAGGGAGTCACCGCTACCGGACACCTGCTCGCCCTGGTCGCCGAGGTCGCCGCGAGGGTCGGCGTGGCCGCCCCGGACGCCGTCCTGCTGACCGGCCACGGCGCCATCCGCTCCTGGGCCAGCCGCCGGCGCCGGCTCCTGCTCGTCGGCCTGCCGCTGCTGTACTGCCTGACCGTCGACGAGATCCGCGCCCTGGTCGCGCACGAGCTCGCCGTCGTCGACCACCGCCGCGCCCACCTCGTCGCGCGGCTGCGTGACCTGTACGAAGAGGCCGCCGACCCGTCCAGGGTCGAGCTGCCGCCGCGCGCGGCGGCCGTGCTGCGCGCCACCCGCGAGTTCGCCACCGCCCTGGAGCGCAAGGCCGATCAGGCCGCCAGCAGCGCGTCCGGGCTGCACACCGCCGCCCGCGCGGTGGTCAAGGCCGACCTGGCCGAGTTCGAGTTCGCCGACCTCGCCTTCGACCTGGAGGAGCAGGTCTGGCAGCACGCCGCCGCGGCCATCCAGGACGTCCACGACGGCTGGCGGGCCGCGATCCGCGCCGGCGCCGTCAACGCCACCGTCGACGACGACACCCGGACCGAGTTGATGAGCCGGCACCCCAACCTCGCCGGCGCCATCGCGCCGCTGACCGACGCGCATCTCGTGCTGCGGGCCGCGGACCTGGTGCCCGTCGACCCCCTGTCGGCCGCCGACGAACGGGCCCTGGCCCGGCACGTTCTGCGCCGCTCGCCGGCGGAGTGGACGACGTTCGCCGCGGTGCCGGCCACCGCCTGGCCCGGCTGGGTCGTCCGGCAGGCCCGCGCCGTGCACGACCAGGTCGCCACCCTCCTGGGCCGCCAGCCGACCGGCCCGGCGGAGGTCGTGCAGGTGCTGCTGACCCGCCTGGACGAGCTGGTCGCGGCGAACTGGCCGGCCCAGCCCGAACCGCCGACCGAACCCGAGGACCTCGACGCCACCCCGTCCGTGGTCGTGGTGATGGAAGCGGCGCTGACCTCACGCGGCTGGCGCCGGATCCACCCGGCCACCCCGGGCGTCCTGGTCTCGGCGTCGGGGATCGAGTGCAACCTGCACGAGCTGGCCGCCGCCCCGACGGCCCTGGCCGACCTCCTGGCCCTGCTGCAGGCGTCGCTCGACTGACGCGCTGCGGGGCCCGGTGCGGCTACCGCTGCAGCTCGGTGCGCCAGGAGTGCTGCGGTGCGTAGCCGAGGACCTCACGGGCCCGGTCGATGCCCAGCAGCGTCTCGAACCCGGTGAGCTCACGGGTCAGCGGCACGTCGGGGAAGACCTCGCGCATCAGCTCGGCGGACGGCCGGTCCATGATCGTGTCCGCCGCGGCGATCACGTACGAGCTGGCGCCCGTGACCGGGGCATCCAGGGCGAGGCGGCACGCGGCGGCGACGTCGCGCACGTCGACGTAACCCCACAGGTTCCACTTGCGCAGGTGCGGGTCGGACCAGTAGCCCGGGACCGCCGCGTAGTCGTCGGCGGCGTGCACGTTGGACAGGCGCAGCCCGACGAACGGGATGCCGCTCCACCCGGAGATCTCCCGGGCCAGGGTCTCGCCGACGACCTTGGACAGCGCGTAGGTCGTCGTCGGGAACGGGAAGTGCTCCTCGTCGACCGGCGCATACCGCGGGGGAGTGTCGAACGGCAGGCCGAGCGTCGTCTCGCTGGAGGACCACACGACCCGGCCGACCCCGGCCTGCTGCGCGGCGTGGAACACGTTGAAGTTCATGGTCGAGTTGCGGTTGAACGTGACGGCCGGCGGATACATGCCCGGCGCCGGGATGTTGGCCAGGTGCACGACCGCGTCGGCGTCGGTCAGCACCTCGACCGCCTGCCCGTGGTCGGTCAGGTCGGCGACCAGCATGGGCGTGCCGAGCTCGCTGAGGTGGCCGGCTTTGCCCACGGCGTCGGTCGCGACGACGTGGTGGCCGTGGGCGAGCAGGTCGGTGACGACCGCCCGTCCGGTCTTTCCGTGCGCTCCGGTGACGACGATCCTTGCCATGCCTACAGTCTCCTGCTTCCCGCCCACCACTGCGCAGGCGGGTCTCAGCCTTGCAGGCCGCGCAGGAGCAGGGCGGTCAGGGTGTCGATGGCCTCGTCGTCGGGGAGGCGGGGTTCGGGCGCCGTGAGGTGCGCGTAGGCGAACATGGCCAGCATCGCCCCCATCGCGTCGGCGACGACCGCCGGGCGGCCCGGTAGCCGGTGGCCGCGGGCCTCCAGGAACTCCAGGTGCTGGCGGAGCATGCCGGTGTCCTCGGCGAGCCGCGTGCGGGCCAGGCCGCTGAACGGGGCCTCCAGCATCGAGGACTGGAAGAGGGCGACCATCACCGGCAGGTGGGTCCGGAACGTGTGCCAGGCCGCGGCGACGTGGAAGCGCAGCTGCGCCTCGTCGGACAGGTCGTGGTCCGGGTCGTGGTCGGGCAGCGCGGAGTCCGCGGTGTCCTGCATGTCCGCGAAGAGCGCCTGCAGCAGCTCCTCCTTGCTCGCGAAGTGGTCGTAGAACGAGCCCACCGCGCGGCCGGCCTCGGCCGTGATGTCGCTGATCTTGGTGTTGAGGTAGCCGCGGGTGGCGAACAGGTGGCGGGCGGCGTCCTTGAGGGCGGCGGAGGTCTGGGCCGCCTTCTCCTTGCGCGTTGCCATCGCCATCACAACCTTGTCACGCCCCAGCTCTTGACGCCCGACGGTAGCAGCCCGTAAAACTGAATCGTAATTCACCGAATGCAGATTCACTAAGGAGTGCGGGCATGGAAGCCATGGTCATCGGTGGTGGGGTGGCGGGGCCGGTCGCGGCGATCGCACTGCGCCGGGTCGGCTGGGACGTGACGGTCTACGAGGCGTACACGGACCCGGCCGGGGACGTCGGGTCCTTCGTGAGCCTCGGCGACAACGGGCTGCGGGCCCTCGATGCGATCGGCTGCCGGGCGGCGGTCGAGGCCCGCGGCACCGAGCTGCCGCTGCTGCGGCTGCACAGCGGGCGGGGCAGGCAGCTCGGCGAGGCGTCCCGCCGCCGGGTGACCCTCATGCGCGGGCACCTGGTCGAGACGCTGCGCGACCTCGCCGCCGGTGCCGGGGCGAGGATCGTCACCGGCCGCAGGCTGGTCGACGTCGGCGCCGGCCGCACGGCCGTGTTCGCCGACGGAGGCACCGCGGGCGCCGACCTGATCGTCGGCGCCGACGGCATCCACTCGCGGCTGCGCACCGTCATCGACCCGGGTGCGCCGGTCGCGGGGTACGCGGGCCTGTGGACCGTCGGCGGGCGCTCAGCACACCGGGTGGACCCCGGCGCGTTCCACATCATGTTCGGCGCGAAGGCCACGATGGTTGTACGCCCCGACCGCCGCCGGCACGCTGTGGGCCGCCCAGGTGCCCGCGGACCGGCCACCCGCGGCCACTCCCGGGCGGGACGAGCTCGCCGCGCTGTTCGCCGGGGACCGCGGGCCGGCGGCGGAGCTGGTCCGGCGGACCGGGCAGTGGCATCCACGCACCGTGATGCAGGCGATGCCGGGTGGCGTGCCGCGCTGGCACCGCGACGGCATGGTCCTGCTCGGCGACGCGGCCCACCCGATGGGCGCCGGCCAGGGCGCCAACCTCGCCGTCGAGGACGCCGTCGTGCTCGCCAAGTGCCTGCGGGACGGGCCGGAGGGCGCGCTGCCGCGGTACGAGCAGCTGCGCCGCCCCCGCACCGACCAGATGCTGAAGGTCGCCGGCGCGAACCGGGACGCGAAGGTCGCCGGACCCGTCGCGGCCCGGCTGCGGGACGTCGTGATGCCGTTCTTCTTCAAGCGGTTCGCGGAGAAGGGCGGCGCCTGGATGCACGACTACGACGTCGAGTGGAACGCCGACAGCGCTTCGGCCTCCGCGTCGACCTGACGGCGCACCGACGCCGGCAGCTTCGCGAACGGCTCCCATGCCACGACGCCGCTCTTGTTCACCGTCCAGGTGCCGGCGACCTGGCCGTCGACGAGGAACGTGCCGATCGACTGCGGCATCCGTACATGGAACACCTTCGTGCGGTGCTCCTCCGGCAGGATCAGGGTCCGGCGGGCGTGTGCCAGGAGGGTCGCGTCGTAGGTCGGCAGGAACCGCACCGGCGCCGGGGTGTCAGGGTCCGGCAGCGGCTGGTCCGGCAGGTCGACGAGCTCCCGGCCCCGCTCGTCGCGGAACCGGCGCAGGTCCATCGTGGACAGGACCTTGGTGATGTCGGTGACGCTCAGGCCGGCCCAGTCGGCGATCTCGGCGCGGTGGGCCGGGCCGAAGCCGCCGAGGTACCGCCGCACGAGCAGCTCACGGGCCTCGGCGACGGTGACGCCGGTCGGCGCGACCCAGTCCTCCGCGAGCCCGAAGAGGTCGGCGCGGCGGCGGGCCCAGGTGCCGGACGGGGGCACCCGGACCATGTCGAGATACATGCCGACACCCCCGCGCACCTCCGCGCCGTAGAGCTGGTCGATCTCGGTCCGCCGCAGCGGCCGTTCCCGCAGCAGCGCCTCCAGGCCCTTCGCGGCCTCGGCGAGCTCCGCGGGCCCGACGTTGTTGCGGATGACGCGGTGGTACCAGTCGCGCCGGGCGTCGCGGACGGCGATCACGAACGGCCAGAAGTCGGACCGCGACACGAGGTGGATGGTGGCCCGCAGGAGGGTCGCCTGGACCACCTCGCGCGATTCGAGGAGCCGGGTCAGCGACTCCCGCTCGAACCCCTCGATCCGGGTCCACAGCCCGATGTACATCGAGGGTGCGTACTGCGCCTGCAACCCGGCCATGCGCTCCAGGACGGTCGCGGCGTCATCCGGTGCCCGGGAGATCAGCGACTGCCGCGCCAGCAGGGCGCGATTCAGGTCCCGCCACGTCAGTGTCCGCTCCATGCGGAGCAACGCTAACGGTTACGCCACGTCGCGCAGCGCGGCCCTCACGAGCTCCATCGTGCGCTCGTAGCTCATGCCCTGCTCGCGCAGCAGCCGGCCGCCGGTGCCACGCTCGTCGCGCAGGACGCCCAGCAGGAGGTGCTCGGTGCCGATGTAGTTGTGCTTCATCGACAGCGCGATCCGCAGCGACAGCTCGAGGGCCTTCTTCGCGTCGTTGCCGAACCGGTTGGACAGCTTGCTGCGCCGGAACAGGAACCCGCCGCGGCGGGGTGGCTCGGCCTGCTCCAGGGCGCCCGGCCCGAACGTCTGCTCGACGCTCTCGCGCACCGCGTCGAGGTCGATGCCGATGGAGCGCAGCGCGGCCGCGTCGTCGCCGGCGGCGAGCGCCGTGCGCAGCTCGTCGGCCTCGATGCCGCAGGCGTGCAGCACGTCGGCGGCGATCCCGCCGGCGCTGAACATGGCCAGGACCAGATGCTCGGTGCCGACCGTGCGGTGGCCGAGGGCGTCGGCCTCCTCGTGCGCGGTGTGGACCACCGTGCGGGCCCGAGTGGTGAACCGCTCGAACATCACTGCTCTCCCATCTCTGCGATCACTGGGTTGCGGCCGGCGTGCTTCTTGTGCACCGCCTGGCGCGACACGTCGAGGGCGTCCGCGATCTCCTGCCACGACCAGCCGTGCCGGCGCGCGTTGTCGACCTGGAGGTTCTCGAGTGCGTCGGCGAGCCGGCGCAGCGCGACCGCGGCCCGCAGTCCGATCCTTGGGTCCGGGCTGGCCGCGGCGTCGGCGAGATCGCCTGCTTCCGTCATGTGTCAACCGTAGTTGACAACCCGACGAGTGTCAACGTTGGTTGACAGATAGTCTCCGTCGCATGGACGCGCTGCCGGTCATCGACATCTCCGACCCCGCCACCGCCGCCCCCGGGATCGAGGCGGCCTGCCGCAGCAGCGGCTTCTTCTACGTGACCGGCCACGGCGTGCCGGCCGCGCTGATCGACCGGCTCGACACCGCCGCCCGCGCCTTCTTCGCACTGCCCGAGCAGGACAAGCTGGAGATCGCGATGGCCCGCGGCGGCCGGGCCTGGCGCGGCTTCTTCCCGGTCGGCGCCGAGCTCACCTCCGGCGTCCCCGACCGCAAGGAGGGCGTCTACTTCGGCACCGAGCTCGGTCCCGACGCCCCGCAGGTGCGCGCCGGGCTGCCGCTGCACGGCGCCAACCTGTTCCCCGCGCAGGTGCCGGACCTGAAGCCGGCGGTCCTGGAATACATGGCGCTGCTCACCGAGGTCGCGCAGGCGGTCCTGCGGGGCGTCGCGCTGAGCCTGGGGCTGCCGGCCGGGTACTTCGAGCAGTCCTACACCGCCGACCCGACCGTGCTGTTCCGGATCTTCCACTACCCGCCGTCGGAGCCCGGCAGCGACGAGTGGGGCGTCGGTGAGCACACCGACTACGGCCTGCTGACCCTGCTGCTGCAGGACGGCAACGGCGGGCTGCAGGTGCGCACCCCCGGCGGCTGGCTGGACGCCCCGCCGATCCCCGGCACCTTCGTGTGCAACATCGGCGACATGCTCGACCGGATGACCGGCGGCTGGTACCGCTCGACCCCGCACCGGGTCCGCAACCTCAGCGGCAACGAGCGGCTGTCGTTCCCGTTCTTCTTCGACCCCGACTTCAGCCAGGAGGTACCGCCGCTGCCCGCGACCGGGCACGCCGGCGGGCAGCGCTGGGACGGGCAGGACCTGCGGGCGTTCACGGGCACGTATGGCGCATATCTGGTCGGGAAGGTGGGCAAGGTGTTCCCAGAGCTCAGTGCCGGCACCCGTCACCAGGAGGCACCGAACATCGGTTAGACCCTGCAAAGGCGCTGTTCGGGGGCTGGCACGATGACGGGAGCAAACCTGGGGGCGGTGTACCTACCGTTTGAGTCACCACACCGCAACAGGAGGCCCCCGATGACCACGCCGACCCCTACCACGACCCGGAAGCTCACCAACCTCGACAGCGAGCAGGGCATGCTGGTGTTCCTCGCCGTGCTCGTCCTGATCAGCGTCATCGGCGTGATCGTGGTCGGCGGCTGAACTCTCAGGTGACTGCGAGGCAACACCAAGTGCAATCACTGGCACCCCTCATACCGTCTTGGGGGTATGACCTCCGACGCCTCGCTCGAACAGGAGCTGCGGGACGTGTTCCAACGCCACGAGCATCTCGCCGAGGACCTGAGCCTCGACGACCGGCCGGCCGACGACCCGTCGTCGCGCCGGCCATCGTCGTCCTCTCGATCCTCCCGCTCGTCAGCCAGTGCCAGCTCCCGCTCCCGCTCCAGGTCCGGTTCCGGGTCCGGTTCCAGCTCCGGCTCCGGTTCCAGGTCCGGCTCCAAGTACGGCTCCAAGTCCCGGCCTTCGAAGGGCACCCCGCTGCGGCGTAGCCGCAAGGACCCGCGGTGGGCGCGCGCGCTGGTGGTGGCGGGCGCGATCATGATGGTGGTGGCGGGCAGCGCGTTCGTGGCGAAGGACGTGGTCCTCGGCTACGCCACGGGCAGCGTCAAGCAGGAGGACCTGATCGTCCCGGCGGCTGAGCAGCAGGGCAAGCACGTCACGATCAGCGGCGCGAAGAACATCCTGCTCATGGGCATCGACCCGCGCCCCGGCCAGGACGAGTCCGAGGCGATCCGCTCCGACTCGATCATCATCCTGCACATCCCGGCCGGTCACGACTCGGCGTACCTGATCTCGATCCCCCGTGACACCTGGGTGAAGATCCCCAAGTTCGACAACGGCAAGAACCGTTACACCGGCGGCCACGACAAGATCAACGGCGCGTTCGCCATCGGCGGCCTCGGCACCACGGGCAAGGAGCAGCGCAAGTTCGGCGTCACGCTGCTCGCCGAGACGATCAAGGAGAACTGGGGCATCACGTTCGACGCCGCCGGGATCATCGACTTCACCGGCTTCCAGAACGTGGTCAACGTGCTCGGCGGGGTCGACATGTACGTCGACCAGGAGGTCAAGTCCGTCCACATCGGCCACGACGCCAAGGGCAACACCAAGGTGCCCTACATCCAGCGCGACAACGGCCACGGCGGCACCGACCTCGACCCGATCGCCGGCGTCACCCCGCAGACCTACCACGTCGGCTACCAGCACCTCGAGCCGTGGCAGGCCCTGGACTACGTCCGCCAGCGCGAGACCCTGCCCAACAGCGACTACGACCGGCAGCGGCACCAGCAGCAGTTCATCAAGGCCCTGTTCAAGCAGATCCTGAGCAAGGACGTGCTCACCGACCCCGGCAAGCTCAAGAAGATCCTCGACGTCGTCGGCCAGTCGATGACGATCGACTCCGGCGGCATCGGCCTCGACGACTGGATCTTCGCGATGAAGGGCATCAGTGGCGACGACCTGCTGACCGTCAAGACCAACAACGGAACCTTCTACTCCTCGTCCGAGAACCCCGGCGCGGAGGCCCTCGACCCGACGACCCTGGAGCTGCTCGCCGCGGTCAAGGCCAACGCCGTGGAGGCGTTCATGACCCAGCACACCAGCCTGGTCTCCAGCTGACGGCGGGGCCTACTCGGCGCGGTCCTGCATCTCCCACAGGTGGTCCAGGACGTGCCACGCATACCGACGAGCCGCATACCGGGAGGTCCAGCCGTTGTCGACGAGTGGACCCCCGTCATGCGGCCGCCCGAGGATGGCGAGGACCTCGTCGTGGACGGCGGTGATCGCGGCAGTGTCGTCGATCGCCGGCTGGGGGAGCTTGAAGCCGATCTTGCGGCCGTAGCCCGCCTCGGCGCCGTAGACGTGGTCGATCATCTTGTCGCGGTCCCGGCCGCCGCCGCGCGGCCCCTTGCGCAGTGACTCGGGCGCCGTCGCGGCGAACGCGGCGAACGCCTCCCACGCGGCGATGAGCAGCTTCTTGTGCCGGTCCGCGACGGCCTTCGTCACGGCGCGGTTGTCGGCGTCGGGGTGGGCGTCCGGGACGCCGAACTGCGTGGCGGAGGTGCCCGGGACGCGTTCGACGACCTTGAACGTCGGTGCGGCCGGGAAGTTGTAGCCGGCGGCGGTGGCGATCGGCGCATACCGTGTGCCGTAGTCCGCCAGCGCGCCCAGCGCGTCGTCCTCGGTCTTGGCGAAGCGGCCCCAGCCCGGCCAGTCCAGGCTCGCCGCGAACACCTTCTTGTCAGTCACCTCGAGATACACGTCGGCCATGACTGTGACCTTAGGCCGCTTTGCTCGGCGCCGCAGAGGTGCTTGCATACCATGGGTCACATGCCTGAGCTTGTGAGTTATCTTCGGGAAGCACTCCTCGCCGGCGACGTCGAAACCACCCGGGCCTCCAACCATGGCAACGCCGCGGCGTTCGCCGACGGTCACGAGGGATACCTGTTCGGCCTCGCACCGCTCAAGACGTGGACCCTCGCTCAGGTGCTGGGTGTGATGGCGGAGCGGGTCGGCATTGACCCCGATCCGGAGCGGTCGACGGGCACCGACGTGATCGACCCGTACAAGACCGTGGCGGCGCTGGACCGGATGCGGGAGCGGCTGCGGGTCGCGGCGCGGCGCCGGGAGCGGGTCCTGGTGGCGTCCGGGCACCCGGCCGGGATCGTCGAGGTCCACCTCGCGGTCGTCGCGGCGCTGCGGGCGGCGGGGTGCGAGATCCTGAGCCCGGCGCCGGGGGTGCCGTTCGCCAACCCGGGCCGTTACGACGGCCGGGAGTTCCCGTTGGCCGTGCGCTACGTGGGCGGGGTGGCGATGGGCGCCGAGCGCGGCATCGCGCTGTGGCACACGCACTCGCCGGACGGGATGCGGGCGATGCTCGAGGAGCTCGAGTCCACCGGCTCGCCGATGCCTGACCTGGTCTTCGCCGACCACGGGTTCGCGGGTGCGGCGGCCGCCGCGGGGCTGGACGTGGTGTCGTTCGCGGACAGCAACGATCCCGCGTTGTTCGTCGGTGAGGCCGAGGGCCGGGTGTCGGTGACGGTGCCGATCGACGACAACGTCCAGCCGCACCTGTACCGGCCGATCAGCGCATACCTCCTAGAAGGGATAGTCGCTTAGTGATATGACACGGGTGCTATGGGGCAATTTGGACCTCGTATCTTGTGGGCCTCCCCGTCCGATGACAGCATCGGTCGCGGCCGATATTTATCGGCTCCGATATAGGGGAGGCTCACGTGAGACTCACAAGGTCCATACTCCGTCGCACCGTGGTCATCGCCGCGGGCACCGCCCTCGTCGCAGGCTCGTTCCTCACGGCGTCACCGGCGCAGGCAGCACCGATCGGCAGCACCGACGCGCTGGTCTCGCAGCTCGGGCTCGCCACCGCCGGTTCCTACTGGGACGCCCAGCTCGGCAAGATGGTCGTCACCGTCACCGACGCGAACACCGCCAAGAGCGTCGAGTCGACCGGCGCCGTGGCCCGCAAGGTCAAGCACAGCGGCGCCGAGCTGGCCCGCATCACCTCGACCCTCGACGCGAAGGTCTCCGTCCCGGGCACCGCCTGGGCCGTCGACCCGGTCGCCAACCAGGTGGTCGTCTCCATCGACACCACGGTCACGGCCGAGCACGTCAAGACCATCGAGGCGACCGTCGCGGCCCTCGGCAGCGGCGCGCGGATCGAGCGGCTCGGTGCCGCGCTGCAGCCGACGATCTCCGGTGGCCAGGCGATCTACGCCGGTGGCTCCCGGTGCTCGCTCGGCTTCAACGTGGTCAGCGGCAGCACGTACTACTTCCTGACCGCCGGGCACTGCACCAACATCGGCGCGACGTGGACGACGAGCAGCGGTTCGGTCCTCGGCACCCGCACCGGCACGAGCTTCCCCGGCAACGACTACGGCATCGTGCGCTACGCGGCCGGCGTCGCGCACCCCGGCAACGTCTCCCTCGGCGGCAGCTCGACGCAGGACATCACCTCCGCCGGCAACGCCACCGTCGGGCAGTCGGTCCGCCGCAGCGGCTCGACCACCGGCGTGCGCAGCGGCTCGGTGACGCAGACCAACGCGACCGTCACCTACTCGCAGGGCCGGGTCACCGGCCTGATCCGCACCACGGTCTGCGCCGAGCCCGGTGACAGCGGCGGCTCCCTCTTCGCCGGTTCGGTCGCGCTCGGCCTGACCTCCGGCGGCAGCGGCAACTGCAGCAGCGGCGGCGTCACGTACTTCCAGCCCGTCACGGAGCCGCTCAGCGTCTACGGCGTGAGCGTCTACTAACCCCTCCAGCGCGCTGTGCCACCCTTGGTTCAAGGGTGGCACAGTGGTGCGCATGCGGGTGGGGATCCTGGGGCCGTTGACGGTCACCGTCGACGGGCGGCCCGTCGACGTCACCGGCGCCCGGCTGCGCACCCTGCTGGTCCGGCTGGCCTGCGAACCCGGGCGGTTCGTGTCCGTGGAGCGGCTCGCCGCGGCGCTGTGGCCCGAGGCCACCCCCACCGACCCCGCCAACGCCGTGCAGTCCCTGGTGTCACGGCTGCGCAAGACCCTCGACGGGCACCCGGCGCTGATGTCCGGCGCCGGCGGGTACCGCCTCGACGTCCCGCCCGGCGACGTCGACGCCCACCGGTTCGAGCGGCTCGCCGGCGAGGGACGGCGGGCGCTGCGCGACGGCGACCCGGCCCGCGCGGCGACGCTGCTGGCCGACGCCCTGGACCTGTGGCGCGGCCCCCCGGACGTCGACGACGCCCTGGCCGCCCGCTGGGAGGAGCTGCGGCTCGCCGCGATCGAGGACCACGTCGAGGCCGTCGGTCCGCGTGCGTCCGGCCTGGTCGCCCGGCTGCGGGAGCTCACCGCCGCGCACCCGCTGCGGGAACGGCTCGCCGCCCACCTGATCACGGCGCTGCACGCCGAGGGCCGGCGGGCCGAGGCCCTCGCCGCGTTCGAAGACTGCCGGCACCGGCTCGCCGAGGAGCTCGGCGTCGACCCGTCGCCGCAGCTGCGCCGGGCACACCTGCTGGCGCTCACCGACCGGCCCGGCGGCAACCTGCGCACCCCGCTGACCAGCTTCGTCGGCCGCGACGACGACGTCGACCGGCTCGCCACGCAGATCCTCGACCGGCGGCTGGTCACGCTCGTCGGGCCGGGCGGCGCCGGCAAGACCCGGCTCGCCACGACCGTTGCCGCCCGGGACCCGCACGCCGCCTGGCTGGTCGAGCTCGCCCCCGTCACCGAGGCCGCCGACGTGCCGGCCGCCGTCCTGCGCGCCCTGGACGGCGGCGGGCAGCTCGAGACGCCGCCGCGGGTCCGCCGCGTCGACGTCACCGGCCGGCTCGCCGAGCTGCTCGCGCCCGCCGACGCGCTGCTCGTCCTCGACAACTGCGAACACGTCGTCGAGGCCGCCGCGAAACTCAGCGAGGACCTGCTGGGCCGCTGCCCGAAGCTGCGCATCCTGGCGACCAGCCGCGAACCGCTCGGCATCCTCGGCGAGACCCTGTTCCCGGTCGGCCCGCTGCCCCCGGAGCCCGCCGTGCGGCTGCTGCGGGACCGCGCCGAGGCGGTGCGGCCCGGGTTCGAGGTGACCCCGGCCGCCGTGGAGATCTGCCGCCGCCTCGACGGGCTGCCCCTGGCCATCGAACTGGCCGCGGCCAGGCTGCGCTCGTTCACCGCCGAGCAGCTCGTGGCCCGCCTCGACGACCGGTTCCGGCTGCTCACCGGCGGCAGCCGCACCGCCCTGCCCCGGCACCGGACCCTGCACGCGGTCGTCGCCTGGAGCTGGGACCTGCTCGAGGAGCAGGAGCGTGCGTTCGGCGCCGCGGTCGCGGTGTTCCCCGGCACGTTCGACGCCGGCGCGGCAGCCGCGGTCGCCGGTGTACGCGACGCCGAACCTTTCCTGGACATGCTCGTGGACCGTTCACTGCTGCAGGTGGTGGCGGGCGACACGGTCCGGTACCGGATGCTGGAGACGATCCGTGAGTTCGCGCTGGAGGAGCTGATCCGCGCCGGCCGGGTCGAACAGGCCAGGTCGGCGCACACGGCACACTTCCTGGGTCTCGTCGAGCGGGCCGAGCCGCACCTGCGCACCGGCGCGCAGGTCGACTGGCTGGCCCGGCTCCGGCCGGAGCGGGCGAACCTGCATGCCGCGGTCACCCACACCTGCGACACCGGCGACGCCGCCACCGCGTTCCGGCTCGGGGCCGCGTGCGCCTGGTTCTGGACGTTCGAGGACAACCACGCCGAGGCCGCCGCCCTGCTCGGGCGGATCCTCGCCGTCCCCGGCGACGTCCCCGCCGACGTGCGCACCGTCGTGCTCGCCGTGTACATCATCAACAGCGGCTTCGCCGGTGACTTCCAGTTCGCCGAGGGGCTCCTCGACGAGTGTCTCGCCCTCGCCGCGCAGGTGCCGCCGGGCACCGGGCACCCGTTCGTCGGGCTGATCGAACCGGTCGTGATGATGTTCCGCGACGACAGCACCAACGGCGCCGCCGCGATCCAGCGCCGCCTCGCCGGCCCGGTCGAGCCGTGGTCACGGGGCATGCTGCTGTCGATCCTCGGGCACCTGCGGGAGAACGACGGCGACGTCGACGGCATGCTGAGCGCCCAGGAGGCGGCCGCGGCCGCGTTCCGGGAGATCGGCGAACGGTGGGGGCTGTCGATGACGCTCGCCTCGATCGCCGACGCGCGGGCCCGCCGCGGCGACTTCACCGCCGCCGCCGCGCTGTTCGCCGAGTCGATCGAGCTGCACCACCAGCTCGGGGTCCGCACCAGCGAGGCGTACCAGCGGATCCGGCTCGCCGCGATCCGCCACCACACCGACGGGCCCGCGGTCGCCCGCGCCGAGCTGCGCCGCTTCGCCGACGACCCGGCGTCGCTGCCGCGGGACGTCTCCCACGCGATGCTGGAGCTCGGCCAGCTGGCCCGGTACGACGGGGACCTCGACGAGGCGGAGCGCTGCTACCTGGAGGCGTGGCGGCGGCAGGCGGAGTCGCCCCTCGTCGCGCCGCAGTACCGGGCCGTCGTGCTGGTCGCGCGGGCGCAGCTGGACGTGCGCCGGGGTGACCTCCCGGCCGCCGCGGCGCGGCTGGCGGAGGCGCTGGGGCTGGCGGTCCCGGTGCGGGACATGCCGGTCGTGGCGCAGATCGCGATCGGGTCGGCGGCCCTCGCCGCCGCCCGCGGCGAGCCGGTGACCGCGGCCGAGATCCTCGGCGTGGCCCGCGTCCTGGCCGGCGGCGACGACCTGTCCAACGCGGACCTGATCACCCAGTCGGCGGCGCTGCGCGAGCTCCTCGGCGCCGCCGGTTACGACGACGCGGTCCGCCGCGGCGCGGGAATGGACCGCGCCGCGGCGTTGTCGCTCATCTCACGCTTTGCGCCGGTAGGCGCGGACGGCCAGGGGCGCGAAGACCGCCAGGATGCCCAGTGACCACAGCAGTGTCTTGACGACCGAGTCGAGCACCGGCCCGCCGACCATCAGGCCGCGGGCGGCCTGCATCGCGTCGGCCACCGGGTTGACCTTCACCCACGCCTGCAACCAGCCCGGCAGCGTGTTTGTCGGCACGAGCACGTTCGTACCGAACGTCAACGGGAACATGATCACGAAGCCGAGGCCCTGGACCGCGCCGGGTTCCCGCACCAGCATGCCCAGCAGCACGAACATCCAGCTGAAGCTGAACGCCAGGAACATCACCAGCAGGCACGCGGCGAGCACCGCGAGGGGGTTCGTGCCGAAGCGGAAGCCCAGAAGGTACCCGAACCCCAGCATCACCACGATCGACACCACGAAGCGGATCATGTCGCCGAGCACCCCGCCGATGAGCGGCGCGGACCGGCCGATCGGCAGGCTGCGGAACCGGTCGAAGACCCCCGTCTTGATGTCGGTGTTGAGGCTGACCCCGGTCGGTGCGGAGGCGAACAGCACGTTCTGCACCAGCAGCGCCGGCAGCAGGAACTGCAGGTAGTCGTGCCGGGAACCGGCGATGGCGCCGCCCAGCAGGTACACGAACAGCACGATGAAGATGATCGGCTGCAGCGTCACGTCCAGCAGCTGCTCGGGAGTGCGCATGGTCTTGATGAGGCTGCGCCGGGCCATCACCAGGCTGTGCCTGACCAGCCCGAACGGCCGACCGGGCACGGCCGCGATGAGCGTGGTCACACCGTCACCTCCTGCTTCTTGTCGGTGCCACGGGTCAGGGTGAAGAAGACCTCGTCGAGGCTCGGCAGGTGCAGCGACAGCTCGATGACGTCGATGCCGGCCTCCTCCAGGCGCCGCACGACCGTGCCGAGGGTCCGGGCGTCGTCGACCGGCACCGACAGCACCCCGCGGCCGCGGGACTCGACCTGCCCGCCGGAGACCCCGGCGAGGATGGTCGAGACGGTGTCCAGGTGCGCCGGGTCGGCCGGGCGCACGCTGATCGTCTGGCCGCCGACGATGTGCTTGAGCTGGGCCGGCGTGCCGTGCGCGATCACCTTGCCGTGGTCGATCACGGAGATCTCGTCGGCGAGGGCGTCGGCCTCCTCCAGGTACTGCGTGGTCAGCAGCACCGTGGTGCCCTCCGCCACCTGCGCCCGGACCATGTTCCAGACGTCCTCGCGTTTGGCCGGGTCCAGGCCGGTGGTCGGCTCGTCCAGGTAGACGATCGCGGGCCGCCCGACGAGGCTCGCGGCCAGGTCGAGGCGGCGCCGCATGCCGCCGGAGTAGGTCTTGACCGGCCGGTCGGCGGCCTCGCTGAGGTCGAAGTCGGCGAGCAGGCCCGCCGCCCTGGACTTGGCGTCGCGCCGGCGCAGGTCGAGCAGCTGGCCGATGAGGACCAGGTTCTCGGTCCCGGTCAGGTCCTCGTCGACGGAGGCGAACTGCCCGGTCAGCCCGCTGATGCGGCGGACCGCGGCGGGGTGCTTGACGACGTCGTACCCGCCGACGACCGCGGTGCCCGCGTCGGGGCGCAGCAGGGTGGCGAGAATCCGCACGGCGGTGGTCTTGCCGGCGCCGTTGGGTCCGAGGACACCGAGCACGGTGCCGGGCTCGGCGGCGAGATCCACGCCCGCCAGGGCAGTGGTCTTGCCGAAGCGCTTGACCAGGCCGGTGGCCTGGAAAGCGAAGCTCATGGTGCGTTCCCCCTTTGGTGTGTCCACCGTCAGGGTGCAGCACGCCGCTGTCATTTCACGCACATCCGCCTGTCGCCGTCGCACACGGCGCCCGCGTGTGGTAGTAATTCCTACTAAGTAGATGAGAATAATGGAGTATCTGCCATGACTGTCTCGACCCGGACGGACCTGCTCTCCGTCGCACGCTGGCACGCCGAGGACCCGTCGGCGTGGCCGTTCGCACCCCGCTTTGACCCGCGCCAGCGGTGGTACGGGCGGCTGCACACCGCCGACGACCACGAGGTGTGGCTGCTCACCTGGCTCCCGGGCCAGGCCACCGACCTGCACGACCACGGCGGATCGGCCGGCGCGTTCGCCGTCGTGTCCGGTGAGATCGTCGAGCAGACCGTGCGCGACGGCTCGCTGCTCAACACCACGATGGCCGAGGGTAGCGCCCGGCGCTTCGGCGCCCACCACGTGCACCGCGTCGTCAACGCCGGCACCCGCCCCGCCGTCACCGTGCACGTCTACGGCCCGGCACTCACCGTCATGACGCGGTACCGGCTGCACGAGGGCCGCCTCAGCGTCGAGTCGATCTCACAGGCCGGAGCCGACTGGTGACCGGGCGTTCGATCGACGACATCCTCGCCGACGCCCGGGCCCGGCTGTCGCGGGTGACCCCGTCCGAGGTGCCCGCCGACGCCGTCCTCGTCGACATCCGCCCCGCCGCGCAGCGCGCCGCCGAGGGCGAGATCCCGGGTGCGCTGATCGTCGAGCGCAACGTCCTGGAGTGGCGGTTCGACCCCCGCAGCGACGCCCGCCTGCCCATCGCCGACCGGTTCGACCTGCCCGTCGTCGTCTTCTGTTCCGAGGGCTACACGTCCTCCCTCGCGGCCGCCGCCCTGCAGGACCTGGGCCTGCACCTGGCGACCGACCTGACCGGCGGCTTCAAGGCGTGGAAACGCGCCGGACTGCCGGTGTCAAACTAAGGGCGTGAAACTGAAGCTGGACCTCCACGACGTCTTCAACCGCAGCGGCGACATCGACCGCGCGCTGAAGGGGATCATCGACGAGGCGGTGGCCAAGCGGGCCACCCTCGTCGAGATCATTCCGGGGAAGGGGTCGGGGGCGCTGAAGAAGCGGGTCCTGCGGTTCCTGGACCAGCGCGAGATCAAGGCCCTGTACCACCGGGTGGAGAAGGACTCGGACAACTTCGGCCGGGTCTTCGTGCACTTCCGCTGGAACGAGTCCGCCGGCCGCGGCCGGCGCTGACCGTTCCGGCCTGCTGGGCTTTGCTGGGCCTTTGCTGGGACGCCTGGCTTTGCTGGGACACCTGGCTTTGCTGGGACGCCTGGCTTTGCTCAGGGCGCGTGGGCTTTGCTCAGAATGCGTCCGCGGCGTCGGCGAGGGAGCAGACGGACACCAGGCGCAGGACGGTCCAGTCGGCGTCGGACCAGTCGATGCTGTCCGGGGTCGGCAGCGGCCGGCCGTGCCGCTGGTGCACGGCGAGGACGCTGCGGGCATACCCGGCGAGCGAGATCGAGTCGATGGCCTTCCCGGCGGCGGTGATGCTCTGCCGGACCGCGGCCGCATGCTGGTCGACCTTCGCCAGCAGGAACGGCTGCGCGAGCGCCTCGACCAGGCCGTCGACGCCGACCATGGCCATCACCTGGTCGAGGTAGAAGCGGGCGTCGAGTTCGGCGGTGGCGAGGTAGCCGGCGTCGAAGGCGGCGGGGGCGGGGGTGAGTTCGTTGCTCATGGACGATGACGCTAGGCAGTCCGGAGCCTCCTGGGACCCCCAACAACCATCCGGCACCCGTTCATGACCCACTGCACTCCGTACGGGCGACGTCCCTTGCCTTCCCTCGCTGTTTCTGTCGGTGGTGCCGTGCAGAATGTGGTCACCCCACAGGAGGCACACCTTGTCCGACCGAAGCTTCGCCGCACCGCCGCGGCGACCCCTCGCGGCCGCCGCAGCCATCGTGGCACTGGCACTGCTCGCGTTCCTCGGCATCGCTGACGTCCAGCCGCCGGCGCCCCGCCCCGCCTCGGCGCCCGCCGGTGACTTCTCCGCCGCCCGCGCGTTCACCCACGTCGAGCGCATCGGCCAGGAGGTCCACGTCACCGGCAGCCCCGCCGCCGACCGGGTCCGCGAGCACATCGTGACGACCCTCACCGGCTATGGGCTGCGTCCCGAGGTCCAGGACACCGTGGGGGTCAACGCCGGCAAGTTCGGCGACGGCGGCATGGCCCGCGTCCGCAACGTCGTCGCGGTGCTGCCGGGGTCCGCCTCCACCGGCCAGGTCGTCCTGCTGGCGCACTACGACTCCGTCCAGGTCAGCTACGGCGCCAACGACGACGGCGCCGGCACCAGCACCCTGCTCGAGGTCGCCCGCGCCCTGACCGCCGGCGCGCCACCCCGCAACGACGTCGTGTTCCTGTTCACCGACGCCGAGGAGGCCTGCCTCTGCGGCGCCGAGGCGTTCGTCAGCCAGCACCCCCTCGGCCAGAAGCCGTCCGTCGTCCTCAACTTCGAGGCCCGCGGCAGCAGCGGCCCCGCCGTCATGTTCCAGACGTCCGTGGGCAACGCCGACCTCATCGACGTCTATGCCCACACCCCGCACCCGGTCGGCACCAGCCTCGCCGTCGAGGTCTACCGGCTGCTGTCCAACGACACCGACTTCACCCCGTTCCTCGCGCAGACCCGCTTCACCGGCCTCAACACCGCCTACATCGACGGGTCCAGCGTCTACCACAGCCCGTTCGACCGACCGTCGACGATGAACAAGGCCAGCCTGCAGCACCACGGCGACAACGCCCTGGCCCTCGCCCGCGAGCTCGGCGGCGCCGACCTCCCGCCGCTGCTGCGCCCCGCCTCCGGCGACGCCGTCTACTTCCCGTTCGCCGGCCTGCTGCTGCGCTACCCGTCCGCGCTCACCTGGCCGATCGCCGCCCTCGCCCTGCTCGCCGTCGCCGCCCTGGTGTTCCTGGCCCGCCGCCGCGGCCTGACCTCCGTGCCCCGCACCCTCGCCGGCCTCGGCCTGGCCCTCGTGCCGCTCATCGCCGCCGCCGTCGCCGCCCAGCTGTTGTGGGCGCTGCTGGTCGCGCTGCGCCCCGGCTATGGCGAGCTGATCGACCCGGCCAGGCCCACCTGGTTCCGCTTCGGCGTCGTCGCGCTCACCGCCGCCGTCCTGCTGGCCTGGTATGCGCTGACCCGCCGGCGGCTCGGCCAGGTCCCGCTCGCCACCGGCGCCCTCGGCCTCCTCGCCGTCCTCGGCCTCGTCTTCGCCGCCGCCATCCCCGGCGGCTCCTATCTCGTCGCCCTGCCCGCCCTGTTCGGCGCTCTCGCCGGCATCGCCGCCCTGTATGTGCCGAAGCCCTGGCTCGCGACCGCCGTCCTCACCGCCGGCGCCGGCGTCGCCGTGCTGATCCTCGCCCCGACGGTCGCCCTGTTCCTGCCCGCTCTGGGCCTCGCGACCGGCGCCGCCGCCGCGATCCTCACCGCGCTGCTCGGCCTCGCCGCCCTGCCCGCCCTCGAGCTCCTGTTCCGCCCCGCCGACGCCGCCCGGCACCGCCCGCTCGGCGCCGCCCCGGCCGCGGCGGCCCTCGCGGTCGCGCTCGTCTGCACCACCACCGGCATGGTCGTCGACCGCTGGGACGTCGGCCACCCCGAGCCGACCCACCTCATGTATGCCCTGGACCGCGACACCGGCACCGCCGAATGGGTCAGCCTCGAGCAGTCCCCGGGCGCCTGGACCTCCCGTTACGTCCGCAACCACCAGGCCCTCGACCGCCTCTTCCCGGTCCTGCCCGCCGGCCAGCTGTCCGTCGGCCCGGCCCAGGCGGCGCCGCTGCCCGCCCCGGCCGTGACAGTCCTGTCCGACACCACCGCCGGCGACCGCCGCACCGTCCGGTTCCAACTCGCCTCCCAGCGCCAGGTCCGCTTCGTCTCCTTCTACGGCGAGGTCGGCTCGCACCGCGTCCAGCAGGCCACCGTCGCCGGCCGCGACGCCCTGACCTACCTCACCGAGCAGGACCGCTTCGGCGTCGTCTTCCACGGCCCGCCCACCGACGGCATCGAGGTCACCCTCGTGCTGCAGGGCTCCGGCCCGCTGAAGCTCCGCCTGGTCGACGGTAGCGACGGCCTCGATACGCTGCCCGGCTTCACTCCCCGCCCACCGACGGTCGGGGTGTTCGGCAGCCACTCCAGCGAACTGGCTGCCGTCGCCGTCACCGCAACCCTCTGACCCCTTTTTGCGGCGCCGTCGCATCGGCGGCGGCGCCGCGCTTGGCTGGCTGATTCGCTGGTTTGACGTCATTGCGGTTCGCGTGCGGGTCGTCATGCCCGTAATAGAAGAGCCATCGAGTGCTGCGGCCTTTGTGGTTCCGCGCAGCCTGGCGGCTGCGCGATGGGTGGCGTGGTTGCGGTGTGTGCCGTGTCGAGGTGATCCCAAGCCAGGTCCGCGCTCGCATGGTCCAGCGCCGTCGAGGTCATCATTCGGTGGTGCCACACCGTCGCTGGTTTCAAAAACGAACAACCCGAAAGATCCCAGGGGTCAGGGCCCCGCAGATCTTTCGGGTTGTTCGACCGATGATCGATGGCTTTTGTTTTTTGACCAGCGACGGTGTTGTAGCACCGAATGATGCGCTCGACGGCGCTGGATCATGTGAGTTCGGGCCTGGCTTGGGATCACCGCAACTACGGCACGGACGGTGACCGCGCTACCCATCGCGCAGCCGCCAGGCTGTGCGGAACCACAAAGGCCGCAGCACTCGATGGATTTTCTATTACGGGCATGACGACCACGCACGCGAACCTCAACCGATGGGCAACCAGCGCATCAGCAAACCAAGAGTTATCCACAGGAAAAAGATCTTGCTTCCAGAGCGCAAGCGGCCGCAACTACCGTCGAGGCATGACTGCGGCGATCACGGTCGACGATGTGTGGCGAGTCCGCGGCGACTGGCGGGCGATGCGGGAAGCTGCCCTGCGACTGCGAGACGAGCGCCGCGCCACCGCTGACGCGCTCCGCAGGTCGGCGGCGGCGCTACGGCACGGGCAGGAGCTGCTCGGCGCGATCCTGGACCGGGTCGACGTGCCGATGACGTTGCACGACGACGGCCGGTTGACGTTCTACCCTGCCGACGCCGCGGACCTGGCGGCGCTGCGCCGGGCGGAGCTGGCCGCGCGGGAGATCCAGGCCGCCCTGGAGACCATCCTCGCGCAGCACCGAGCGGCGGCCTTGTAAAGCCCCCGCCTCGCGCGGCTCGCCCGGTGAAACGACCGGCCGCCCCGCCGTGAACGGTGGCACAGCCGCAAGGCGCAGGCCCGCTACGTCGCCGCGCCTGCCTTGTCCAGGGCGGGCGACGTCACCGCGATGCAGCGGCGGGTGCGGGCACGGCTGGCGCGTGTGCCGCGTCGTCGTGCCGCCCGGCTCGGGGGAAGGGCCAGCGCCGGCGCCCGGAGCGGGGTTCACCCACTGCCGAGGAGCACAAGGCTTCATAAATATTCGCAATGGTGATTGTTAGCTTTTGGTCGCGAATCGGCGACGGTGAGTCACCAGGCATGATTTGGGACGTGTACGAGCTCGACGTGATCGCCGACGACAGCCTCGGTCGCTTCGTCGCCCGGTGGTACGGGCTGCCCGACCGTCCCCGCCGCGACCTCGACCTGCCCGGCGTCCCGGCCCTGCTGCCGGACCCCTTGGCCGAATGGCACCGCGTCGCGGCCAGGTACTCGCTGCCGCTGAGCCGCGACCACGTGATGATCGACCCCGGTGACCTGGTCGAGTCCGGCGGCCTGGTCCGGTTCTGGGTCGGCGCCGACGACTGGTACTCGTACGCACCGGGCGCCTTCGACCCGCTCGTGGTCGAGAACGACACGGTCAGCACCGGCGTGCCGCTGTCGCGGTTCCTGGTGTACGCGGCGGTGTACGAGGCGACCTACACGCCGCTGCACGGCCTCGTCTACATGTCGCCGACCCCCGAGGAGGTGCGTCAGGTCCGGCTGCGGCTGCGCGAGCTGGACGATCCGCTGTGGCGCTGGCCGGACCCGGGCACCCGCTACTACGGCGACGACGACCTGCTCGGCCACCTCGGCCCGGACCGGGTCGTCCTGGCCGGCCGGCACCGTGACGCCCTCGGCCGCTTCGACGGTCTCGGCCTGCCGTGGGACTGGGACACCAGGACCGTGTGACTGACCAGGCCGGGCGGCAGCTCGGGACCATGCGGCGGGTCAGGCCGCGTGACACGTGAGGACCGTGTGACAGGTCAGGCCGGTGGCAGGTCAGGCAGTCCGGCCCGGTCCAACGGCACGGCCTGGCTGGTACAGCGGCACGGCCGGCAGGTCCAATGGCACGGCCTGGGCGGTGGCGCGCGACTGCTTCACAAGCACCCTACCCCAGCTCACCTAATCGTCCTCCGGCCGCGTCACCATCCGTGACCGCGGTCGGTCGCGGGGGTCACGGCACGTGCACCAGCATGGCGCAGACGTCCTCGTCGTCGGGGATGTTGAGGCTGGTGACGAGGTGGTTCACGACGGCGTCGAAGTCGCTGAGGTCGATGTGCTCGCCGGCGCGGCGGACCAGGTCCAGACCGCCGCCGCGGCGGCGGTCCACGCGGGCCTGGCCGCCGGTGTAGAGCAGCACCCGGTCGCCGGGCTCCAGGGTCACCGTCGTATCGGAGTATTGCATCTCGGTGACCTCGCCCAGCGGCAGCCCCAGCGGGCCGGACAGCACGGTGCCCTGGCCCGCCGCGGTGTAGCGGATCGGGGCGACCTGCCCGGCGGCGGCCCAGCGCAGCTCGCGGGTCGTGGGGGAGTAGCGGGCCACGACGAGGCAGGCGGTGTGCTCGACCTCCATCGCGCACAGCATGCCGTTGACGGCGCTGAGGATGTCGCCGGGCTTCATGTCCAGGGCCGCGTACGCCCGCACCGCGTACCGCAGCCGCGCCGCCGTCGTCATCGAGGACAGGCCGCGGTCGTCGACGTCGCCGAGGACCAGGATCGTGCCGCCGTCGGGCAGGGACGTCGCGTCGAACCAGTCGCCGTCGACGGTGCCGACCCGCTCGGGGGAGCGGCAGTGGCCGCAGATCTCGACGCCCTCCATGTGGCCGAGCTCGGGGTCGGTCGGCAGGAGCGCCTTCTGCAGCGCCTGGGCGGCGCGGCGCTCGTCGGCGAGCCGGTGCCGTTGCGCGGCCAGGGCCTCCTCGGCGCGGCGGAGGCGGGCCTCGATCGCACGCTCCTCGGTGACGTCCTGGACGGTGCCGCGCACCGCGTACACGTTGCCGGTGTCGTCGAAGAGCGGCTCGGCGGTCAGTCGCAGCCGGCGGCCGTTGACCCGGCCCGCGCCGCGGACCTCGGCGAGCAGGTTCTTGCCTTCCACAACGGTGCGGCGTACCGCGTCCTGCACTGCCAGGAGGTCGTCGGCGTGGACGCTGGCGGTGAGGTCGTCGACCGGCACCCGGGCGGCGTCGCGGCCGCCGTGGAAGAGCCGGATCAGCTCCGGTGAGCAGCGGGGTTCGGGGTCTCGCAGCTCCCAGCAGAAGGAGCCGACGCCGGCGATCCGCTCCGCCTGCAGCAGCTGGTCGTAGAGCAGGTCGGCCTCGGTGGCGATCCGCCACACCGCGAACACCCGGTCCCACAGGCGCACGGCGTGCACGGAGATGGTCTGCGCCGCCGGGACGCCGTCGGTGCGGGGGTCGGCCCGCAGCCCTTCCAGGCGCCGCGGCTGGCCGTCCTGCAGCATCCTGGCGAACTCCGGCAGCAGGGTCGTGCTGCCCAGCGTCGGATATGCCGCCAGCAGCGTCGCCTCGTCGGGGTCGACCCGGGCGGTGGCGAGGACCTGCCGGGCCATGACGTTGGCGTACTCGACGCGGAAGTCGACGAGCTGGCCGTCGACGGTGACCGGGGACAGCAGCGCCGCGGGGTTGTGCAGCACGTCCACGACGGTCGGCAGCCACACCTGCGCCGGGGCGGCCTGCGCGCTCTCCTCGCCCTCGACGTGGAACCAGGCGCTGGCGATCTCGTCGCCGATGAGCGTGTCGATCTGCCGGGCGACCGGCTCCAGCAGCGCCGCCACGTACCGCCGCAGCTCGTCGCTGTCGGGCAGGCCGTCGGCCCAGCTCATGATGATCGCGCCGAGGACGCGTTCACCGGAGATCAGGGGCGAGGCGAGCACGGTGTCGCCGCTGAACGGCAGCTGGTCCATCACCGGGAACCGGCGGGTGACCTCGCCGCCGCCGACGAGCCAGATCGTCTCGACCTCCTGGACGGCGACGACCAGCGGCAGCGCCGGGTCCGGGGGGATCCGCGACCAGCGGCTGCGGACCTCGCCGGGGATGCCGAACGCGCCGACGCCGCGCTGCGCGCCGTCCGGGTCGAGCAGTGTGATCATGATCGCGCTCGGCGGGGGCCACGCGGTCGGTGCGGTGCCGAGGACCTCGGCGATCTCGTCGTAGCCGCGCGCCGAGGCGATCCGGGCGCTGAGCAGCTGGTGCTGCGACTGCAACGCCTCGACCTCGGGAGTGCGGCTGGCGCGCCGGCGTGGCTTCTCAGCGGCCGGGGCCCGCACGTCGGAGGCCGGGGCCGTCCGGGTCCGGCTCCGCGCGACGTGCTGGCGCAGCTCGTCGTCGATGAGGTTCACCACATCGGGTGCGTCCGGGTCGGGGGACGTGGTGCCGACGATCGCCGCGGCGACCTCGATCAGCTTGATGTTGGTGCGCTGCGACAACCGGACCAGCTGGTCGAACCCCTGGTCGGGGCTCACCCCGAGCCGCTCCACGAGCACACCCTTGGCCTGCTCGATCACGGCCCGGTTGCGCATCGCGGTGCGGACGCCGGTGAGCTCGGCACGCAGCTTGGCGACGAGCGCGGCGAGTGCCTCGGCCGGTTCGGCGCTGCCGCCCTCGGCCGGCGCCTGCCCAGACGCCTGCGCAGGCGGCCCGGCACCCGGCCGACCAGTGCCCGACGGCTTGGCCACCATGCCCTCCACATCCTCGCCTCGTGCTGCCGCACGCCCGGCGTCCATACCCGCGTTCATACCCGTGTCATCCGAGCCGGTTGCGACTCGACCGTTGATGTTTACCACCATCCTGCCCGGGTAGGGGCGTTGGCAGGTCAGCGCAGTCGGCCAGGTGGAGGTGCGCACAGTGCAACAGGCATCTTCGTCGCGGGCGGGTGCAGTTTGAGGATCGCGATCGTGTCCGTGCATGCGAGCCCCCTGGCACTCGGGGGCTCGGGCACCGGCGGCCAGCACACCCACGTCACCGCCCTCGCCGAGGCCCTCGGACGCCGCGGGCACGACGTGCGGGTCTACACCCGCCGGGACGCCGCGGCACCCGACGACGTCGTCAGGACCGCGGGCGGTGTCACCGTCGAGCACGTGCCCGCCGGCCCCGCCGAGGACCTGCCCGTCGACGCCCTGCTGCCGCATGTCGGCGACTTCGGCCGGTGGCTCGCCGCGCATTGGCGCGACGACGCAGCCCGCCCGGACGTCATCCACGCCCACTTCTGGCTCAGCGGCCTCGCCGCCCTCACCGCCACGGCGGAGCACCGCATCCCGGTCGTGCAGACGTACCACGGCCTCGGCACGGTCAAGCGGCGCCTGCTGAAGGACCGCGACGGCAGCCCCGAGGCGCGGGTCGGCCTGGAACGCACCCTCGGCACGATGGTCGACCGGGTCGTCGCGCAGTGCGAGGACGAGGTCACCGAGCTCGGCCGGATGGGTATCCGCCGCTCCGACACCGTGATCGTGCCGTCCGGCGTCGACGGTGAAATGTTCGCGCCGAGCGGCCCCCGCGCCGACCACCTGCGTCCCGGCATGCGCCGGATCCTCAGCGTCGGGCCGCTCGTGCCCCGCAAGGGCTTCGCCGACCTCGTCGAGGCGCTGCGCCGCGTCCCCGGGGCCGAACTCGTCGTCGTCGGCGGGCCGGCACCGGACCAGATCGACCGTGACCCCGAGGCGCGCCGGCTGGTGGAGTTCGCCGACCGGTGCGGCGTCGGTGACCGGGTCCGGCTCGTCGGCGCCGTCCCTCAGCAGGACATGCCCGGCTGGTACCGCTCGGCCGACGTGCTCGCCTGCGCGCCCTGGTACGAGCCGTTCGGCCTCACGCCCCTCGAGGCGATGTCGTGCGGGGTGCCGGTCGTCGCGTACGAGGTCGGCGGCATCGGGGAGAGCGTCATCGACAACGTCACCGGCCTGCTGGTGCCGCCCAGGGACGTCCCGGCGATGGCGGGCGCGCTGCGGGGGCTGCTCGGCGACGAGGTGCGCCGGATGAGCTACGCCAGCGCCGCGATCGACCGGGTTCGTTCCCGGTACACCTGGGAGCGTGCTGCCAGTGACGTCGAACGGGTCTACCGGGCGGTGACCGGGCAGGGCACCACGACCGGTGACGCCGAGGCCGACGTCGATGCGGACGCCGACGACGAGGCTCTCACCGACGTCACTTCGTAACCTTGTCATCACAGGGCGGCAGGCGTACGTTTGTATGACCCGCAACATCAGCCGAACAGCTGATCGGCCGCGATCGTCAAACAGCCGCGATCGCCGGCGGCGGGGGCGCGCCGGACGCTCGAGACCAGGGCGTCATCTGGCGACATCCTTACGTGGCAGCACCCCGCATCCGGGGCGCACAGCCATGGCAGCAGGCAGGGGGATCCCCCATGACCGCCATCGCCCACCATCCCGTAGCGAAGTCCGGGACCACACGCCGTCCCGGCACCAAGCCCGCACGGCAGCCCGGCACCAAGGCCGTCGCCCGGACCGCTGCCCAGCCACCGGCGCAGGCACTGGCCCACCCCGCGGCCCCGCCGCTCACCGAGTCCACACCGCAGCCCACCACCGCCCAGCCCGCCGCCCAGCCCGCCGCCCAGCCCGGCGGGCCGTCCGTCGACTGCGCGCCGCCGGCTCGCGCCCAGGGCCGGACCCGTCCCGCCCGGGACGCCGAGGTCGAGGTGCACGCGCTGCTCGCGCTCCTGCCCGGCCTCCCCGCCGGTAGCCCCGCCCGGCACCGCGCCCGGGCCCGGCTCATCGAGCTGCACCTGCCGCTGGCCGAGTACCTTGCCCGGCGGTTCCGTAACCGTGGTGAGCCCCTGGACGACCTGACCCAGGTCGCCAACGTCGGGCTCATCAAGTCCGTCGACGGCTATGACCCGACCCGCGGCGCCGCGTTCACCAGCTACGCCATCCCGATGATCGTCGGCGAGCTCAAGCGGCACTTCCGTGACAAGGGCTGGGACGTCCGCGTGCCCCGCCGCCTCCAGGAGCTCCGCCTGGAGATCTCGAAGGTCTCCGGCGACCTCGCGCAGGAGCTGGGCCGTTCACCGACCGTCGCCGACCTCGCGAAGAAGCTCGGCGTCAGCGAGGAGGACGTCATCGAGGGCATCGAGTCCGGCCACGCCTACCGGGCCCTGTCCATCAACGCGCCGGCCAACGGCGACGAGGCCGGCGCCGACCTCGCCGACCTCCTCGGCGGCGTCGACCGTGACCTGGAGGCCGTCGACGACCGGGAGTCGCTGCGGCCGCTGATCGCGCAGCTGCCGGAGCGCGAACAGAAGATCATCGCGATGCGGTTCTTCGGCAACATGACCCAGACGCAGATCGCCGACCGGCTCGGCATCTCCCAGATGCACGTCTCCCGGCTGCTCGCCCACGCCCTGACCCACCTGCGCGGCGCCCTGGTGACGCCGCTGTGACCCCGTTGTAGCTGGAAACGTCAGGCCGGGGCCGGTGTGAGCACCGGCGCCAGCTGGTACACGTTGTACGCCTGCTTGATCACCGGGTGGGCGACGTTGCGGACGGGCACACCGCCGGGCGTCGTCCCCCGCTCGGATCCGGCGTGCGCGTGGCCGTGGACCGCCAGCCCGACCGCCGTCGCCGCGTCGATCGCCTGGGCGAGGTGGTAGGAGCCGAGGAACGGATAGATCTCCAGCGGCTCGCCCAGCAGCGTCTCCGGTACCGGCGAATAATGCGTCAACGCGATCCGCACGTCACAGTCCAGCTCGGCCAGGACGACCCCGAAGCGCTCCGCCAGCTCCCGGCCGTGCCGGGTGAACGTCTTCATCTCCGGTTCGCCGAACTCGCTGGCGCACGCGCCTGCGAACCCGCCGCCGAACCCCTTCGTCCCGGCGATCCCGACGCGCATGTCACCGACCCGCAGGACGGTGCTGGAGCACTCGAGGACGGTGATGCCGCCGTCCTCGAGGACCTTCGTCACCTCGGCCTCCTGGTCGCAGTGATAGTCGTGGTTGCCGAGGATCGCGATCACCGGCACCGCGAGGCCGCCGAACTCCTGCGCCACGCACCGCGCCTCGTCGGCCGTGCCGTGCCGGGTCAGGTCGCCGGCGAGCAGCAGCATGTCGGCCTTGTCGCCGAGGTGTTCGAGGGCCGGGCGGTACCGGCCGAGGACGTCGGCGTCGAGGTGGACGTCGCCGACCGCGGCGACCCGGACGCTACCGTCGGACGTCATAGTTCCTCCACGTCATGCGGCTCGTGGACCCTGGTGAGCCCGATGTTGCAGTGCACCGGCAGCTCCGGGAACGTCTCGGCGATCACCGCGCAGATCAGGTCGCGGCGTTCGGTGCTCTCCACCTCGCCGACGAGGCTGACCCCGTCCTCGGTACGGACCACGCGGATGCCCTGTTCGGCGATGCGTGCGTCCTCGATCAGCAGTTGGTGCAGCTCGCTCTCGACGTGTTGGTCAATGATCATGAGTGCCGTCCTCACAGGGAAGCGGCGAGGGCGCTGGTCTCGTCCAGCGACATGACGCCGAGCCGGTCGATCAAGAACAGGAAAGCATGCGCGTACGGGGAGTGTGCCGTTTCCCGGTAGACGCGGGGCCAGTCGATCTGTTCGCGCAGTGACCGCGCGACCGGCAGCCCGCGGGCGTAGTCGCAGTAGTGCGCCGACCACGTCAGCACCTTGTGGATCATCAGTTCGGTCGCGGACAGCACCGGCATGTGGCACGCGTTGACGGCGATCACATCGGTGTCGGCGAGGGTCGCGTCCGTCACCGGCCGCTGCACCGGGCAGAAGATGAAGTCGATCAGGTTGTCCTCGTCGAACGCCTTCACCAGCCAGCCCTCGGGTGGCACCTCGCCACGGAACCCGACCTCCGCGAGGGCGGTGAGGACCCGTTCGGCGTCCTCGGCCTTGATCAGGAAGTCGATGTCGTGGTCCACCGACTCGCCGCCGCGCGCGTAGACGGCGAAGCTGCCGGCCAGGCAGAACGGGATGCCCGAGTCCTTCAAGTGGTACGCAGCCCGCTTGAGCGTGGCGATGAGCGGCTGCCTGTCCTCCGGAACTGCCATGAACAGTGGCTTACCCGTCAGGTCATTCCGTCACACGCACCGATTGCGGCAGCCGCGGGAAGAGTTCCGTTTCCTCTTCCTGTACGTGCTCGCGGACCGCCTCCAGCAGCGCCGCCAGGAGCAGCTCGAACGCGGGATCCACGTCGTTGACCTCCGTCAGCCGGGCCACGAGGTCGTCGATGCGATGGTGCTCGGCGGCCTCGTACTCGGCGAGCTCCGCCGGCAGGTGCGCGTGCAGCAGCCGCTCCTCGGTCGCGGTGTGCGCCGCGAGGGTCGTGATCGCGGCGTCGAGGGCGGCCCGGCGCGCGGCCGGTGACCGTGCCGTCTCGATGTCGGCGAACAGCGACTCGAGCCGGCGGTGGTCGGCGACGAGCAGGTCGACGAGGTCCTGCTCCATGGTCAGCTCCCCAGATTCCGTGGCTCAGGCAAGCGTTGGCGTACCCGGCGCGCCACCCGGCTAACCGTCATGCAGCAGACTTGATCGATATCGGCGTGGCGGACTTCCATCAGGGTTGGCACGTGTGTTCGAATGTCTCCTCATGGAGCGAAGGAAGCACTGGTGGAACGGCACCTGGGGGCGGCTCGCCCGCCGCGACGTCTATCTGTTCGAGGACGCCGGCCACTGGTGGGTCGAGTCCCGTGAGGGCGGCGCCGACGGGCGCGCCCGCACCTATGAGTTCGACGCGGAGGAGCCCGCGATGGACTGTGTCTCCGGCCTGCTCGCCCAACCCGGCGACTGGCGGGAGCTGCACTGACCGCACCCTGGTTCCCGGCGCAACGAATCGCCGCCTGATGGCCTGAGCAGACAAGGAAAACGCGGCAAGAAGCAAACTTCTGCAATGGAACGCCGGGCCCGCCGCGCCTAGGTTTGAGCCCATGAGCCGTCGCTACCTGATGTGTCGACCCACGTACTTCGCCGTTGACTACGCGATCAACCCCTGGATGGACCCGACCGCGCCCGTCGACGCCGACCTCGCCGTCGCACAGTGGACCCGGCTGCACGAGCTCTACCTGTCCCTCGGCCACACCGTCGACCTCATCGACCCCCTGCCCGGCCTGCCCGACATGGTGTTCGCCGCCAACGGCGCCACCGTCGTGGACGGCAAGGTCTACGGCGCCCAGTTCCGCCACCCGGAACGCGCCGACGAGGGCCCCGCCTACCTGGCGTGGTTCGAGCACCACGGCTTCGACGTCCACGCGGCGAAGAGCGTCAACGAGGGCGAAGGCGACATCCTCCTGGCCGGCGAGCACCTCCTCGCCGGCACCGGCCTGCGCACCGAGCTTGCCGCGCACGCCGAGGCCCAGGAACTGTTCGGCCGGCCCGTGATCACCCTGCAGCTCGTCGATCCGCGCTACTACCACCTCGACACGGCGCTCACCGTCCTGTCGCCGACGAACGTCGCCTACTACCCGGGCGCGTTCTCGCCGGGCAGCCAGGCGGTGCTGCGCCGCCTGTACCCCGACGCCGTCATCGCCACCGCCGCGGACGCCGCCGTCCTGGGCCTCAACGCCGTCAGCGACGGCCACCGCGTCGTCCTGCCGGCCGCCGCCACCCGTCTCGCCGAAGAGCTAGCGTCGAAAGGGTTCCAGCCGGTGCCGGTAGACGTGTCCGAACTGCACAAGGCCGGCGGCGGACCGAAGTGCTGCACGTTGGAGGTGCGCGCATGACCACGGCTCTTTCCGGTCTCACCGGCCCGCTGCTTGATCAGGCCGAGCGCTGGACCGCGCACAACTACCACCCGCTGCCCGTCGTTCTCGCCTCCGGTGAGGGCGCCTGGGTCACCGACGTCGACGGCCGCCGCTACCTGGACTGCCTGGCCGGTTACTCGGCGCTCAACTTCGGCCACCGCCACCCGGCCCTCATCGCCGCCGCGCACGCCCAGCTGGACCAGATCACGCTGACCAGCCGCGCGTTCGTACACGACCAGTTCGGCCCGTTCTGCCAGGAACTCGCGGAGCTGTGCGGCAAGGACATGGTCCTGCCGATGAACACCGGCGCCGAGGCAGTCGAGACCGCGATCAAGGTGGCCCGCAAGTGGGGCTACAAGGTCAAGGGCGTCCCCGACGGCCAGGCCACCATCGTCGTGGCCGCCGACAACTTCCACGGCCGCACCACCACGATCATCAGCTTCTCCACCGACCCGGACGCCCGCGCCGACTATGGCCCGTACACGCCCGGGTTCCGGATCGTGCCGTACGGCGACCTGGCCGCCCTCGCCGACGCCATCGACGACACCACCGTCGCCGTGCTCGTCGAACCCATCCAGGGCGAGGCCGGCGTGCTGGTCCCGCCCGCGGACTACCTGCCCGGCGTCCGGCAGCTGTGCACGTCCCGCAACGTGCTCTTCGTGGCCGACGAGGTCCAGTCCGGCCTCGGCCGCACCGGCGACACGTTCGCCTGCGTGGACGTCATTCCCGACGTGTACGTGCTGGGCAAGGCCCTCGGCGGCGGCATCGTGCCCGTGTCGGCGATCGCGGCGAACCGCGACGTCCTCGGCGTCCTGCGCCCCGGCGAGCACGGCTCCACGTTCGGCGGCAACCCGCTCGCGTGCGCCGTCGCCCGCGCCGTCATCGAACTGCTGAACACCGGCGAACCCCAGGCCAACGCCAGGGTCGTCGGCGCGCACCTGCACGAGCGCCTCAACGCCCTCGTCGGCCGCGGCCTCACCGCGGTCCGCGGCCGAGGCCTCTGGGCCGGCATCGACATCGACCCCGCGCTGATGACCGGCCGGCGGGCCTGCGAGATGCTGATGAACCGCGGCGTCCTGGCGAAGGACACCCACGGCTCGACGCTGCGCTTCGCCCCGCCGCTGCTGGTGACCAATCCGGACGTGGACGTCGCCGTCAACGCTTTGACCGGGATCCTGCATTCGTAGAGAGTGGAGCCCAAGGGCGTAGAGAGTGGAGCCCAAGGGGCGTCCTGCAACCCCTGGGCTCCACACTCCTGCGACGATCGCCGCTTCCACCCGCAACACGATGCGGGGGTTACGGATGGCGACGGGCCGGTGACGACTTTGGAGATCGATTAGGCCGGTCGGTGTACCGTGCAAATGACAGGTGACGGCGTCACGGTCAGGTGCGGTGGAACAGGCGGCCGAACCAGCCGCGGTGCTCAGGTAAGGCGGCCGGCTCTGGTTCATGGAACGGGCACGACGCCGGCTCGTCCGGCACCTGCGGCACGATCGGCGAGCGACCCCGCCGGCCGAGCTCGCGCGCGTCGGTGTCCAGGTAGAAGGCGGGCCGCTGGTCCGCCTCGTGGTAGTACCGGTGGAACACGCCGGTCGCCGCGCCGCTCATCGGCGGGACGATCCAGCTCCACTCGGCCGGAGTCTCCCGGCCGGCGCGTTCCTCGCTGGCGATGTGGGCGAGGAACCGCTCCGACTCGCTGTGATGGTCGCTGATCCGGGCGCCCGCCTGGTCGAAGGACCACAGGACGGCCCGGTTGAGCTCGAGCAGGGCACCGTCGCGCCACAGGGACCGTTCGGTGCTGGTGTCCAGGCCCATCCGCTCGGCGATGACCGGCAGCAGGTTGTACCGGTCCGCGTCGGCGAGGTTGCGGGCGCCGATCTCGGTGCCCATGTACCAGCCGTTGAACGGGGCGATGGGGTAGTCGACGCCGCCGATCGTGAGGCGCATGTTGGAGATCGCGGGGACGGCGTGCCAGCGCAGGCCGAGCTCGGCGAACCAGCGCAGGGTCGGGTGTTCGATCGGCACCTCCCAGACCGCGGACTCGGGCAGGTCGTAGAGGTTGACGTCGCCGCCCGGGCCCTCGATCGCGATGGGGAGCACGTCGAAGGGGTTGTCGGGCTTGCCGCGCCAGCCGTACTGCTGCAGCGTCTCGGTGAACTGCGTGTAGCGGGGGTCGCCGACGATCGTGCCGGCGTGGGGACCCTCGGCGTGGCGGTGGCCGGCGTAGCGGATCAGCTGCTCGTTCCACAGGCGGGAGCCGTCGCGGCCGGGCACGTGCTGGGCGAAGACGGAGATGACGGGGCGGATCACGTTGCGTTCGCGCTGGCCGGCCAGGCGCAGGTGACGCACGAGCTCCTCGAAGATCTCGTCGGGGGCGCCGACCTTGCGCAGGTCACGCACGACCAGGCTGCGCCAGTAGAGCCGGCCGATGCACCGGCTCGCGTTGCGCCACGCCACCCGGCAGCCGAAGACCAGCTCGGCGTACGTGTGGGTGTAGGTGCCCGTCTCGGCGATCTCGTCGACGATCCGGGCCAGACGTTCCTTGATGTCGCCTCGTTGCGGGTTCTCCCGGTAATACTGGTCGAGGAAGTCCTCTGCCTCCCGGGGATCCACCGGCAGGTGCGGATCCCACTGCTGACCTGGCATGTCGCGGTATCCAGGCACGCTCACACTGACCTCCCAACGCCGACGGGGGTTCCCATAGGGTTCTTCCGACGCGGCAAGAAGTTCATGTTGGGTGCCTCACACCCGCCAGAGTCGCACAACGTGTGCGGCCTGTGTCGGTGAGTCAGCGATGCAAGATGCAAAACGGCAGGGGCACTCTGGCCGAAAGTACGACCGGAGTGCCCCACCAACCCAACCGGAGTGCCCCACCAACCCAACCGGAGTGCCCCACCAACCCAACCGGAGTGCCTCACCAACCCAACCGGAGTGCCTCCACCAGCACGAAAGCGGCTAGCCCGAGGCCACCCGCCGCAGCCTGGCCAGGTACGTCTGGGCGACGACGACGAGCGCGATGAATGCCCCGCTGATCACCGTCTGCCAGGCCGAGGTGACCCCGTTGACCTGGTTGATCAGGTTCTGGATCACCTGGAGCAGCAGCACCCCGGCGATCGTGCCGCCGAGGGTGCCGGCGCCGCCGGTGAGCAGCGTCCCGCCGATGACGACGGCGGCGATCGCGTCGAGCTCCATGCCGGTGCCCAGGACGGTGACGCCGGAGCCGAGCCGGGCCGCGTTGATCGCCCCGGCGAGCCCGGCGAGGAGCCCGGACAGGACGTAGACCCGGATCTGGGTGCTGCGGATCCGCACGCCCATCAGCCTCGCTGCGTCCTCGCTGCCGCCGATCGCGTACACGGACTGGCCGAAGCGGGTGCGGTACAGCACCACCATGCCGACCGCGAAGAGCGCCACGACCAGGTAGACGGGGTACCCGAAGCCGAGCAGCTCGCCCTTGCCGAACTGCTTGAACTGGTCGGCCTTGACGAGGAACGTGGTGCGGCCCTCGCCGGACAGGGCGAGCATGAGTCCCCGCGCACCGAGCAGCCCGGCGAGGGTCACGATGAACGGCGCGAGCCTGGCGTAGGCGATGACGAGGCCCTGGACGAGGCCGAACAGCCCGCAGGCGGCGAGCGGCACGGCGAACGCGGCCGCGACGCCGTACTGCGACGCCCACGCGGCCAGGACCCCGCCGAGGACGTAGAGGGAGCCGACGGACAGATCGATCCCGCCGGTGATGATCACGAAGGTCATGCCGAGCGCGATCAGGGCCGCCGGCGCGGCGGCGATGAGGATCGTGCCGGCGTTGTCGGCGGTGCGGAAGGTGTCGAACGAGACGATGCCGACGACGAGGACGATGCCGAGGACGGCGAGGGCGCCCTGGCGCTGGACGAGCTCGACGATCCGTTCGGTGCGCAGCGAGGCGGCCTCGGCCTTTTCGAGCTGGGGTTCGGCGACGAGCGTCATCGTGTCCTCCGTTCGCGTGCCGTGTAGACCGCGACCAGGATGATGACCGCCTGGACCATCTGGGCGGTCGAGTCCTTCAGGTTGTTGGAGATCATCGTCGCGGTCAGCAACTGCATGAGGAACGCGCCGGCGACGGTGCCGAGGACGCGGATCTTCCCGCCGGTGAGCGGGGTGCCGCCGACGACGACGGCGGTGATCGCGGACAGCTCGATGAGCAGGCCGATGCGGGAGGCGTCGGCGGAGCCGATCCGGGACACCTGGATCACGCCGGCGATCGCGGCGAGGACCGCGGCGATGATGTACACGGTGACCAGGACCCGTTTGACGGGGACGCCGGCGAGCTGCGCGGCGGCCCGGTTGTCGCCGATGGCGAGCAGCCGCCGGCCGAACACGGTGCGGCGGATGACGAACCCGACGACGACGGCGAGGACGGCGGCGATCCACACGGTGTAGGGCACGCCGAGGAACGCGTCGGTGCCGATGGCGAGGAAGTCCTTGTCGCGGATGTCCTTGTACCGCCCGTTGGACACCACCAGGGCGACGCCGCGGCCGGCGACGAGCATGGCCAGGGTCGCCACGATCGGTTGCAGGCCGACGAACGCGACGAGGCCGCCGTTGATCAGGCCGACGAACACGCCGCCGAGGACGGCGAGCACGATCGCCGGGATCATGCCGTAGCCCAGGTACAGGGGGATGAGTGCGGCGCCGAGCGCCATCACCGAGCCGACGGACAGGTCGATGCCCTCGGTGCCGATGACCAGTGCCATGCCGAGCGCCACGATGACGACGGGGGTGACCTGGACCAGCTGGATACGCAGGTTGCTCCAGGCGAGGAAGTTGTCGGTCCAGGCGATGTTGAACAGCACGAGGACGGCGAGCGCCACGTACACGCCGTAGGCGGGGAGCAGGCGGCGGATCGTAGCGCCGTTCAAAGAGGACGAGGGGGAGGCAGCCGCGGTCGTCATGACGCCGCCGTCGCGATCACGTTCATCAGATGCTCCGTCGTCACTTCGTCGCCGCGCAGCATGCCGGCGACGGCGCCGTCGCGCAGCACGACCACGCGGTCGGAACCCTCGATGAGCTCCTCGGCGTCGGAGGAGACAAGGACCACGCCGAGCCCCTCGGCGGCGAGCTCGTCGATGAGCGCCTGGACCTCCGCCTTGGCGCCGACGTCGATGCCGCGGGTGGGCTCGTCCAGCAGCAGCACCTTGGGCCCGGTGGCGAGGAGCCGGGCGAGGAGGACCTTCTGCTGGTTGCCGCCGGACAGGTCGCCGACCCGCTGGTGCGGGCTGGACGCCTTGATCCGCAGGCGTTGCATGAACGTCTCGACGATCTTGTCGACCTTGCGTTCGGAGACGACGCCGGCGGTGGACAGCCGGGGCAGGACGGCGAGGGCGATGTTCTCCCGGACGGACAGGCCCAGGGCGATGCCCTCGGCCTTGCGGTCCTCGGGCTGCACGGCGATGCCGGCCTTGAGGGCAGCGACCGGGTTGGGGCGGCGCAGCACCTTGCCGTCGATCTCGACGGTGCCGCGGTCCAGCGGCAGCGCCCCGGCGACGGCCTTGATGGTCTCGCTGCGCCCGGCGCCGAGGAGGCCGCCGAGGCCGACGACCTCGCCGGGGAGCACCTCGAAGCTGACCCCGGTGAGCTTGTGCCGGCTGGTGAGGTCGCCGACGCGCAGCACGGGGCGGCTGTCGGCGGCGGCGTGCTCACCGGCGAAGCTGGTGAATCCGGCCTTGCGCACCTCGGACATCGGCCGTCCGAGCATGTGCGAGACCAGTTGCAGCCGGTCGAGGTCCTTGATGAGGCCGGTGTGCACGAGCCTGCCGTCCCGCAGGACGGTGACGCGGTCGCAGATGCGATACAGCTCGTCGAGGCGGTGGCTGACGTAGACGATGCCGACGCCGCGCTCGTGCAGGCGGGCGATGACGCCGAAGAGCGTCTCGACCTCGCGGGGTTCCAGCGAGGACGTCGGCTCGTCCATGACGACGACGCGGGCGTCGACCATGACGGCGCGGGCGAGGGCGACCATCTGCTGCGCGCCGAGCGCCATGAGCCCGAGGGGGCGGCGCACGTCGGAGGTGATGCCGTAGCCGGCGAGGATCCCGGTGGCCTCCCGGTTCATCCGGGCGACGTCGACGAGGCCGAAGCGGTTGCGGGGTTCCCGGCCGAGGAAGAGGTTGCGCGCCACGCTCATCAGCGGGACGAGGTTGACCTCCTGGTAGATGGTCGAGATCCCGGCCGCCTGCGCGTCGAGCGGGCCGGGGAACGTGACCGGCTGCCCCAGGTGCCGCAGGTCGCCGCCGTCGGGCCGGTAGACGCCGGTGAGCACCTTGATGAGGGTCGACTTGCCGGCGCCGTTCTCGCCGACGAGGGCGTGCACCTCACCGGCGCGCAGGGTGAACGAGACGTCGTCGAGGGCGAGTACCCCCGGGAACTGTTTGCTGACGCCGACCACTTCGAGCAGCGGCGCGTCCGGAGCGGACATGCGAGAGGTCCCATCTTGAAGGAAAAGCCCAGGCCGGGATCATCCCCGACCTGGGCCCTGCTGCAAACGGTCAGTTGCAAAGGTCAGTTGCAAAGGCCGGAACGTCAGTACGCGAGGCCCAGGTCGGCCGCGGCGTTGGTCGAGTCGTACTCGCGGTCGGAGATGATGATGTTCTCCGCGATCGCCTCGCCGTTGAAGAACTTGGTGGCGGTGCCGAAGGCGAGCGGGCCGAAGCGCGGGTTGGACTCGATGACCGAGTAGATCCAGCCGTCGACGATGCCCTGGACGGCGCCCTTGGTGCCGTCGATCGTCACGATCTTGACGTCGCCGGCCTTCTTGCTGGCGTTCTTCAGCGCGGTGATCGCGCCGAGGGCCATCTCGTCGTTCTCGGCGTAGATGCCGTTGATGCCGGGCTTGGACTGCAGCAGCTGCTCAGAGACCTTCAGGCCCTCCTCGCGGGAGAACTGCCCGGTCTGCTCGAACTCGATCTTGATGTTCGGGGCGACCTTGGCGATCTGGTCCTTGAAGCCCTGCGTCCGCAGCGTGGTCACGTTGTTGCCGGGGGCGCCCAGCAGGATCGCGACGGTGCCGGTGTTGTTCAGGGCCTTGGCCATCTTGTCGGCGGCGCGCTTGCCCTGCTCGGCGAAGTCCGAGCCGATGAACGTCAGGAAGTCGGTGCAGTGCTTCGCGTTGATCTTCCGGTCGATGGTGACGATCGGGATCTTCTTCGCCGCCGCCTTCTGGAACACCGAGTCCCAGCCGTCGGAGTTGAGCGGCGCGATGACGAGCAGTTGCACGCCCTGGTCGATCATGGTGCTGACGTCGGTGATCTGCTTGTCGAACTTCGAGTCCGCGTTGGTCACCTTCAGGTTGGCCGCCGGGATGCCCAGCTTCGCCGCCTCGTCCTTGATGGACTGGGTCTCGGCGATGCGGAACGGGTTGGCCTCCTTCTCCGACTGGGAGAAGCCGATGGTGGCCGTCTTCAGGTCGACCTTCGTGCCGCCGAACTGCGTCAGGGTGCAGGTGGAGCCTCCGGCGGCGGCGGACTTCGTCGTCTGCACCGCGGCGGAGCTGTCGGCGGTCGTCTTCGCGGCCGGGTCGTCCTCGGACTTCGCGCAGCCGGTCATCAGCAGGGCGGAGGCGCTGAGAACGGCCAGAGCGGGCCGCCAGCGGCCACGCATATCGATCATGTTCGTCACTCCCTTGAGCGAGGGGCGGGTTGCGGCGCGAGCGGCACCGCGTTCGGGGTGTACCGCATTCACTCATCCTCCAACTTTTTCTGTCAAGACTTTCCACCCACCCGCCCAAAACCAAACACCAACTGTCACATGTTCGAGACCTTGCCGAAGTTGTCCCGACACCGGGGCGATCGATCGTGTCCAATCGCCGTCGCGTATGCCACAATATTCAACACTTTCGATCTTACTCGACCTGGGAGCTGGGATGACCCGAAGTCCCCGGGCGCTGCAACGCGCCCTGACGGCCGCCGCCACGGCCTTGCTCGCATCCACCGTCATGACTGTGATCGCGACAAAACCGGCGGCCGCCACCGCCACCCCGCAGCCCGGCCCCGTCGCCGCCCCGGTGATGGGCTGGAACAGCTGGAACCGGTTCGGCTGCAACATCGACGAGAACCTCATCAAGGCGACCGCCGACGCCATGGTGAGCACCGGCCTGCGCACGTCCGGCTACACGTACGTCAACATCGACGACTGCTGGATGGCGCCGACCCGCGACGCGCAGGGCCGGCTGCGCCCCGACCCGGTCCGCTTCCCCGGCGGGATCGCCGCCGTCGCCGACTACGTGCACGCCCGCGGGCTCAAGCTCGGCATCTACTCCTCGGCGGGCACCGCCACCTGCCAGGGCCTGCCGGCCAGCCTCGACCACGAGACCATCGACGCGCAGACCTGGGCGTCGTGGGGCGTCGACCTGCTCAAGTACGACAACTGCAACAACCAGGGCCGCCCCGCCCTCGCCCGCTACAAGGCAATGGGCGACGCGCTGAAGGCCACCGGACGGCACATCGTCTACAGCATCTGCAACTGGGGCGACGACGCGCCGTGGGAGTTCGCGCCGAACGCGGGCGGCAGCCTCTGGCGCACCACCGGCGACATCAACGCCAGCTGGGGCAGCATCACCTCGCTGCTGGACCAGCAGGCCGGCCTGGAGACCTTCGCCCGCAAGGGCTTCTACAACGACCCCGACATGCTCGAGGTCGGCAACGGGCCGCTCACCGCCGACGAGAACGTCGCGCACTTCTCGCTCTGGTCGGTGCTGTCCGCGCCGCTGCTGCTCGGCAACGACCTGCGCAGCGTCTCCGCGGCCACGCTCAACGTCCTGCGCAACGCCGACGTCATCGCCGTCAACCAGGACTGGGGCGGGTCACAGGGCCGCCGCGTCGCGGACAACGGCGACGCCGAGGTGTGGGCCAAACCGATGAGTGACGGCTCCGTCGCGGCGGTGCTGTTCAACCGCGGCGGATCGGCCACCACCGTGTCCACGTCCGCCGCGGCACTCGGGCTCGGTGGCTCGTCGTCGTACACCACGAAAAACCTCTGGACGGGTGCCACCGGAAGCACGGCAGGAACGCTGTCGGCGACCGTGGCCGCACATGGGGTCGCCATGTTCCGGGTGACCCGCGCCGGCACCCTGGCCGCCCCACCGGCCGCCGGGACGCTCCAGGTGAGCGACCTGCCCTGGCTCGCCTCCAGCGGCGGGTGGGGACCGGTGGAACGCGACCGTGCCAACGGTGAGCAGGCCGCCGGCGACGGGCCGGGCCTCACCATCGGCGGGACCGCGTTCGCGAAGGGCATCGGCACGCACGCCGACGCCGCCGTACACGTCTACCTCGGCCGGGCCTGCCGCACGTTCACCGCCCAGGTCGGCGTCGACGGCGAGGTCGGGACCAACGGCTCCGTGCGGTTCGCGGTCTACGGCGACGGGCGGCTGCTCGGCTTCACCGGCGTCAAGACCGGCGGGCAGGCACCGACCCGGCTGACTGTCTCCACCGGCGGCTACCTGACCCTGGAGCTGCGCGTCACCGACGCCCGCAACAACGGCATCAGCTATGACCACGCCGACTGGGGAGCCCCGACGCTCGTCTGCGGCGGCAGCGGCGGCGGTACGGCGGTGAGCGACCGCACCTGGGGCGCAGCCGTGAACGGCTGGGGTCCCGCCGAACGCGACATCTCCAACGGCGAACAGGCCGCGGGCGACGGCAGCCTCATCACCGTCGGCGGGGTCAGCTACCCGAAGGGGGTCGGTGTCCACGCCGCCGGCGACGTCACCGTCCCGCTGGGCGGGGCGTGCAGCCGGTTCACCGCGGTCGCCGGCATCGACGCGGAGGTCGGCACGTCCTCGACCGGTGTGGTGTTCAGCGTCGTCGCCGACGGCGTCACGCTGTGGACCAGCCCGACCGTGACCGCGGCCGCACCCGCGACCGTCGACGTGGCCGTCGCCGGGCGCACCAACCTGCGGCTGGTCACGTCCGGCGCCGGCTCCATCGACTTCGACCACGCCGACTGGGCCGACGCACGGCTCATCTGCTGATCTTGGACGTCCCCTGACCGGGGGTGACCACGAAGGTGTCGGGAGGCGTGAAGCCGGCGACGGCGAACGCCTCCCGCACCGCCGCCTCCACCGCGTCGCACCGCTGCTCGTCGACCAGGGCCAGGACGCAGCCGCCGAACCCGCCGCCGGTCATCCGGGCGCCGTGCGCGCCGTGCTCCAGGGCCACCCGGACCGCGGTGTCGACCTGCGGCACGGTGATCTCGTAGTCGTCGCGCATCGACGCGTGCGACGCCGTCATCAGCGGCCCCGCCGCGCGCAGGTCACCGGCGCGCAGCGCGGCGACCGTGTCCAGGACCCGCTGGTCCTCCGTCACCACGTGCCGCACCCGGCGGCGGGTCGTGTCGTCGTCGAGCTTGGCGAGGGCGTCGGGCAGCGCGTCCACGTCGACGTCGCGCAGCGCCGCCACGCCCAGGATCCCGGCGGCCTCCTCGCACGTCCTGCGGCGGGCCGCGTACTCCCCGTCGACGTGCGCGTGCGGCGCCTTGCTGTCCACGACCAGGATCTTCAACCCGGCCGCGGCGAGGTCGAACGGCACCTGCTCGGTGGCCAGGGAACGGCAGTCCAGGAACAGCGCGTGGCCCTCCCGGCACAGGGTCGACGCGGCCTGGTCCATGATGCCGGTCGGCGCGCCCACGTACTCGTTCTCGGCGCGCTGGGCCAGCCGCGGCCGGTCGTGCATCGGCAGGTCGGCGCCGGCCAGGTCGGCCAGGACGGCCATGGCCGCGCACTCCAGGGCGGCGGAGGAGGACAGCCCGGCGCCGAACGGCACGTCGGAGGCGATCGCCAGGCGGGCACCGGGCACGTCGACGCCGGCCTCCCGCAGCGCCCAGACCACGGCGGCGACGTACGCGGCCCAGCCCTCGACCTTCGCGCTGAGGTCGAACGTCACCGTCTCGCCGGTCTGCTCCGACGTGACCACCCAGTGCTTCCGCGGCAGCAGGGTCCCGCTGACCGCCGTCGCCTGCGGCAGCGCGAACGGCAGCACGAAACCGTCGTTGTAGTCGGTGTGCTCGCCGATGAGGTTGACCCGGCCGGGGCTCACCCACAACGTGTCGGCCTTCTCCCGGCCATCCTTCAGGCGTTCGGCGGCGGGCTTCACAGCTGGACCTCCCGCAGCATCTCGGCGGCCTGCTCCGGCCGCACGTCGTTGACGAACACACCCATGCCGGACTCCGAGCCGGCGAGGTACTTGAGCTTGCCCGGCGCCCGGCGGGTGCTGAACAGCTGCAGGTGCAGGTAGGCCAGGTGCCGGTCGGCCCGGACCGGGGCCTGGTGCCAGGCGGAGATGTAGGGCATCTGCAGCCCGAACATGCCGTCGAGGCGGCGCAGCACCTCGAGGTAGATGGGGGCGAACGCGTCGCGCTCGGGCACGCCCAGCGCCGGGATGTCGGGGACCTGCCGGTGCGGGTACAGGTGGACCTCGAACGGCCAGCGGGCCACCGCCGGCACGAACGCCGTCCAGTGCGCGTTCTGCGCCACCACCCGCGACCCGTCGGCCCGCTCGGCGGCCAGGACGTCGGCGAAGAGGTTGCCGTGGGGGTGTTCGCTTCGATACGCGCGGGCCGACGCGAGCATCCGGCGGGTCCGCGGCGTGATGAACGGGTACGCGTAGATCTGCCCGTGCGGGTGCGACAGCGTCACCCCGATCTCGGTCCCGCGGTTCTCGAAGCAGAAGACCTGTTCGATGTCGTCGCGGGTCGACAGGTCCGCGGTGCGGTCCGCCCAGGCCTCCATGACGGTGCGGACCCTGGCCTGTGACAGCGACGCGAACGACGCGTTGTGGTCCGAGGTGAAGCAGACGACCTCGCAGCGGCCCGCGCCCGGCCGGGTCGGCACCAGGTCGGGCAGGACGTCGCCCTGCCCGGGCCCCACCCGGTGGCTGAACGACGGGAACCGGTTCTCGAACACGACCACGTCGTATTCACCGGCGGGGATCTCGCTCTGCCAGTCCGGTGTGGACGGGCACAGCGGGCACTGGTCGGACGGCGGATGGAAGGTCCTGGACTGCCGGTGTGCGGCGATGGCCACCCACTCGTCGAGGATGGGGTCGTGACGCATCTCTGACGCGGCGGGCGGGGGCTGCAGCTCCCGCTGGTCGACGGCGTCCCGGGACGCGTCGTCGCGTTCGTCGAAGTAGATGAGTTCCCGACCGTCGGCGAGGTGGGTGACCGTGCGCTTCACTCGTTCTCCAGTGGGGGTGGCTAACCGTTCGGATCGACCACGATGAGTTCACCGACGCGCTCTGCGAGCTGCACCCGTGCCTCGGCGGGAAGCCCGATGTCGGTGATGAGGATGTCCGCCTCGTCGAGCGGGGTGATGGTCGCGATGCCGACCATCTCCCATTTCGTGTGATCGGCCAGCACGACCAGCCTGCGGGCGGCGGAGACCATCAGGCGGTTGGTGCCGGCCTCCATGAGGTTCGGCGTGGTGAAACCGGTGCGGGGGCTCATGCCGTGGACGCCGAGGAACAGCACGTCGACGTTGAGCGAGCTGATCGCCGCCTCCGCGACCGGGCCGGCGAGGGCGTCGGACGGGGTGCGGATGCCGCCGGTGAGCACGACCGTCTGGTCGGGCCGGCCGGCGTGGTACAGGGTGTCGGCGACCGGGATCGAGTTGGTGACGATGGTCAGTCCCGGGACGTCGACGAGGTGCGCGGCGAGCGCCGCCGTCGTGGTGCCGGCGGACAGCGCGACCGCCGTGTGCGGTTCGATGAGCTTCGCGGCCCGCTCGACGATCGCGGCCTTCTCGTTGCGCTGGCGCACCGACTTCGCGTCGAAGCCGGGCTCCTCGGTGGATCCGGGGCCGGCGATGGTGGCACCGCCGTGGACCTTGTCGACCAGCCCGCGGTCGGCGAGGGCCTCCAGGTCGCGGCGGATGGTCATGTCGGACACGCCGAACTGGCGCACCAGCTGACTCACCCGCACGCCACCGTGACGGCGCACCAGATCCAGAATGGCCGTTTGACGTTGCTGTGCGAGCATCACGCCGTTCCCTTCGCAGGCGCAGCGGCTGGCGCGGCTGCGCGGATGGCAAAACCCATCGCAGATTCCAACGCAGACGTTACGTCGCCAGGGACGGTGTGCACCCCGGTGGCCCGGCCGAAGTTGACGGCCGGGTGGACACCCCCTCGAAGGGCGGCTGGGTGCGCTCGCATGCGCTACAGCTTCGAACCTAGCCGACCAGAAGTCAACAAACTCGAACAGAGAACTGTGCGAACGATGTTCAGAAGGGCGCGGTTCCAACCGTGGTCAAACGTTGGGTTGCCCGGGACAACGCCACGTACAGGGTCCGGAACCCGGTCTTCGCCTCGTCCCGGATCTGCGCCGGCTCGACCACCAGCACCGCGTCGTACTCCATGCCCTTGGAGTCCAGCGCGCCGACGGTCTGCACCCGCTCGTCGAGCCCGTCGACCCATTTCGCGATCTCGTCGCGGCGGGCCGTCGGGGTGATGACCCCGACCGTGCCCTCCACCTGCTCCAGCAGCGTCTGCGCGGCGGCCCGGGTGGCCGCCTCGAGGTCCGGGACCGTCACCGTGGTGAGGACCGGCGCCACGCCGGCGCTGCGCACCGCCGTCGGCAGCTCGATGTCCGGCTGCGCCTTGCGGATCACCCGGGCGGCGACCTCGAAGATCTCCGCCGAGTTGCGGTAGTTGGTGGTCAGCGTGAACGCCGAGCGCCGCCGGCTGCCGATCGCGCCGTCCATCGCCCGCTCCGCCTCGGCCGCGTCGCCCCATGCCGCCTGCGCCGGGTCGCCGACGATCGTCCACGTCGCGTTGGGTCCGCGCCGGCCGATCATCCGCCACTGCATCGGCGACACGTCCTGCGACTCGTCGACGATGATGTGCGCGTAGTCGCGGTAGTCGGCCGCGCGCTCCACGGCCTGCGCCCGGGCCGCCGCCATCCGGTCCGAGTAGGTGGTGACCTCCCGGACCCCCTCCGCGACCTGGAACGGGTCCCGCGCCGCGCGCTTGCGCACCGGCGGGTCGCCGAGCAGCTCCTGCAGCTCGTCCAGCAGCGCCACGTCCTCGACCGACGGGTCGTCCGGGCGGATCGCGCCGGCGAGCACCGCGATCTCCCGGTTGCTCAGCACCCCGTTCGCCCACCGTGACAGCCGGTGACGGTCGGTGAGCCAGCCGAGCACCTGCGCCGGGCGCAGCACCGGCCACCAGGACCGCATGAACGCCACGAACTCGGGGCGCTCGGCGATGTCCGGCGCGAACTCCTCACGCTTCTGCTGCCGCCCCGACGGCAGCAGCTCCACGCTCTGCCGCCACAGCGCGTCCAGCACGTGACCGGCCGCCTTCGCCCGCGCCGCGTTGCGCCGCACCCCGAGGTTGAGCACCGTGCGGCGCAGGTCGTCCAGCGCCGGGCGCTCCAGGACCAGCAGCTCGCCGCGGTACAGCACCCTGAGCCGGTCCGGCGAGTCGGGCACCGGGCCGCGGGCCGCCCGGCTCAGCACCCGCTGCATGCGCAGCGAGCCCTTGACCGCCGCGACCTCCGGCGGCTCGTGCCGGGTGCCCAGCACGCCCTCGAGGAGCTGCCCGAGGGAGCGCAGCGACGCGGTGTCCTCACCCAGGGACGGCAGCACCCGCGACACGTACCCGACGAAGACGTCCGACGGGCCGACGACGAGCACGCCGCCCGACTCGTACCGGTTACGGTCCGCATACAGCAGGTACGCCGCGCGGTGCAGGGCGACCGCGGTCTTGCCGGTGCCCGGGCCGCCGCGCACGATCGTCACGCCCAGGCTGGGGGAGCGGATCGCGTCGTCCTGCTCCCGCTGGATCGTGGCAACGATGTCTTTCATGCCCGTGCCGGTCGCGCGGGACAGGTTCGCCAGCAGCGCCCCGTCGCCGATCACCGCCATCTCGCTCGGCGCGGCCTCCGGGTCGAGCAGGTCGTCCTCGATGCTGATGACCTTCTCGTTGCTGCTGCGGATGCTCCGCCGGCGCACGACCCCCATCCGGTCGGTGGGGGTGGCGCGGTAGAACGGCGCCGCCGCCGGCGCCCGCCAGTCCACGACGAGCGACTCGTAGGTCTCGTCGCGCAGGCCGAGCCGCCCGATGTAACGAACCTCACCCCCGGGCACGACCGGATCCGCCGAAGCGGCGTCCGCGCCGTCGCCGGAACGGCCGTCCGGGCCGAGGTCGAGCCGGCCGAACACCAGGCCGTCGTGCTCGCTCTCCAGAGCCCGGCGCCGCTTCGCGGCGTGGTAGACCATCGCGTCGCGCTCGACCAGCGCGCCGAAGTTACCCACCCTGGCCAGGCTGTATCCCTCGCGCTCCACCTCGGCGGCCGTGATCCGCAACTGATCGAGGCGGGTGTAGACCCGGACAAGATATGCCTGTTCGGCGGCGATCTCCGACTCGCGAACCGCGTCGTTCAACGCCCCACCCCTAGCACCCGGGTTGAAAAAACAACCCTACGAGCCTACTTCACGGCGTGGGTGCCGGCGTTTTCTCGGCTTCCTCGCGGCTGGCCCGGGCCTCCGCGGCCGCCCGGCGGCGCAGGAACAGGGTCGTGACCAGGCCCGCGACGACGGCGAGGGCCAGCGCGATCCAGGAGAAGTCCTTCAGCCACTTCTCGGCCACCCGGCCCACCGAGTAGATCGCGAAGACGGTGCCGAACGACCAGGTCAGGCCGCCGAGGGCATTCGCGATCAGAAACTTGCCATACGGCACGCGCAGCGCGCCGGCGAGGGGACCGGCGAGGATCCGCAGCAGCGCGATGAACCGGCCGAAGAAGACCGCCCACACGCCCCACCGCTGGAACGCCCGCTCGGCCTTCGCCAGGTGCGCCGGGCCGAAATGCTTCGGGAACCGCCGCCCGACCCGCTCCAGGAGGTGCCGCCCGCCGCGCCGGCCGATGAAGTAGCCGATCGAGTCGCCGATGATCGCTCCCGCGGACGCCGACGCGGCAACCAGCCACGGGTCGATCCTCGTCGTCACCGACAGCAGCGAAGCGGTGACGAGTGTGATCTCGCCCGGGACCGGGATCCCCATGCTCTCGATCCCGATCACACCGCCGACCAGCAGGTAGACCCAGATCGGCGAGAGCGTGGCCATCCACGTCTCGATGTGATGCACAGTCGCCTCCCCGCCGTGGTCGTCGCATCCACCCTCTCATACCGTGACGACCGTGACGTGGATGGTGTATGGCGCGAACGGTTACAGCGGGTCACTTCTTGCCCGGCTCGCCGCCGAACGCGGTGAACGTCCCGTGCTCGCCGGCCGGTCGGCGGCCGTGGCGGCGCTCGCCGCCGAGCTGGGGCTGCCGCACCGGGCGTTCCCGCTCGCGGCGCCCGACCTCGACGGTGTCACCGCCGTCGTCAACTGCGCCGGGCCGTTCGCCGCGACCGCCCGCCCCCTCGTGGACGCCTGCCTCGCCGCCGGCGTGCACTACCTCGACATCACCGGCGAGCTCGACGTCTTCGACTGGATGTTCGCCCAGTCGTCACGCGCGGTGACCGCCGGGGTCGTGCTGCTGACCGGCGCAGGGTTCGACGTCGTGCCGACCGACTGCCTCGCCGCGATGCTCGTCGCCGCCCTGCCCGGCGCCGTGCGCCTGGAGCTCGCGTTCGACGCGCCGGGCGGGCTCAGCCGCGGCACCGCCCGGACCAGCCTCGGTGAGGCCGCGTCCGGCGGCCGCCGCCGCGTCGACGGCAAGCTCGTCGCGACGCCGTTCGGCACGCCGTCGCGGACGGTGCCGTTCCCGTCGGGGGAGCGGACCGTGGGCGCGACCCGGTGGGGCGACCTCGTGACCGCCCACCACTCCACCGGTGTGCAGAACATCACGGTGTACATGCGGCTGCCGCGCAACGCCGCGTCGCCACTGGTGCGGCTGCTCGGGTTCCGCCCGCTGCGCGCTGTGGCGCAGGCTCTGGTGCCCGCCGGCGGCCCGTCCACGACCCGCCGGGCCGGGACCGGCTGCGAGGTGTGGGGTGAGGTGACCGACGGCGCCGGCGGCACGCGCACCGCGACGCTGACCGGTCCGAACGCCTACGCCCTGACCGCCGACGCGTCCCTGCGGGCGGTGCAGCGGGTCCTCGAGGGCGGGATCGCGCCGGGCACCCACACGCCCGCGACCGCGCTGGGCGCCGACTTCGTGCGCACCCTCGACGGCGTCACCGTCACGCCACCGCACTGACCTCCGCGTCGCCGGGGTGGGTCTCGCCCGGGCCGGCCGCACCCGGGTCGGCCTCGCTCCGCCCGGCCCGCCGCGCCGGCTTGCGCGCCGACTTGCCGATCTTCGCCACGGGAGCGGTCCCGCCGGCCTTCGCCGCGGTCGTCCGCTGCCGGACCACGCGGGTCCTGTCGGCCGCGCGGGCGATCACGCCGGCGATCGCGTCGGTGACCGCGTCGGGCCGCTCGATCGGCAGCATGTGGCCCGCGTCCTCGCACGTGATCAGCTCGGCGTCGGGCAGCTCACCGGCGATCGTCGCCGCGCACGCCACCGGTGTCAGCCGGTCCAGGGTCCCGACCAGCACCGCGACCGGCAGCCCCCGCATCGCGGCCAGGGTCTCCACGCGATGGTGCAGGTCGACCGACGGCCGGAACCCACCGATCGCGCACAGCGGCGCGTTGCCGACCATGGACGCGGTCAGCGCCACCCACGACGTGTCGACCCGGTGCCCGAACACCAGCCAGCGCACCCCCGGCGCCAGCAGCGGCATCAGCCGCCGGTGCGGCCGCCAGGCGCCGGAGCGGGCGAGCAGGCCGGCGCCCTGGATCTCGACGACCCGCATCACCCGGGCCAGCCGCGGGCTCAGCCCGTAGCTGGTCCGCGACGAGCCCTCCGCCGACGTCGACACGAGCACCACGCCGACGACCCGGGCGGCGAACGCCGTGGCGTGGCGTTGTGCGTACTCCATGATCGCCATGCCGCCGAGGGAGTGCCCGACGAGCACGATCGGCCCGTGCGGCACCAGCTGGGTGACGACCTCGGCCAGGTCGTCGCCGAGCTGCTCCAGGGTCGCGTCGGTGCCCGAGGTCGCGGAGGAGCGGCCGTGGCCGCGCAGGTCGAAGGCGAGCAGCTGGACCGGCATGTCGACGACGGCGCCGAGGCGGGCCGGAAGGTCGGCGATCTGCTGCTGCCAGAGGCGGTTGTCGAGCGTCCAGCCGTGCAGCAGGACCACCGTCACCGGGGTCCGCGCCACGCCGTCACCCGGGGCGGGCGCGGCGGGATACAGCACGCTGTACAGGCCGGCGCCGTCCGCGAGCCTCACGGTGGAGGTGGAGACGACGGTACCCATGGCCCATTGTTACCCGGAAGTACGTCGAAATACCCCGGTGATCTGCGGGAGCATTTCAGGAGTGAACCGGTTGCAGCGCACAACCGCCGCCCGGGACGTCCCGGGCGGCGGTTGTGGAGGCGAAACGCGTCAGGCGGCTTCGAACACGCCCGCGTCGACGAGGCGCTGCTCCGTCGCGTCCCAGCCGTGGCCGGGGTGGGCGGAGTTGAGCGCCTGCAGCTCGACCCGCAGCTTGGTGGCGTGGCCGGCGCCGGCCAGCACCCGGATCTCCTCGACGAAGGCGTCGGAGGAGGTGCTGAGACGGTTGGTCTTGCCGTTGGTCAGGTTGCGCACGTAGACGTGCTTGCCGCCGTTGAGCGGGATGAGGTATTTGAACTCACCCAGCACGCTCAGGGCGCCGGATGCGCCGGCCTGGCCTGCGCGGACTGAGGCCCGCGCGGTCTTGGAGGTGTTTTGGGCCACGGCGGGTGCTCCTTGTCGAGGCTGAAACTGCTGAAGGCAGCAAAACTGTAACACCCGCCAGGTCCGGCCAAAAAAACGAGTTACCTGGTGGGGGCTCCACCCGTTGGACATTTCGTGGGACCCGAGTTGCCGATTCTCTGGCGCACCGCGCACAACATCGTCATCATGAGTCCCACAAGCACATAGCCATAGGGCAGACCGTGCCGGGTTCGAGGTCGTAGGGGAAGACGCACCTCGGTCTCCGGGAGGTCATACGTGCCCACGCGTGGCGTCATATATGTTCACTCGTCACCGCTCGCCGTGTCATCGCACGTCGAGTGGGCGATCGCGCGCGTCCTCGGAGCGCCGGTCAGACTCGAGTGGACACCGCAGCCTGTCGAGCCGTCGGCTCGCCGGGCCCAATGCTCATGGTCCGGCGCGACCGGGACCGGGGGCGAGCTGGCGGCTGCCCTGCGGCAGTGGCCCATGATCCGTTTCGAGGTCACCGAGGAGCCGAGCCCCGGCGTCGACGGCGAGCGGTTCATGCACGTGCCCGGCCGCGGGCTCTTCCACGGCTCGACGAGCGCCAACGGCGACATCGTGCTGTCCGAAGACCGACTCCGCAGCCTGATCGCCACGTCGCGGGGCTACGAGACGCTCGCCCACGCAATGGAGAAGGCCCTGGGTGGACCTTGGGACGCCGAGCTGGAGCCCTACCGGCACGCCGCCGACGGCGTCCCCATGACGCTGCTCACCCGGGTTGGGTAACTTGCACGTGCGTGGTTGAGTGGCACGGTGCTGCGCCCTGGACCCATGTCACGCCTGCTGGTGGCCACCGCCGTCCTGCTCGGTGGGTGCACCGGCGGCGGGCCCGAGACGCCGTCGCCGTCCGCGACGGCGCAGGACTCCGCCGTCATCCCCGGCGGTGACCCGGCGAAGCAGGCCGCGGAGCTCGTCGCCCGGCTGTCCGACGAGGAGCTGATCGGGCAGCTGCTGATGCCGTACGCCTACGGCAACGACGCCGACAAGGTCTCCTCCGGCTCCGCGTCGGGGAACAAGGCCTACGCCGGTGCCTCGACCCCGGCGGAGATCGTCCGCAAATATCACCTCGGCGGCATCATCCTCGTGTCCAGCAGCGCCGACGACCCGACCGCCGGCACCAACAAGACCACCAACGTCGAGTCGCCGGCCCAGGTCACCAAGCTCACCGGCGGCCTGCAGGCGGCCGCGCTCGGCCTGCCCGCGAGGATCCCGCTGCTCATCGGCACCGACCAGGAATACGGGCAGGTCACCCGCATCCGCGACGGCATCGTGCAGCTGCCCAGCGCCATGGCCCTCGGTGCCGGCGGCGACCCGGCGCTGACCGAGGCCGCGTGGAAGGCCGCCGGCACCGAGCTCGCCGCCATCGGCGTCAACGTCGACTTCGCCCCCGACGCCGACGTCCTCGGCGCCCAGCCCGGCGGGGTCATCGGCTCCCGCTCCTTCGGCAGCGACCCGAAGCTCGTCGCGGCCCAGGTGGCCGCCGCGGTGAAGGGCCTGCAGTCCGCCGGCGTCGCCGCGACCGTGAAGCACTTCCCCGGGCACGGCCACACCACCGTCGACAGCCACAGCAACCTGCCCGTGCTCAGCCAGACCCTCGGCGGCCTGGAGACCGGCGACCTGCCGCCGTTCGTCGCCGCCGCCTCCGCCGGGGTGGGCCTGGTCATGTCCGGCCACCTCGACGTCAAGGCGGTCGACCCGGGCGTGCCGGCGTCGTTCTCCAGCAAGGTCCTCATCGACCTGCTGCGCACGAAGCTCGGCTACACCGGCGTCGTGGTCACCGACGCGCTCAACATGGAGCCCGCCGAGCAGTGGGGGCCCGGCGAAGCCGCCGTGCGCGCCGTCCTCGCCGGCAACGACATCCTGCTCATGCCGCCGAAGCTGACGGAGGCGTACAAGGGCCTGCTCGACGCGGCGCGCTCCGGCCGGCTGCCCAAGCAGCGCCTCACCGAGGCCGCGACCCGCATCCTGACGCTGAAGTTCCGCCTCGCCGCCGTCCCCCGCCCCGACGCCTCGACCGTCAACGGCGACGCGGGCCGGGCGGCCGCGCGGGCGAGCGCCGCCGCGGCCGTCACCGTCCTGCGCGGCCCCTGCTCCGGAGCCCTCGTCACCGGCCAGGTCCGGGTCACCAGCGCCGGCAGCGAGACCGCCCGCGGCTGGCTCGAGGCCGCCCTGACGGCCGCCGGCGCCACCGTGGTGAAGCAGGGCGGCACGGAGGTCCGCCTCGTCGGCTACGGCAAGGGTGCCTCCGACCTGTCCGCGTCGGCGGCCGTCACGGTGGCCCTCGACACCCCGTACGTGCTGCGTTCGGCGAAGGGCACCCTCGTCGCGACGTACTCCTCGGCACAGGCGTCGATGCTTGCCCTCGCCGACGTGCTGGTCGGCAAGGCGCCGGCGCCCGGGCGCTCGCCGGTGCCGGTGCAGGGGCTGCCCGCGTCCGCGTGCGCCTGAACCACCGTTCGGTGGATGCCTGCCCGCAGATCGGACGTTCGGCCCACTGACGAACGGTGATCTTCCGTCCGTCCGGTGCCACGGACACACCCGTTCGGCAGTTGCGGCGCGGGGGGCGCGTCGAGACCGTTGTCGGTAACACCGGTGAATGGGGGAGTACTGATGCCCGGCCTCGTCATGCAAGTCGTCGCGCACCCTGACGACGATCTGTTCTTCATCAATCCTGACGTCTCCGCTGCGATCGACGCACAACTGCCGGTGGTCACGGTGTACGTGACCGCCGGGCAGATCACCGGCAACGGCAGCACCGACGGGCAGCGGGCCCGCAACCGGCAGCTCGGGGTGATGGCCGCCTATGCGCAGATGTGCGGCATCAGCACCCCGACCTGGACCGGGGGCACGCTGTGGGCGTCGGGGCGGCAGGCCGAGCGGTACACCCTGCAGGGCGCCGCCGCGCAGGTCGAGCTGGTGTTCCTCAACGTGCCCGACGGCAGCCTCGACGCGATCAACTCCGGGCAGAGCAGGACCACGGTCCTGGTCACCGGCGGTCTCGTCACGCGGACCTTCACCAGCGTGAAGGCCGACATCGTCGGCATGCTGACGGGGCTGATGGCCCGCTACCAGCCGACCGTCGTGCACACCCTGGACCCGATCCCGGACAGCCGGTACGTGGCCGACCACGGCGACCACGTGGCCGTGGCCAAGTTCGCCGCGCAGGCCGCCGCCACCTACTGCGACGCGATGCCGCTGGTCAACCACCGCTGCTACAACGTGCAGGACGAGCCCGCCAACCTGCACGCGACGGACCGCGCCGCGAAGCAGCTGACGATCAACGCGTACGCCGCCTTCGACAGCGGCGTGTACACCACCGGGTGGGTCGACTCGACGTACCTGCGCTGGCCGCGCGGCAGCTCGTGGATCGGGCGCAACGTCGACGGCCGGCTGCAGCTGTTCGTCGTCCGCGGCGGCCAGCTGTGGACGTGGTTGCAGTCCGCCGGCGGCGCCTGGAACAACGCGCCCACGGTGCTCACCGGCGCCGGTGGTGAGCTGGCGCCCATGGTGTCGGTCGGGGCGAACGCCGACGGCCGGCTGCAGGTGTTCGCCCGGCGGCTCACCGACCACAAGATCGTCAGCACGTACCAGACCGCCGTCAACGGCGGGTGGTCGACCTCGTGGGCCGACATGGGCAACCCCAACAGCGCCTACGGCAACGCGGATCAGGTCGGCGCGCCCGCCTGTGTCCTGCTCGGCAACGGCCGGATCGTGGTCGCGGTCCGCAACGGCGGCGGCGGCGTGTCCGCGAAGACCCAGACGGGGCCGAACGTGGGCTTCCCGGCCTCGTGGGCCGACCTCGGCGGCACCGACGTGCAGGGCGAGCTGTCCGGGGTCATCAACCCGGGTGGCTGTGTGGAGCTCGTCGCGGCGACGCGGACCGGCATCCTGCACTGGTACCAGAACACGGTGGGCGGCTCGTTCGTGCTCAACTCCTCGTTCCCGGGGGTGGTGCCGTCGTCGCCGCCCTCCACGGTGCTGCTGCAGGACGGCACCGTCGCCGTCGCCTACCGCGCCGTCGGCGGCGAGGTCGTGGTCAACCGGCAGAACGCGCCGTCCGCCGGCTGGAACGCGGCGGTGACGGCGAACGGCCGTCCCGGCGCGACGGGCCCGGTGGTCAGCGGCCGGGACCCGATGCTGCTGAGCCGCACCTGCGATGGGGGGCTGTCCGTCGGGGTGCCCTCGGGGGCGTCCTGGACGTGGAGCGACCTGGACGGGGGCCCGTTCATCGACGTGCCGGCGGCCACGGTCGACGCCGCCGGTGCGGTGCTGCTCGCCGCGGTCGGCCTGGACGGGGTCGTGCGGGTCCGCAGCCAGGTGGCGCCGGGCGTCGCGCAGCCGTTCGGGGCGTGGCAGGCGCTGCCCGCCTGACACCCCTGCGGGGGCGCCCCGTAGGCCCTCGCGCCCCCGGGGAACGACAGCCGAAAACGACGGAGGGACCGAGCCAGGCTCGGTCCCTCCGCGGCGTTCAGGGCGTCAGACCCGGGCGAACACCAGCGCCGCGTTGTGGCCACCGAACCCGAACGAGTTGTTCAGGGCGGCGGGGATGTCCAGGTGGCGCGCCTTGTGGGTGACCACCTCCAGGTCGAGCTGGTCGTCGGGCTCGTCCAGGTTGATCGTCGGCGGGACGATCCCGTGGTAGATGGCGAGGATCGTGGCGATCGACTCCACCGCGCCGGCCGCGCCGAGCAGGTGCCCGGTCATCGACTTGGTCGAGGTGAGCAGCGGGTGGTCGCCGAGCGCCCGGTGCAGCGCCTTGATCTCCGCGAGGTCACCGACCGGGGTCGAGGTGGCGTGCGCGTTGACGTGCACCACGTCGGTCTTGGCGATCCCGGCGTCGCGGATCGCGAAGTCGATGGCGCGCACGGCGCCCTCGCCCTCGGGGTGCGGCTGGACGATGTCGTAGCCGTCGGAGGTCATGCCGGCACCGGCGAGCCGGGCGTAGATGCGGGCGCCGCGGGCCCGGGCGTGGTCGGCGCGTTCGAGCACGATGACGCCGGCGCCCTCACCGAGGACGAAGCCGTCGCGGCCCTTGTCCCAGGGGCGGGACGCGCGCTCGGGCTCGTCGTTGCGGATAGACATGGCGCGCATCGAGGCGAACCCGGCGATCGGCAGCGGGTGGATCACGGCCTCGGTGCCGCCGGCGACCACGACGTCGGCGCGCCCGAGCCGGATCAGGTCCAGGGCGTGCGCGATGGCCTCGGCGCCGGTGGCGCAGGCGCTGGCGACGCAATGCACGCCGGCCTTCGCGCCGAGCTCGAGACCGACCCAGGCGGCGGGGCCGTTCGGCATGAGCATCGGCACGGTGTGCGGCGACACCTTGCGCGGGCCGCTGGCCTCCAGGATGTCGTCCTGGTTGAGCAGCGTCTGGGCACCACCGATGCCGGTGCCGACGCTGACGGCGAGCCGCAGCTTGTCGACCTCGGGCGCGCCGGCGTCGGCCCACGCCTCGCGGGCGGCGATGATCGCGGTCATCTCGGAACGGTCCAGGCGGCGGGCCTGCACCCGATCGATCACTTCACTCGGCTCGACGGCCAACTGCGCGGCGATCCGCACGGTCAGCTGTGCGGCCCAGTCCTGGGTCAGCGGAGACACGCCCGACTTCCCGGCGAGCATGGCATCCCACGTGGACGCGACATCCCCGCCCAGGGGCGTGGTGGCCCCGAGACCGGTGACGACGACCTCAACACTCACAGCACAACTACCTCTCGGGCAGACCGCATCCGCGGTCTTGTCTGGCTGACCCACATGACGCGGTCTCGGGCAGGTCCGGGGTGACCGTCCAGACCCGAGACCGCGACAACGGCTCTCAGGCCTGCGACTTCACGATGTACGACACGGCGTCACCGACGGTCTTGAGGTTCGGCACCTCGTCATCCGGGATCTTCACGCCGAACTTCTCCTCCGCCGCCACCACGACCTCGACCATCGACAGCGAGTCGACGTCCAGGTCGTCGGTGAACGACTTCTCCTCGGCGACGTCGTCCGGGTTGACCCCGGCGACCTCTTCGAGGATTTCGGCGAGACCGCCGGCGATCTCTTCACGGGTGGACATAGAGCTTTCCTTCCTTGGGTTGACGCAACATCGACGCGAAGTCGAACGCTGTTGAAACAAAACGGACCGCTGAGCAGAACCTCAGGGGCAGCGGACGACCTGTCCTGCATATGTCAGGCCACCGCCGAAGCCGAACAGCAGCACCGGGGCGCCCGAAGGTACCTCACGCCGCTCGATGGCCTTCGACAGTGCCAGGGGGATGCTCGCCGCCGAGGTGTTACCGGACTCTACGAGGTCCTTGAGGATGATCGCGTTGGGCAGGTCGAGCCGCTTCACGATCCCGTCGATGATGCGGGTGTTGGCCTGGTGTGCCACGAACGCGGCGATGTCCTTGCCCTGCACGCCGGCCCGGTCCAGGGCGGCCTGCGCGAACGGCGCGATCGCCGTGGTCGCCCACCGGAAGACCGCCTGGCCCTCCTGCTTGATGTAGGGCCGCCAGCCCTCGATCTTCAGCACGTCGCCCTTCTCGGGCGCCGAGCCCCAGACGACGGGGCCGACGCCGGTCGGCTCACCCTCGTAGGTGGCGGTGACGACCGCGGCGCCGGCGCCGTCGCCGAACAGCACGGCCGTGGTGCGGTCGGTCCAGTCGACCACGTCGGAGAGCTTCTCGGCGCCGATGACCAGGGTGTTGCGGCTGGCACCGGCGCGGATCGCGTGATCGGCGCTGGCCAGGCCGTAGCAGAACCCGGAGCAGGCGGTGTTGAGGTCGTACGCTGCCGGTGCCATGATGCCGAGCTTCGCCGCGACCCGCGTCGCCACGTTGGGGCACCGGTCGATCGAGCTGCACGTCGCGACGATCACCTGGTCGATGTCGGCGGCGGTGAGCCCGGAGGCGGCGAGGGCCTTGCCGGCGGCGGCGGTCGCCATGTCGGCGACGCTCTCGCTGCCGGCGACGCGGCGCTCGGCGATGCCGACCCGGTCGCGGATCCACGCGTCGTTGGTCTCGATCACCTTGGACAGGTCGTCGTTGGTGACGACCTGTGACGGCTGGTAGTGCCCGAACGCGAGGATCTTCGACCCGGTCGGCTGGTTCATAGCTGGTCTCCAATGCGAGCGAGCGGCTGGCCGGGCGCGACCGGGTCGTCGGGGGTGACGAGCCATTCGGCGAGCGTCCCGGCGCCGTGCGCGGTGACGTCGACCGGGCCCTGCGGGGTCTGCACGGCGCCGATGCGCTGGCCGTCGCCGACCTCGGTCCCCTCGACCAGGCCGTCGGCGGGGGTGAAGGTGCCGGCCGCCGTCGACAGGACCACGCTGAACTGCGGGTGCGGCTCGTGGGTGGGCACCGGGCTGCCGTGCCGCGCGAACACGTCGCGGGCGGCGGCCAGGTCGTCCGGGGTGTTGACGCTGACGATCTCGATGCCCTTGATGGTCCGCTTGATCAGCCCGGCGAGGGTGCCCGCGGGCGCCAGCTCGATCACGGCGGTGACGCCGAGGTCGGCGAGGGTGGCCATGCACAGGTCCCAGCGCACCGGCGCGGTCACCTGCCTGACCAGGCGCTGCAGCATGGTCGGGCCGTGGTCGACGGCGACGCCGTCGCGGTTGGACAGCAGCATCCGGGTCGGGTTGGCGGTGGTGACCCCCGCGGAGATCGCGGCCAGGGCCTCCTCGGCCGGTGCCATGTACGGCGTGTGGAACGCGCCGGCGACCTGCAGCGAGATGATCCTGGCGCGGGCCGGCGGGTTGGCGGTGAGCTTCTCCAGGCCGGGCAGCGAGCCGGCGGCGACGACCTGGCCGGCGCCGTTGCGGTTGGCCGGCACCAGGCCGGCGGCCTCGATGGCGGCGATCACCTCGTCGGGGTCGCCACCGAGGATCGCGCTCATGCCGGTGCGCTCCAGGGCGCACGCGGCGGCCATCTCCCGGCCGCGGACCGCGGCGAGGGTGACGGCGGCCTCGGAGCTGAACACCCCGGCCATGGTGGCCGCGGCGAGCTCGCCGACGCTGTGGCCGGCGAAGACGGTGGCGTCGTACATCGGCAGCTGCTCGGCGGTGAGCAGCGCCGCGGCGACGAGCAGCGGCTGGGTCTTGGCGGTGTCCTTGATCTCCTCGGCGCCGGCTTCGGTGCCGAGGTGCACCAGGTCGACCCCTGCGAGCACCGACCACCAGCGCAGACGGGCCTCCGCGCCGGGCAGCGCGAGCCATGGTGTCAGGAAGCCGGGTTTCTGGGAGCCTTGCCCTGGGGCGAGTACAGCGAGCACGTCTATGACTTTTCCGGATTCCCGTCAATCGCGCGGGTAGCGCTACGCACCAAAGTGGACCATCTCGTTTGTAGGAACCCTACAAAAGATTGCGTGGTGTTGCCCCAACAGAACCTCGCCGTCACCCACCGCAACCCTTGGTTCACCTCAGCTGCGACCTGTGTCACTGCGGCTGCGATGTGCGTCACCGCGACGGCGTGCGTCGCCGGTGCGGCGTGCGTCACTGTGGCAGCGCGCGTCACTGCGGCGGGCTCGACGGTGCCGGCGCGAACGGGTCCAGTCTGCCGATCGTCAGCGCGATCCGCAGGGCAAACGCGTCACGTGGCACCAAAGGAACAAATCCGGTGACCTCGCCGATGCGGCGCAGCCGGTACCGGACGGTGTTGGGATGCACGAACAGCCCCCGGGCGGCGCTCTCGAGGACCCCGCCGCCGGCGTAGAACGCGTCCAGGGTCTCCAGGAGCTCGCCGCCGGCGCGCACCAGGGCACCGTAGATGTCCTGGCGCAGGATCCGCCGCGCCTCCGCGTCGCCGGCCAGGGCGCGCTCCGGCAGCAGGTCGGCGGCGGCCACCGGGCGAGGTGCGGCCGGCCACGCGGGCGCGGCCCGGAACCCGGCCAGGGCGGCCCGGGCGGACTCGGTCGCCTCGTCCAGCGACGGCACCGCCGGGCCCACCACCACCGGGCCGTCGCCGAAGCCGACGAGGAGCCGCTCGGTCGCCGCGATCGGGTCCGGCGCGCCGCCGAGGACCACGACCAGCCGGTCGCCGTGCACCCCGCCGAGGATCTCGACGCCGATGCGGCGCGCCGCCCGGTAGACGGTGTGCAGCACCGCCGTGGCCTCCCCGCCGGGGGACCGGCCGACCGCGACCGCGACCGGCGGCGCGTCCGCCCAGCCCAGCGCCGCCGCCCGGCTGGCCAGGACGTCGGAGGAGTCGCCGCGCAGCAGCGCGTCGACCAGCAGCGCCTGCAGCCGCGCGTCCCAGGCGCCCCGGGTCTCCGCGGCCCGCGCGTACACCCGGGCCGCGCCGAAGGCGACCTCCCGGCTGTAGTGCAGCACCGCCTCGCGGATCCCGGACTCCTCGCCGGCCGCGGCCAGGTGCGGCAGCTGCTCCTCGACGACCTCGATGGTCACCCTGATCAGCTGGACCGTCTGGCCGAGGTTGATCGAGCGGGCCAGGGCCCGGGGTGCGGCGTCGAAGAACTCGTCGGAGTTGTCCGGCGGCAGCGCCCCGCCCTCCTGCCGGTTGCGCAGCCACTCGACCAGGGACCGCACGCCGGCCTGCGCGACCAGCATCACCCACGCCCGCTGGTCGGCCGGCAGCTCCCGGAACCAGGGCAGCGTCTCGTCCATCCGCGCCACGCTCGCGGTCGCGAGGGCGCCGGCCGCCCGCTCGATCGAGCGCACGCTCGCTTCGAGGCTCTGGTTCGTCACCCGCACAGCTTTTCATCGTCTGGCCGCCAACCAGAATCCACCGTAGATCCCGGCCTCCCGCGACGTCTGCCGCAGCCCGTTCGGGCCGTCGATCAGCCGCCGCCCCCAGTCGGTCCGCTTCGCCGCCCGGAACCCGGCGACCATGTCCAGGTAGTGGTACTCGGGGCTGTTGCCGCTCCAGGCCCAGCCCATGTACCCGAGGTCGTGCCGCTGGCAGTACGCCATGATCGCGTCCTCGTCCGGGTCGCCGTACTGGTGGATCGAGGAGAACTCCCCGACGACGATCGGCAGCCGCTGCCGGACGAACACGTCGAGGTAGTCGGAGACCTTCTCGGCGGTGTTGAACGGCCCGTACATGTGCACGTCGAAGACCGTGTTGTGCTCCGGGTCGGACGCGAACACCTCGGCCGCGTGGTCGCGCATGACGTGGAACGAGTCGTTACCCCAGTTCGGCGCGTCGACCATGATCGCGTGCAGCAGCCCGGCGGAGCGCAGCCGCTGGATCGCCGTCTTCGTGTTGCCGATCCAGTCGACGTTCACCGCGTGCCCCGAGGGCTCGTTGGCGATGTTGATGATGACGTACGACTCCTGCCGCAGCAGGACCTTGCGCAGCGTCAGCCAGTAGTCGACGGCCTGCGCGATCGTCGCGGCGCCCGGCTCAGTGCCGTACCCCATCGTGTCGTGCACGTCGAGCACGCAGATCAACCGGTTCTCCCGGCACTGGCCGATGACGTCGGCGACCTCCGCCGGGCTCGTCGCGGGGAACCCGGCGCCGCTGGACAGCGCCACCCGCACCGAGTTGGCGCCGCTCGCCTTGATGTCGGCGAACACCGAGTCGGGCCCCTTGTTGAAGTAGTACCCGTGGTTCACCCCCCGCAGGACCAGGCGTTCCCCGTTCGCCTCCACGAGATGCCCGCCGGTGGCCTTGATCCCGGTCGCCCCGTAGGCCGGCTCCACCGAGACGTACGCCGCGCCGAGCAATGACAGCAGCAGGGCGAGGAACGCCGCTCTGATCAGCACGGCCCGCCGCTACCCGCCCGTTTGCCCACGAAACGGGGGATCGACCACAGTCCCTGTCCCCGGGTAACCTGGAGATCACCTAGCGTGTGCTTGATCGCGGAGAGGCGGCCCGTGACGTCCAAGTCGGCTGAGCTGGCCGCTGAGCAACAGCACTTCGACCTGGCCCGCAAGCACCGCGAACGCGTCCGTGCCGAGCTCGGCGAGGTCCCCGACGCCGCCGCGAACGCCGGCGCCGGCCGCCGCCTCGCGCTGTTCCGCCGCACCCGCAAGGAGGCCCTCGCCGCGCCCGAGGAGCAGGTCGCCGTCGGCCGGATCGACTGCACCCCCGCCGACCCGGGCGGCTCCTCCAACATCGAGGACACGTTCTACATCGGCCGGGAGACGATCCTCGACGACCAGCGGCAGGTCCTCGTCGTCAACTGGCAGACCCCGATCGGCGCCCTCTACTACGAGGCGACCCACGAGGACCCCCGCGGCCTGCAACGCAAGCGCACCTTCCAGTGCACCGGCAACCAGATCCGCGACTTCGACGACGTCGTCTTCGCCCAGCTCGCCGACGCCGTCGCGGCCCTCGAATCACCCGACGACGCGCTGCTCGCCGAGCTCGACCGGGGCCGCACCGGCACGATGACCGACATCGTCGCCACCATCCAGGGCGCCCAGTCCCGGCTGATCCGCTCACCCCTGGACCAGCTGCTCGTCATCGAGGGCGGCCCCGGCACCGGCAAGACCGCCGTCGCGCTGCACCGCGTGTCGTGGCTGCTGTACAACCACCGCGACCGCCTGCGCCCCCAGGACGTCCTCGTCGTCGGCCCGCACCCGGCCTTCACCCGCTACATCCGCACCGTCCTGCCGAGCCTCGGCGACGCCGACGTGGCGCAGCTCGACATCGACCAACTGGGCCCGCCCGTACAGCGGGGAAGGCCGGAAGACCCGAAGACCCGGAGGCTCAAGGGTGAGGCGCGGATGGCCCGCCTGCTCGCCCGCGCCCTGGAGAACCGGGTCGGCACCCCCGAACCCGCCGAACGCCTGCTCTTCGACGGCGCCTTCGTCACGCTCTCCGGCGTCGAGGTGGCCGCCGCCGTCGCCTCCGCCCGGCAGGCCGGCGGCGCCTACGCGCAACGCCGCCAACGCCTCCGCGCCCAGCTCGCCGACCTGGTCCGCGGCCGCGGCGGCCCCACCGACCCGGAACGCCTCGGCCCGGTCGAGAACCTCCTCGAACGCCTCTGGCCGCTGCAGAGCGCCGCCGCGTTCCTGCGCAACCTGCTGGGCTCGCAGGCCAGGCTGCTCAACGCGGCCGGCGACGAGTTCACCCCGGACGAGCTCGCCCTCCTGCACCGCCGCGGCGCCGACAAGCTCTCCGAACAGATCTGGAGCAACACCGACCTGCCGCTGCTCGACGAGCTCGAGGAACTGCTCAACGGGGTGTCCCGCCGCTACCGGCACATCGTCGTGGACGAGGCCCAGGACCTCTCCCCGATGCAGCTGCGCGCCGTCGCCCGCCGCTCCTCGACCGGCTCCCTCACCGTCGTCGGCGACCTGGCCCAGTCCACCGGCGCCTGGGCCCGCGACCACTGGGGCGAGGTCACCGAACACCTGCCCTCGCAGCTGCCGCAGGTCGTCGTGGGCCTCCGCTACGGCTACCGGGTCCCGCGTCAGGTGTACGAACTGGCGGCCGAGCTCCTGCCTGTCGCCGCCCCCGACGTCGAGCCGACCAGAGCGGTCCGCGAAGGCCCCGCGGACCCCGGCATCCACGTCGTCGAGCCCGCCGAGCGCGCCGCCCGCGCCGCCCTCATCGCGAAGGACCACGCCCTCGGCGGCCGCTTCGTCGGCATCGTCTGCCCCGCCAGCTGCCGCGCCGAGATCGAGTTCGCCCTGCACGCCAACGACCTGCAGTGGGGCCGCGCCGACCAGGGTGAGCTCGACGGGGCGATCAACCTCGTCAGCCCGCAGGAGGCGAAGGGCCTGGAGTTCGACGCGGTCATCGTCGTGGAGCCGGAGGAGATCGTCGCCGAGGACGACCGCGGGCACCGGCTGCTGTTTGTCGCGCTCACCCGCACGATCCGTTACCTGGATATCGTCTGCGCCGGCGACCCGCTGCCGATCGAGCCCGGCTCTGATGTCACCTCCCGGATCCCCCGCCAGCGGGTCGTGGTCGAACCCGATGCCGATCCGACTCTGGATATGGCGCAGTTGGATCGTCTCGCCGAGGACCTGGCGGCGTTGGTGGTCGGGGGTGCGCCGGTGCCGATGTGGGATGAGGTGCTGCACCGTACGGCCGCGCTGCTCGACGAGCGTGCTGACCGTAGTCGTCCTTCGGGGCGTCATCGTCGTCCTTGACCCCCCAGGATCGTGTGGTCGTCTTCGGGTTGAGGTTCGCGTGGGGGTACGCCGCTTGGAGTGATTTCTGGTGTAGGTCCTCGTAGGTCGGTGGTTCCGCGCAGCCTCCGGCCGCGCGTATGGGTGGCGTGGTTGCGGTCCGTGCCGTGTCGAGGTGATCCCAAGCCAGGTCCGAACGCACATGGTCCAGCGCCGTCGAGGTCATCATTCGGTGGTGCCACACCGCCGCCAGTTCCAAAAAACGAACAACCCGAACGATCCCAGGGGTCAGAGCCCCACAGATCCTTCGGGTTGTTCGACCAATGATCGATGGTTTTCGTTTTTTGACCAGCGACGGTGTTGTAGCACCGAATGATGACCCCGACGGCGCCGGCGCGGGTGAGTTCGGACCTGGCTTGGCATCACCGCAACTACGGCACGGACGGTGACCGCGCTACCCCATCGCGCGGCCGAAGGCTGCGCGGAACCACCGACCTACGCGGACCTGCACCAGGAATCAGTTCAAGCGGCGTACCCCCACGCGAACCTCAACCGCAAGACGACCACAGGATCTTGGGGGGTGAACAGGTCAGCGGGCGACCATGCGATCGATGGCTGAGGAGTCCAGGCGCCGACCCACCACCGAGTCCACGATCTTGGTGGTGACGGCTTCCTTTGTGGACTTGCTGGGCAGCGCCACACCAAGCACCTTCGCCAGCTCCCGCAGCTGTGCGACCGTCAGCCTTTCGTCGTTGAGGTACTGCACCGCCGCCGCGCGCGTGCCGATCTCCGCCAGCATCGTCTCGATCTCGGCGACCGGGCGGGACAGCGGCTTCGTCCGGGCGGGAGCGGCCGCGGCGGGCCGGCCGCCGCGCGGCACCAGGGACAGCCGGGCCTCGCCCGAGGCGAGGTCGGCGAGCTGGTCGGCCGGCAGGGACTTCACGAACGCGGCGACCTTGAGCAGCACGTCGTGCGCGAGGTCGGCGGGGTCGGTCATCGCAAGACGCTCCTCAGATCCTGGTGCGCGCCAGGAACTCGCTGGTCAGCTGCTGGAACTCGTATCGTAGGGTCTCGATCGAGGCGGTGCCCGGCGGGGCGAGGACGACGGGCAGGCTGCGCTCGCCGGCGTCGGTGACGGCGGTCTTGTTGTCGCGGACGGTCTGGCGGAAGACGGGGATCTCGATCCGGGAGGTCTCGTTGACCGAGGTGCGTTGCGAGATCAGCGGGCCCGAGCCGGTGTACTGCACCATCGTGTAGACGACGCCGATGATCTCCGGGTTGATCGGGCGGGGTGCGACCGCGTTGTACTCCTCGACCAGGCGGGACATGCGGGCCCGCAGGTAGTCGATGCCGCGGGTCGAGAGGTAGTCGGGGCGGGCCGGCACCATGACGTGGTCGCTGGCGACCATCGCGGTGCGGGTGACCATGTTGAAGTTGGGTGCGCAGTCGATGAGGACCGAGTCGTAGCCGTGGAACGCGCGGTCGGTGAGGGCGTCGGCGATCAGCCGGTGCACCGGCAGGTAGCGGGGGTTGCCGGTCTGCAGGCGGGCGCCGCCCAAGGCCGCGGCCAGGTTGAGGTCGACCTCGATGAGGCCGAGGTCGCCGGCGAGCAGGTCGAGCTGCCCGCCGAGCGGCTGCACGACGGCGTTGACCTCGCGCGGGCTCACCACGTACTTGTGCAGCGGCTCGGCGACGCGGGTGGCCAGGTACCCCTCGAACCACGGCAGGACGGTGGGCCGGGACTCGAACTCGGCGGGTCGGTAGAAGGAGAACGTGAGGCTCGCCTGCGGGTCGAGATCGACGAGGAGCACCTTGCGGCCCCGGGCGGCGAGCTCGGCGCCGATGTTCGCGGTGAGTGTGGTCTTGCCGACCCCGCCCTTGTAGTTGATCACGGAGACCACGCTCATGGCAGCAGCATGACATCGGTACGCTCCGTTGTCGTCCCTCGCCGGTGGCGGTTAGGCTGCATTCCTACTGACCCGATGGGTAAAGGGGACTGTGATGGCGTTGCCGGACTTCCTGGTCGCCGGGGTGCCGAAGGCGGGCACGTCGGCGTTGCACGCAGCGCTGGTACGACACCCGCAGCTCTTCCTGCCCGACGTCAAGGAACCCAAGTTCTTCCTCTCCGACGGGCCGCCGCCCACCAGCGGCGGGCCGGGCGACCGGCAGACCTACCAGGAGCACGTGTGGCGGCGGGAGGAGTACGAGGCGCTGTTCGACCCGGCACCCGCGGGCGCACTGCGGGGCGAGGCGACGCCGTTCTACCTGTACGACCTCGAATCGCACAAACGCATCCAGCGTCTGATCCCCAAGGCGAAGATCATCCTGCTGCTCCGTGACCCGGTCGACCGGGCGCACTCGAACTGGTCGCACCTGTGGGGCGCCGGCCTGGAGTCGGAGGCAGACTTCGAGAAGGCCGTCGCCCTGGAGCCGGCCCGCACCGCCGCCGGCTGGGCGGACTTCTGGCACTACACCGCCCTCGGCCGGTACGGCAGCCAGCTGCGCCACCTGCTCAAGTACTTCCCGCGCGAGCAGGTGCTGCTGCTGCGGTACAAAGACCTGCGCGACGACCCCGGCGGGACCGTCGACCGGGTCTGCGAGTTTCTCGGCGTCGCCACCGGGCACGTCGGTGAGATCCCGCCGGAGAACGTGCGCCGCTACGTCGCCGACACGCGGTTCAACGCGGGTGTGCGGTTCCTGCTGCGCAACGGTGGGAAGATCGGGCATCACTTCCCGGTGCCGGTGCGGCACGCGTTCAGCGGGCCGCTGCTGACGCTGCTGCACCGCCAGCACGGGCGCCGCCCGAAGGTCACCCCCGAGCAGCGGGCCGCGCTGCTGCCCCGGTTCGTTGAGGAGATCGAACTGCTGCAGGAGGTCTCCGGCGAGTCGTACGCCGACTGGCTGAGCCTCGATCACGCCAGCAACTACCACTGAGAGTTTGGAGATCCGCACGTGCCACAGCTGCCCCGCCGGACCGGATCCGAAATTGTCGTGGCGCCCCCTTCAGGCGGCCCGGGCAACTGGGCCGGTGGACCGAGCGCGATCGTGCACGAGTCGTCGGTGTTCCTCGCGTACAGGCTGCGCAGGCCCATCGGCTCCGGCCGTGGCTACGCCAACGTGATCGCCCGCTCGGCCGACGGCGTGCACTTCACCACGATCTCCGAGGTCTCCAAGGAACGCTTCGGCGGCGCCTCCCTGGAGCGCCCGGCGCTCGTCGTCACCCCGGAGGGACGGTGGCGGCTGTACGTCAGCGTCGCCACCCCCGGTACCAAACACTGGCGGGTCGACCTGCTCGAGGCCGACGAGCCGGAGAAGCTCGGGGAGGCCCCCGCGCTCACGGTCCTGCCCGGCTCCGACGAGGTCGGCGTCAAGGACCCGGTCCTGCACTTCGACGGCCGGCGCTGGCACCTGTGGGCCTCCGTGCACCCCTTGGAGACCGCCGAGCACGCCGACCGCATGTCCACCTGGTACGCCACCAGCCCCGACGGCATCGACTGGACGTGGCACGGCGTCGCACTCGCCCCGCGCCCCGGCACCTGGGACGCCCGCGGCGTCCGGCTCAGCGCCGTGACCGTCCGCGACGGGCTGCTGACCGCCACGTACGACGGCCGCGCCACCGCCGAGGAGAACTGGGAGGAGCGCACCGGCACCGCCACCGCCACCCTGCAGCCAGACGGCCTGTTCTCACCGCTGACGGCATCGGCCGCCGACCCGTGCGGCTCCCCGCACGCCCCGCACGGCCTGCGCTACCTGACCGCGATCCCGGGCCGCCTGTACTACGAGGTGACCCGAGAGGACGGCGCCCACGAACTGCGCACGGAGGCGTCCCTAGAATCGGCCGGGTGAGTGACCTCGTTCTGATCCTGCGGTACCGCAAGGCGGTGACGTACGGCTTCCACACGCTGCTCGCGGCCCTGGAGGAGCACGTCACGGACACCCGGTACGAGGTGGTGTCGGCCGAGTCGGCGCAGGCGACGATCGAGGCGATCAACGCCGGCGGAGGGCGCAAGCTCGTCCTGTGGTCGTTCTACTCGCCGGATGCCGCCGCCCTCGCCGAGGAGCTGGCGACCATCAAGGCTGCGGCGCCCGGGGCGACGCACCTCGCCGGTGGGGTGCACGCGACGGCGGAGCCGGTGCAGACCCTCGACGCCGGCTGGGACATCGCCGCGGTGGGGGAGGGCGAGCGCACGTTCCTCGACCTCGTCGACAGCGGCGGCGACCCGGCGGGCATCACCGGCCTCGTGTACCGCGACGGCACCGGCCGGCTCGTGCGGACCGGCAAAGCGCACAAGGAGCCGCTCGGCACCTACCGGGCGTTCCCGCTGACGTACAAGCGGATGAACCCGATCGAGATCACCCGCGGCTGCGTGTACGCGTGCCGCTTCTGCCAGACGCCGTTCATGTTCTCCGCGAAGTTCCGCCACCGCAGCGTGGCGAACGTGCGGTGGCACGTCGACCGGATGCGGGAGCTCGGCAAGCGGGACGTGCGGTTCATCACGCCGACGTCGCTGTCCTACGGGACCGACGGTGAGGAGCCGGACCTTGACGCGGTCGAGGAGCTCCTGGCCAGTTGCAAGGAGGGGATCGGGCCGGACGGGCGGGTGTTCTTCGGGTCGTTCCCGAGTGAGATCCGGCCCGAGCACATGACCGTCGAGGCGCTGCGTCTCGTCAAGCGGTACTGCGCGAACGACAACCTCATCGTCGGGGCGCAGTCCGGTTCGGAGCGGGTCCTGGCGGCCGCGAAACGTGGGCACGACGTCGAGTCGGTGCGGCGGGCGGTGCGGATCGGCATCGCCGAGGGGTTCCGGATCAACGTCGACATGATCTTCGGGATGCCGGGGGAGGACCCGGCGGACGCGGCGGCGTCGCTGCGGCTCGCCCAGGAGCTCGCGGGACTCGGCGCCCGGATCCACTCGCACGTGTTCATGCCGCTGCCGGGCACGCCCTGGCGGGATGCGCCGCCCGGCGACGTCGACCCGGAGACGATCCGCGCCGTGTCCCGCCTGGCGCAGCAGGGCGCGCTGTACGGGCACTGGCAGAAGCAGCGCGACCACGCCACCCGCCTCGCCGCCGCCGCGGTCGAGTACCCGCGCCCGGGCCGGAGCCGCACCCTGCTGCCCCTCGCGGACCCCGGCACCGACGCGTGCTGAAGGCGGCCGGGTGGGTGGGGCTCGCCGCGGTCGCGTGCCTGGGCTACGGGGTCTACGCGTTCGTCACGGCGCAGGAGCTCAAGGGCCGCTACGGCGACGACGACCGCATCCTCATCCAGCAGGGGCACGCCGCCGCCGGGATCCTCGTCGGGGTCGTCGTCGCGGGGTGGGCGCTGAGCATCCTGCGCGGCGGGCCACCGCCGGCATGGCGGCCCCGCGACTGGTCCGGCTGGACGCGCGGGGTCGCCCTCGCCGTGCTCGTCGGGCTCCTCGCGTTCGCCTACGACGGGTCGCGGGCGCTGTCGGACGCCTACCGGGCGAGTGAGGGTCGCGGCGTGCACGGCACCCTCACCGTCAGCGACTGCACCGCCATGGAGTACGGCTTCGAGTGTGAGGGCACGTTCCGCGCCGACGACGGGTCGTTCGAAGTCGAACGGGTCAGCGCGTATCAGGACACGCGCCCGGCGGGGCCGGTCGACGGGTGGGTCAGCGGACCGCGGCCGCTCGGCATGTCCGACGGCACGGCCGGCGCCTGGCACAACGTGGCGCTGCAGCTGGGCGTCCTGGCGGTGCTGTGGCTTGCCGTCGCCGGGTTCCTGGCCGCCGCGGTGCTGCCTAGCCGGGCCGGGCCGGTGGAGTGACCGCGGCGACCAGGGTCGAGCGCGGTGAGCGGGTGCCGAGCAGGTCCCGGGAGTAGACGGCGAAGGAGTAGTCCGTGGAGCCGCGCAGCCGGGAGACCGTGACCGTGGGCCGGTTCGTGGTCGCGACCGGGGTCTCCACCGCGCCGTCGACGGCGACGACCTGGTAGACGGAGTTGCGCCGGGGCTTCCAGTCGATGGTGATCGTCGAGCTGGTGACGTCGCGCACCCGCACCTGCTGCGGCGCGCGGGCCGGGGCCGGTGCGGTGCCGGATCGGAAGATCGTGGCCTCGCGGGTGTCGGTGGTCAGGCCGTTCGGGCCGGAGATGAACCGGCGGCCCCAGGCGGTGAGCCGGCCCGCGTCGAAGTCGTCGACCAGGTCGAGGTAGCTGAACTGCTTGTCGTTGCCGCTCCACGACCAGCCGAAGTAGCCGAGCTCGCGGGCCTCGGCGTACGCCATGATCGCGTCCTCGTCAGGGTCGCCCCACTGGTGCTCGCCGGAGAACTCGCCGATGAGGATCGGCAGGCGGCGGTCGGTGAACGAGCTCAGGTACGAGTTGACCTTCGCGGCGGTGTCGAACTCGCCGTACATGTGGATGTCGAAGAGCGTGTTGCCGGTCGGGTCGGCGTCACGGACCTTCTCGGCGTTGTCGCGCATCACGAACGACTCGTCCTGCCCCCAGCCGGGCGCGTCGACCATCAGCGTGTGCCGGAAGCCGGCGGCCCGCAGCGCGCGGATCGCGTCGGAGGTCTGCTGTACCCACGGCATCGTCGTGCCGTTGCCGAACGGCTCGTTGGCGATGTTGACGATGATGTGGTCCTCGGCGCCGATGAGGGCGTCGCGGACACCGAGCCAGAACTGGACGGCCTGCGCGATCGTCGCGGCCTTCTTGTCCTGGCCGAAGCCGGTGGTGTCGTGCGCGTCGAGGATGCAGACCAGCCGGTTGGCCTTGCACAGGCCGACGACCTTGGCGACGTCGTCGACGCCGCTCTTGCGCCACTGGTGGCCGATGCCGAACGGGACACGGACCGCGTTGGCGCCCGCCGCCTTGATCCCGGCGAACGAGCCGTTGCGGTCCGGGTACCACATGAAGTCGTGATTGACGCCGCGCAGCACGAGGTCGCTGCCGGTCGCCTCGACCAGCCGGCCGTCGCGCACCTGGATGCCGGTGTGTGGCGGTGCCGTCTCGGCGTGCGCCGGCGCCGGCACCAGCAGGGCACCGGCGAGCACGGCGACGAGGACCAGGCTTCTCACGAGGCGAACCGCTACCCGCACCGGTCCGTGTTACACACGTGGACATGGAGACGCTGCTGCACGACTTCTTCCGGGCCGTGTCGTTCGAGCCCGGCGGGCGCCCCGACTACGAGGCGGTCCACGGCCTGTTCGTCCCCGGAGGTTTCCTGGTCAAGGCGGTCGGGGTGCCCGAGGTGTCGACCGTACGGGAGTTCATCACCCCGCGGCTGGCGCTGGTCGAGTCCGGGGCGCTGACGGAGTTTCACGAGTCGGAGCGGTCCGGGGAGACCTCCGCGTTCGGCAACGTCGCGCAGCGCTGGTCGGTCTACGACAAGCGGGGTGTCCAGGGCGGGGTGGCGTTCTCGGCCGCCGGGCGGATCTCCACGCAGTTCGTCCGCACGCCATCGGGGTGGCGGATCACCTCGATGGCGTGGGACGACGAACGCTGATCGCTCAGAGCTTCTGCAAGGCTGCACGCAGGCGGGTGAGGGTGCGGTCGCGGCCGAGGACCTCCAGGGACTCGAACAGCGGCAGCCCCACCGACCGGCCGGTGACCGCCACCCGGATCGGGGCCTGCGCCTTGCCGAGCTTCAGGCCCCGCTCGGCGCCGACGGCCTCCAGGGTCGACTTCAGCGACTCCGCGTCCCACGCCGCCGTCTCGAACGCGGCGATTGCCGCGCCGAGCAGGTCGCCGGCGCCGTCCTTCATCGCCTTCGCCCAGGCGGCCTCGTCGACGATCGGCTCGGCGAGGAACACGAAGTCGACGTTCGGCACGATCTCGGCGAGCAGGGCGATGCGGGTCTGCGCGTGCGGGGCGAGGGCGTCGAACACCTTCGGGTCGTAGTCGGCCGCGTCCCACGGGGGAGCGGCGACGGGGGTCCCGCCGGGCGCGACCGGGGTGCCGGTCAGCCACGGCCGGCACGCCTCGGCGAACTCGTCCGGCGACAGCGCACGGATGTACTCCCCGTTGAACGCGCGGAGCTTCTTCTCGTCGAAGAACGCCGGCGACGGGTTGACGTCCTCGAGCCGGAACTCGTCCTCGATGACCGACCACGGCACGATCTCGCGGTCGTTGGCCGGGGCCCAACCGAGCAGCATCAGGTAATTGCGCATCGCGTCGGCGAGGTAACCCTCGTCGCGGAACTGCTCCAGGGCGACCTTGTCGCGGCGCTTCGACAGCTTCTGGCGCTTCTCGTTGACCACGACGGGCACGTGCGCCCACACCGGTGGGGTGCGGCCCAGCGCCACCCACAGCAGCTGCTGCTTGGGCGTGTTGGGCAGGTGCTCCTCGGCGCGGATGACGTGGGTGATGCCCATCGTCATGTCGTCCACGACGTTGGCGAGCAGGAACACCGCGGAGCCGTCGGCGCGGGCGATGACGAAGTCCTCGATGAGCTTGTTGTCGAACGTCGGCTCGCCGCGGACCAGGTCGACCACGACGGTCGAGCCCTCGTCGGGCGCGCGGAACCGCAGCGCGCGGCCCTCGCCGGGGCCGAGCAGGCGGTCGCGGCAGAAGCCGTCGTAGCCGCGGAACTGGGCGCCTGAGCGCTCCTGGATCTGCTCCCGGGTGCAGTCGCAGTAATACGCCTTGCCGGCGACGTAGAGCTCGTGCGCGGCCGCGCTGTGCGCCTCCGCGTAGGTCGACTGGAAGTAGGGACCCTCATAGGTCTGCGGGGCGATGCCGATCCACGAGAGGGCGTTGATGATGCCCTCGGTCCATTCCGGACGGTTGCGGGCGGCGTCGGTGTCCTCGATCCGCAGCACGAACACCCCGCCCTGCTGCTTGGCGTAGATCCAGTTCTGCAGGGCCGAACGGGCACCGCCGACATGGAACATCCCGGTCGGGGAGGGGGCGAAACGCACGCGAACCGTCACACCTCCAGACTAGTGGCCTCGTCATCCGGGATTACGATGCCCTGCTCGAGAGCGTCGGCGCGGGCCGCGTCGAGCAGCCGGTCCAGCACCGTCTCCAGCATGAGCAGGGTGTCGTCGTCGAGGCGGTCCAGCAGCCGCTGCTGCGCCCGGTTGCCGCTGTCCATGATCTCGGTCAGTACTTCACGGCCGGTGGACGACAGGTGGATCCGGCGGACGCGGCGGTCGTGGGTGTCCTCCGTGCGGGTCACATAGCCGTGCGCGACGAGCCGGTCCACGATGCCGGACAGCGTGGCCAACGTCACGCCGAGGTGGCGAGTCAGCTCTTGGGAGGGGATCCCGTCGTGCCGGCTGAGCAGAATAAGCACCTTGAGCTGCTGCATCGTGAGGTTTACTGAGAAAATCCGGTTGGTGCGGTCGTAGGCGAACAGGGTGCGCAGACGCTGCTCGGCCGTCATCACGCGCAGCAGCAGCGCTTCCCTGTGAATCGTCACAGGAATGTTTTACCCCCTCGAAAAACTTTGCGCGAGGCGAACGGTTAGCATCACACGAACTAACGTCTGTCTTAGCCGATCGGAAGAAGACTCCAGACATGTCGTTCCTCGCCCGGCTCAGTTTGGCGAACCGGGGGCTGGTCGCGATCATCGCGATCGTCGTCCTGGGCTTCGGCGCCATTGCCATCCCGTCACTGAAGCAACAGCTCATCCCGTCGATCGACTTCCCCGCCGCGTTCGTGCTGGCGCCCTACCCGGGCGTGTCACCGGACATCGTCGAGGAGCAGGTCACCACGCCGATCGAGAACGCCCTGCAGGGCGTGCCCGGTCTCACCGACATCACCTCCACCACGCGTGAGGGTGTCGCGACCGTTCAGGTGTCGTTCGAGTTCGGCTCGTCCATCGACGACATCACCAACAAGATCCAGACCGCGATCAACCGGATCAAGTCGACGCTGCCGTCGACCGTCGAGCCGCAGGTCATCGCCGGCTCGACCGACGACCTGCCGGCCGTGGTGCTCGCCGCCAGCAAGTCCGGCGACCAGGTCGCGTTCGCACAGCAGCTCGACGCCATCGTCGTGCCCGCGCTGCAGGGGATCGAGGGCGTCCGCGCCGTCGAGGTCACCGGCGCCGCGACCCAGAACGTCGAGATCACGCTCGACCCGGCGAAGGCCTTCCCGGCCGGGGTCAACGCGCAGACGGTAACCGCCGCGCTGAAGTCCAACGGCGTGTCGTTCCCCGCCGGCACCCTGACCGAGGGCGACCGTTCCCTCGCGGTGCAGGTCGGCGGTACCCTCGCCACCCTCGCAGACCTCAAGGCGCTCAACGTCACGCCGACCACGAAGCTCGGCGACGTCGCGAAGGTCGAGCTCAAGACCGCCGACACGACGTCGATCACCCGCACCAACGGCAAGCCCAGCCTCGGCATCTCGGTCACCGCGTCACCCGACGGCAACGCGGTGAAGATCAGCCACGCGGTGCAGGACAAGCTCGACGACCTCAAGAAGGAACTCGGCGGAGACGCGGCGATCACCTCGGTCTTCGACCAGGCGCCGTTCGTGGAGAAGTCCATCAAGGGCCTCAGCACCGAGGGCGCCCTCGGCCTGCTCTTCGCCGTCCTGGTGATCCTCATCTTCCTGACGTCGCTGCGCTCCACGATCGTCACCGCGGTGTCGATCCCGCTGTCGGTGGTCGTCGCCCTGATCGGCCTGTGGGTCGGCGACTACTCGCTGAACCTGCTCACCCTCGGCGCGCTCACCATCGCCGTCGGCCGGGTCGTCGACGACTCCATCGTCGTGCTCGAAAACATCAAACGACATCTGGAGTACGGCGAAGAGAAACGCCATGCGATCCTCACCGGCGTCCGCGAGGTCACCAGCGCCGTCGTCGCCTCCACGCTGACCACGGTCGCGGTGTTCCTCCCGATCGGCCTCGTCGGCGGCTTTGCCGGGCAGCTGTTCCGCCCGTTCGCGATCACCATCACCGTGGCACTGATCGCGTCGCTGCTGGTGTCGCTCACCGTCGTGCCGGTCCTCGCGTACTGGTTCCTGCGCCCGCCGAAGCAGGTCGGCGCCCTGGAGCGCGAGGCGATCCTCGCCAAGGCCCTGGACAAGGAGGAGCGCAGCCGCCTCCAGCGGACCTATGTGCCGGTCATCAGCTGGGTCACCCGCAGCCGCACCACCCGCTGGATCACCGTCGGCCTCAGCATCCTCGTGTTCTTCGTGACGATCGGCCTGGCCGGCCTGCTCAAGACCAACTTCATCGACCAGAGCGGCCAGACCGAGTTCTCCATCTCGCAGGAGCTGCCGGTCGGCTCCAGCCTCGCCGTCACCGACGCCGCCGCGAAGAAGGTCGAGGACCTCCTCGGCGCCCGCAGCGACATCGCGTCCTACCAGGTGACCGTCGGCGCCTCGGCCGGCTTCGGCTTCGCCGGCGCCCAGTCGGGCAACACGTCCAACTTCTCGGTCACCGCGAAGGAGGACGCCAACGTCGACACGGTGATCGAGGAACTGCGCAAGCAGGTCACCGACCAGGCCGCCTTCGGCACCGTGAAGATCACCGCCGGCGGCGGGGGCGGCGGCTCCACCGACCAGCTCGAGGTCGTCGTCAAGGCCAACAACACCGACGACCTGGCCACGGCGGCCAAGCTGGCGCAGGAGGCGATGGCCGGCACCCCCGGGATCGCCGACGTCGAGAGCAACCTCGCGGCCAGCAACCCGCGGGTCGACGTGAAGGTCAAGCGTGACGTCGCCGCGAAGTACGGGCTGTCCGACGCGGCGGTCGGCGGCATCGTCAGCGCCGCCTACCGCGGGCAGAACCTCGCCCAGCTCACCGTCGACGGCCAGCAGCGCGACCTGATCCTGCGCTCCGGCCCGGCCCCGGCGACCCTGGAAGCGTTGAAGGCCCTGCCGATCCCGGTGCAGAGCGCGACGACGCCGTTCGTGCGGCTCGACCAGGTCGCCGACGTCAAGGAAGGCGCCGGCCCGGTCGCCATCACCCGCATCGACGGCAACCGCAGCGCCTCGGTCACCGGCCGGGCCACCGGCTCCGACCTGGGCACGGTCTCCGCTGACCTGCAGAAGAAGCTGGACAAGCTGACTCCGCCGGCCGGCGCGACCATCACCCTCGGCGGCGTCACCCAGGACCAGCAGGAGGCGTTCGCGCAGCTCGGCCTGGCCATGCTCGCCGCCATCGCGATCGTCTTCATCATCATGGTGGCGACGTTCCGCAGCATCGCCCAGCCGTTCATCCTGCTGGTGTCGATCCCGTTCGCCGCGACCGGTGCGATCCTGCTCCTGCTCGCGACGAACACCCCGCTGGGCCTGCCGGCGATGATCGGCGTGCTCATGCTCATCGGCATCGTTGTCACCAACGCGATCGTGCTGATGGACCTCATCAACCAGTACCGCGAGGGCGGCATGCCCGTCCGCCAAGCGGTCATCGAGGGCGGCCGGCACCGGCTGCGCCCGATCCTGATGACGGCCGTCGCCACGATCTGCGCCCTGGCGCCGATGGCGATCGGCCTCACCGGCGAGGGCGGCTTCATCTCCCAGCCCCTGGCGATCGTCGTCATCGGCGGCCTGGTCAGCTCGACCCTGCTGACCCTGGTCCTGGTGCCCACGCTGTACACGATGATCGAGGGCGTGAAGGAGCGCCGCCGCCTCAAGCGGGAGGGCCGGCACTCCGCCGTCACCGAGCCGGCGGCGCCGTTCGTCGACGAGGACGGCGAGGGACGGCACCGGGTCGACCCCTTGGAGCCGGCACCGTCACACTGAATTTCCTGGGCCGTCACCGGCTGGCACTACAGTCGGTGACGGCCTCGTCGGAAAATTAGGTGGCAGGGGCTACCGTATCGATGAGCGGAACGCCGGTGCGGGTCCGGGGCTGCAAGCGTGAGAACCGCACGACCGACATTGACCTACGACCGGCCACCCCGTGAGCTGCGGGGTGGCCGGACGCGTCAGCGGGCGGGCAACTCGGGGGAGCCGGTCGGGCCAGCGGGCGGGCAACGCGCGGGCGCGGGGTGGCCGGTCGGGTCGGCGGGCGCGGAGCGTCGCGGGGCACGGTGTCGCCGGTCGCGTCAGCGGACGAGCAGCGCGCGGGGCGCAGGGTCGTCGGTCGCGTCAGCGGGTGAGCAGCGCGCGGATTGCCCGTACCACCTCTGTTGGCGCCTCCTCGGCCATGAAGTGCCCGCAGGTCACGGTCGTGTGCTCCAGGTCGGGGGCCCAGTCCCGCCACAGCGCCGCCGCGTCGAACCCGAGCGCGGCGCCCCAGTCCTGCTGCAGCACGCTCACTGGCATCCGCAGCGTCGCGCCAGCCGCCCGGTCGGCCCGGTCGTGGTCGACGTCGACGCCGGCCGAGGCCCGGTAGTCCGCGACGATCGACGGGACCGCGTCGCGGCAGGCGGCGAGGTACGCCTCCCGCACCGCACCCGGGATCGCGGCCGGGTCGCGGGCCCACAGGTCGAGGAAGTAGCCGAAGAACGCGTCCGGGCTCGCGCCGATCATCGTCTCCGGCAGGCCTGGCGGCTGGGCCATCAGGTACAGGTGGAACCCGATCGCGGCGGTGGTGCCGCGCATGACGTCCCACATGTCCAGTGTCGGCAGCACGTCGAGGGACGCGAGGTGGGTCACCGCGGCCGGGTGGTCGAGGCCGGCGCGGAAGGCCACCAGGGCGCCCCGGTCGTGCCCGGCGAGCGCGAACCGGTCGTGGCCCAGGGCGCTGGCGAGCGCGACGACGTCGGCGGCCATGACCCGCTTCGCGTACGCGTCGGTGCCGGCCGGCTTGCTGCTGGCGCCGTAGCCGCGCAGGTCGGGGCAGATGACGGTGTGGTCGGCGGCCAGGTCCGCGGCCACGTGCCGCCACATCAGGTGCGTCTGGGGGAAACCGTGCAGGAGCACGACCGGCGGGCCGGAGCCGCCGACGGCGGTGTTGAGCGTCACCCCGTCGGCGACCGGGACCTGCTGGTAGTCGAAGCCGTTGATCCTCATGCGGCCCAGGCTGCGCGACGCCGATGAGTGTTCGATGAGCAGTAGATTGCTTTGGTGACCAGGTTCGGCGTGCTCGGTCCGGTGGAGGCCGCGACCGGTGCCGGACCGGTCGCGCTGCAGGGCGCCCGGCAGCGGGCCGTCCTCGCCCGGCTCGTCGTCGCGCGCGGCCGGGTCGTCCCCGTCGGTGTCCTCGTCGACGACCTGTGGCCGGAGCACCCGCCGGCCGGGGCGGTCGCGGCGATCCGCACGTTCGTCGCCGACCTGCGGCGCGCGATCGAACCGGACCGGGCCTCCCGCCGGCCGGCGACGCTGCTGGTGACGGAGCCACCCGGATATGCGCTGCGGGCCGGCGACGTCGACGCCTGGCGGTTCGAGGCCGCCGTCGACGCGGCCCGCGACCTCGCCCCGGCGGACGCGCTGCGCGTGCTCGACGAGGCGCTCGGCTGGTGGCGGGGGCCGGCCTACGCCGAGTTTGAGACCTCGCCGTGGGCCCGTGCCGAGATCGACCGCCTCGACGAGCTGCGCGCCCTCGCCGTCGAACGGCACGCGGCGGCGCTGCTCGCCCTCGGCCGGCCCGCGGACGCGGCGACGGAGCTGCAGGCGCACACCACCGCGCACCCGCTGCGAGAGACCGCCTGGCAGTCCCTGGCGCTCGCCCTGTACCGGTCCGGCCGCCAGGGCGACGCCCTCGCCGCGCTGCGCCGGGCCCGGACGGTGCTCGTAGACGAGCTCGGCATCGACCCCGGGCCGGGTCTGCGCGCCCTGGAGACCGACATCCTCGCCCAGTCGCCGCTGCTGGACGGCCCCGTCGCGCGACCGGCCCCGTCCTGGTCGGCGGCTCGGGCGCCCGACCTGGTGGGGCGGGACGTCGAGCTGGACCGGCTCCGGCGGGCCGCGGCAAGCGCCGTCTCCTCGGGCCGGCCCGTCCTCGCGCTCGTGTCGGGCGAACCCGGCGCCGGCAAGACCGCGCTCGTCTCGGCCCTCGCCCGCGACCTCGCCGCCGACGGCTGGACGACGTCATGGGGCCACGCCCCCGAACACGACGGCGCCCAGGCCGTCCACCCCGACGTCCTGCAACCGGCCGCCAGTAGCACCTCTGCCGTCCTGCAACCGGCCGCCGGCGGCGCCCCGGGTGTCCACCTCGGCGTTCCGCAGCCCGCCGCCGGCAGCGCCCCAGCCGTCCTGCAGCCCGCCGCCGGCAGCGCCCCGGCCGTCCACTCCGACGCTCCGCAGCCCGCCGCCGGCATCGTCGTCACCGACCCCGCCACCGTCCGGTTCCGCCGGCGCCGCGCCACCGTCGAGGCGTTGAGCGCGGCTGCTCGGGCCAACCCCGTGCTGCTCATCGCCGACGACCTGCACCGCGCCGACGAGGGCACCCTCGACCTGCTCGCCGACCTGTTCGCCGAGCGCGACCCGGCCACAGGACCGGTCCTGCTCGCCGGTACCTTCCGCGCCACCGAGATCGGTCCGGCGCTGACTGCCGCTCTCGCCCGCTTCGCCCGCGCCGAACCGCTGCGGATCCTCCTCGGCGGCCTGTCCGGGTCCGCGACCGCGACGCTCGCCCGCGCCGTCGCCGGCCGTGACCTGGACACGGCGGCGGTGCACCGGCGCACCGGCGGCAACCCGTTCTTCGTCCGGGAGCTGGCCCGCCTCGTCAAGGACGAGGGCGACGCTGCCCTGGAGACCGTGCCGGCCGGGGTCCGCGACGTGCTGCGTCACCGCCTCGCCCAGCTGCCGCCCGCCGCGCAGAGCGCCCTGCGGCTCGCCGCCGTCGTCGGCCGGGACGTCGACCCCGACGTCCTCGCCGTCCTCGTCGCCGACCCGGCCGCCCTTGACCCGGCCGTCGACGCCGGTTTCCTCACCGACGGCGGGCTGCGCTTCACCCACGTCCTGATCCGCGACACCATCTACGGCGACCTGTCCGCCCTGCGCCGCCGGGCCTGGCACGCCGACGTCGGGCTCGCCCTCGCCCGCATCCACCCCTCGGACGTCGAGTCCCTCGCCCACCATTTCGGCCACGCCGGCCCTGCGCACGCCGCCGCTGCCGCCCGGTACGCCCGCGACGCCGCCCTCCGCGCCGAACACCGCGGCGACCCGCACGAGGCAGCCCGGTTCTGGCGCCAGGCGGGCACTGATCCGGCGGCGCTGATGGGCCTGTCCCGTGCCCTCGCCATCACCGGTGACATGTCCGAGGCCCGCCGCCTGCGTGCCGCCGTCGCCCCGGACCCGGCCGCCCTCACCGGCTTCGACGTTCCCGCGATCTGGCCCCGCAACGACGACGAACACCTGTCCCGGCTTCTTGTTACCGCCGCGACCCGGGCCCTGCGTACCCCGCTCGACGAGGCCCACCGGGGGCGCCTGCTGAGCACCCTCGCCCTGGAGCTGCGCGGCATCACCGGCCACCGTGGCCTGCTGGCGGCGATCGCGGCGGAGCGCATCGCCCGCGCCACGGGGGACCCGCTGCGGCTGGCCGTCGCCCTGAACGCCCGCTACATCCACACCTTCCACCGCCCCGGCCTGGCCCCCGCCCGCGCCGCCATCGGCGCCGAGCTCACCGACCTGGCCGCCCGCCACGACCTGGTGACGTTCGAGGTCCTCGGCCACCTGATCCGGCTGCAGTCCGCCGCCGCCCTCGGCGACCTGCCCCTCGCGGGCACGCACGCGGCCACCGCCGACGCCCTCGCCGCCCGGTACGACCTGCCGCTCGTGGGCGTGTTCACGTCGCTGTACGCGGCGCTGCGGCAGCCGTCGGAGGCCGCGTACCGCACCGCGCATGCCGCACTGTCGCGCGCCTCCATGCCCGGCATGGAAGCGGGCCTGCTGAACCTGTCCCTGCTCAGCCTCGACATCTACCCCGACGACGGCCGAGGCCCCGACAGCGGCCCAGGCCCCGACAGCGGCCGAGGCTCCGACGGCGGCCGAGGCTCCGACGGCGGCCGAGGCTCCGACAGCGGCCCAGGCCCCGACAGCGGCCCAGGCCCCGACAGCGGCCGAGGCTCCGACGGCGGCTGGGGACCCTACGAGCCGTGGGTCCGCCCGCTCCTGCTGCTGCGCGCCGACCGCCCGGCCGAGGCGCTGACCGCGCTGCGCTGCCTCCCCGCGTCACCGCACGACGCCCTGCTCGAGGCCCGCCTGTGCCTGGCTGCCCGCGCCGCAGTGGCCCTGGACGACCGCCCCACGATGCGCGCCCTGCACACCGCGCTGCTCCCGGCCGCCGCCGAACACGCCGGTGCGCAATCCGGCGTCCTCACCTTCGGCCCCGTCGCCGATCACCTCGACGCGCTCGCCTGAGCCGTCCGCATTCGCCCAGACCGGGCATCCCGGCCGCCCGGGTCCGTGGCACGATCTGCGCAACGTTCACGGGTCGGAGGTTCGTATGGGTGCGTCAGGGTGGGACTACCTGGTCCCGTTCCACGGCAGTGCAGCCGAAACGCTCGCACGGCTCCGTGCCGACGTCCTCGCGGCCGGCGACTACTACTGGCCGGACAGCCGGGACCGCCCGAAGCCGTTGACGGAGGACGAGCTGTGGGCCGACGAGGCGGTCCGCGAGAGCATGACCCATTCGATCCTGGACATCTTCGAGGTGGGCACCGGCGATCCCGCGGAACGCAAGGCGTTCGGCAGGACGTTCGAGGTGACCGACGCCGAATGCGAGCGGATGCTCGGCACGACCCGCCCGACCGCGGACGACCTGGCCCGCCTGGAGCCCGACCCGTTGGAGGCCCTCGACCCGCTCCTCACCAACCGTGGCGTCGGCCGGCACCTGATCATCCACGCCGACGGCGAACCCGATCAGATCTTCTTCTTCGGCTGCTCCGGAGACTGACCGGCCGATCCGCAGACCGACCCGAGCCGCGGGGCGGCCGGCACCTACTCCCGGTAGCGGGCGAGCGCGGCCCGCAGGTCCTCGGGCAGCGGCTCACCCGGGACGTCCGCCAGCCAGCTGTCCCGGTGCGCGGCGACGTGCGCGCGGAGCCGGGGATCGCCGGTCGCCGCCGCGATCGCGTACAGCGCCTCGTGCACGTTGTACGCCACGTCCTGGTCCACGGGCGAGTCGAGCATCTCCAGCAGCGGCCCGATGGCTCGCGGGTCGCCGCGGACCGCCAGGCCGTGGATGGCCTCGGCGCGGGTCTCAGGGTCCGGGTCGTCGATGCGGGCGAGCAGGGCCGCACGCAGCGCGGGGAAGTCCGCGGCGCTCTGCTGGGCCAGGCCGAACGTCGCCCAGTCGCGGACCTTGTCGTCCGGGTCGGCCGACAGGACGATCAGCACGTCCAGGGCGGCCCGGTCGGGCAGGCCCAGCATGCCGAACACGACCCCGTAGCGCACCTCGGGGTCGGCGTGCGCGATGTGCCGGCGCAGCGGCTCGATGCCGCGGGGATCCTTGCGGTGCCCGAACGCGACGGCGATGGCGTGCAGCACCGCGGGGTCCTGCTCCCGCGTCATGGCGTCCAGCAGGAGCCGCAGCACCGGCTCGTGCAGCGTGTCGCCGGAGAGCTGCTGGGAGAGGGCGAGCTGGGAGAGGATGTCCGCGGCCAGCACACGACGGTCCGGGTCGGGGTCGCTCAGCAGCGGCGCGGCCGCGTCGAGAGCCTCGCGGCCCCCGTGGCGGTGCAGGTGCCAGACGATCTCCCAGCGGCGCTCGTCGTCCGCGCCGCACGCCTCGACGATCAGATCCGGCACCGGCATGCCGGTCATCGTCGCCGGAGCCCGCGGCGCCGGCAACGCGTTTACGGCTGCTTGTGCGGGCACTGGTGCAGGGGCCGCCGGGGGATGCGGGCGGGCCGGCGGATCGACACGAGCCGGGCCGGGCGCAGCACCGGCTGCTTCGCCGACAGCGGCGCGGCGGCGGAGGTCGCGGTGCGGGACACCGCGGCCAGGTGGGATGAGAGCGCGGCGTGCAGCAGCGTCGGCGACTGGTGAGGCACCGCCGTCGAGCGACGGTTGCCGCCGGTGTACGACGAAGCCCCCGCCGAAGGTGACGGGCTGTAGCTGCGCTGCGTCGGGATCCGGCGGGTGGCCGGGATCGCGTCCAGGGGCGCCGGGGCCGGGGCCGGCTCGTCCTTCTCCGGCCTGGTGACCACGAACGCGACGATCGCCGCCACGACGACCGGGACCAGGTAGAGCAGGGCTCCGGCGTATTGCTCGGTCACGACGACTCCCAACGCTGCGCACTACTGACCTGCGCAACGCTACGGATTGCCCCGCATCGACGATGTCATCCGGTCGGTCCGCTCTGCAAGTCCGGCCGGGGTGCAGCTGAGGTGCAAACCTCCCTGAACCAGTCGAACGACCGCCGCCGGGTCCGTTCCTGCGTGGCGAAGTCGACGTGAACGAGGCCGAAGCGCTGCTCGTACCCCTCGGCCCACTCGAAATTGTCCAGCAGCGACCAGGCACAGTAGCCGCGGACGTCGACGCCGGCCTCGATCGCCTCGCGCACGGCGGCGAGGTGCCCGGCGTGGTAGTCGATGCGGAACTGGTCGTCGACCGGCGCGTACGAGCAGCCGCTTTCCGTGATCCAGATCGGCGGAAGCTTCTCACCGTACGTGTCGCGCAGCGTCACCAGCATGTCCCGCAACGCCGACGGCACGACCGGCCAGCCGAAGTCGGTCGTCGGGTAGCCGGTGATGTCGAGGCGGCTGAACGGCAGGGTCTCCTCCGGCAGCGGGGCGCTGATGAGGCTCGGGTTGTAGTAGTTGACGCCGAGCGCGTCGATCGGCTGGGAGATGACCTGCATGTCGCCGTCCATGACGATGGAGTCGATGTCGGCGGTGCTGAGCGCCTCGACGACCGGCGGGTACGTGCCGAGCAGGACCGGGTCGGTGAAGAGCCGGTTCTGCACCAGGTCGTAGAACATGGCGGAGGCGTGGTCGTCCTCGGAGTCGCTCTTCGGCCACACCGGCGAGTAGTTGTTGGCGAGGGTGATCGGCGCGGCCGACACCCGGCGCAGCGCGGACACGGCGAGGCCGTGGCCGAGGAGCTGGTGGTGGATGACCGGCAGCAGGTCCATGCCGAGCTGCTGGCCGGGGGCATGGACGCCCAGGACGTGACCGAGCACGAGGTGGATGTAGGGCTCGTTGAGCGTCACCCACAGTTTCACCCGGTCGCCGAGGGCCTCGCCGACGAGCTCGGCGTATTCGCCGAAGCGCATCGCGGTGTCCCGGTTGCCCCAGCCGCCGAGGTCCTGCAGGGCCTGCGGAAGGTCCCAGTGGAACAGCGTGACGACCGGGTCGATGCCGCGGGCGAGCATGCCGTCGACGAGCCGGTCGTAGAACGCGATCCCGGCGGCGTTGGCGGGGCCGTCGCCGGTCGGCTGGATGCGGGGCCAGGCGACCGAGAACCGGTACGCGGTGGCGCCGAGCTCCTGGATCAGGTCGAGGTCGGACTCCCACCGGTGGTAGTGGTCGCAGGCGACGTCGCCGGTGGCGCCGCCCCGGGTCGTGCCGGGGGTGTGGCTGAACGTGTCCCAGATCGAGCGGCCACGGCCGTCCTCGTCTGCGGCACCCTCGATCTGATAGGCGGCGGTCGAGACACCGAACTGGAACCCTGTTGGAAAGTCCGACATGATCGCACGCTACCGGCTCACGGCACGGTGCGATACCGCGTCAGCGTCCGGCGCAGCGCCACGCCGAGCCGGTCGGCGCGCACGTGCAACTCGTCGCGGCTGCGCAGCGGCAGGCCCGGCAGCGTCATCGTGGCCTGCAGGGCCAGGTCCTCGGCGAGGACAGCCTCCTCGAACGCGACCTCCCGCGCCACCACGTCCGGTCCCGGGTCGGCGACGCCGCCGATGCCGTGCAGCAGCATCTTCGTGTAGATGCGGGTGCTGGTCAGGGTCTCCGGCTGGGCGAAGAACAGGATGGTCTTCACCGCGCCCGCGTCGAGCTCCTCCAGGCGCAGCATCAGCTGGAACGGGGCGCGGTGCACGTACGTGGCGCGCCGGCGTTGCCGGGCCGGCCGGATTCCGGCGGCGACCCCTGGGTCCTCCGGGTTGTCGAACCACTGCTCCTGCACGCTGCGGCAGCCGTCGTCGCCGGCGTCCAGGGTGTACGGGGGGACGACGCGCTCCTCCCCGGCGCCGAACGTGGCCGCGTGCACGAACGGGAAGTGCGCGACGTCGAGGAAGTTGTCGGCGACGATCCCGGCGCTCACGTTCGTGCGGGCCGGCGGGAGCCAGGCGCCGACGTACGCGGCGTCCTCGGTGTCGGGGTCGTCGAACAGCGCCACGAGCGGCGGCTCCGGGGTGACCCACACCAGGCCCCACCGCACGGCGGTTGCGTGCGGGGCGGGCTCCACCCGTACACCATCCGCCGCGACGGACACGTCGAGCTCCTCGCCGAGGAGGGTGACGCGGCACGGCAGCTCCGACAGCAGAGCCACCGGGTGCCAGGCGCGGGCCAGCCCGGGGTCCACGTTGGACAGCAGGTCCAGCGGCGCGGGCGCCGCGACGTCCTCCTGGCGGACCCACACCTCCCCGGCGTCCTCGCGGACCGCGGGGCCCGGCGGCAGCGCCGCCCGCGGCGGGATGCCGGTGCCCGGCGGGTTGGACGGGATCGCGACGCAGGCGCCGGCCGGGTCGAACTCCCAGCCGTGATACGAGCAGCGCAGCACCCCGCCGGCGAAGGTCCCGGCCGACAGCGGGACGAGCCGGTGCGGGCACTGGTCCGCGAAGGCGACCACCGGCCCGCCCGGCTCCGGTCGCAGCAGCACCAGCGGCGCACCCGCGACGGTCACGGCGAGGGGCCGCGCCGACACCTGCGCGGAGCTCGCCACCCGCACCCAGTTCACGCCTGCCAGTCTCAGGCAGTATTGGGCGTATGGCACACGAGATCCCAACCGTCGAGCTCGGCCCGGGGGTGCAGCTGCCGACCATCGGCTTCGGCACCTGGCAGATCACCGGTTCGTCGGCGTACGAGTCGACCCGCACCGCCCTGGACGTCGGCTACCGGCACATCGACACCGCCACCATGTACGGCAACGAGGAGGAGATCGGCAGGGCGCTGCGCGACAGCGGCGTGGACCGGTCGGAGGTCTTCATCACCACGAAGCTCCCGCCGTCGCAGTCCGGCCTGGAGCGGCAGACGATCGAGGCGAGCCTGAAGGCGCTCGGCGTCGACTTCGTCGACCTGTGGCTCATCCACTGGCCGCCGCCGCGGGCGAAGTCGGTGCCGACCTGGGTGGCGTTCCAGGCGGCCCGGGACGCCGGCCTGACCCGCTCGATCGGGGTCAGCAACTACGACACCGCGCTGATCGACCAGCTGATCAAGGAGACCGGCGACGTCCCCGTCGTCAACCAGGTCGCGTGGAGCCCCGCCCAGCACGACGGGCGGTTCCTCGCCGACATGCGGGACCGGCGGGTCGTCGTGGAGGGGTACAGCTCGCTGAAGAACACGCCCCTGGAGGACCCGCGGCTGGTCGCGATCGCCGCGGCGCACGACGTGACGGTGCCGCAGGTGGTGCTGCGCTGGCAGCTGCACCACGACATCGTCATCATCCCGAAGTCGACCCGCCGGGAGCGGATGACCGAGAACCTGTCGGTGCTCGACTTCTCGCTGTCGGCGGAGGAACTGGAGACCATCAACGCCTTGTGATGCCCCGGTCCACGCGTGCCCGCCAGCCCCGGTCGCGGGGCTGGCGGCGCAGCTTCGCCAGGGCCTCGACCGCGCCGGTCACCAGCTCCGGGTAGTCCGGGTCCGGTCCCTTCTGGATGAGAAACGCCAGGCCGTTGGAGTTGCTGACGGCCCATCCGGTACGCCGCCCCAGCCGGTGCGCCGCGTCGGCGCCGTGCGCGGTGACGAGCTGGATGTCGAACGGGAACCGCACCTCCCCGCCGTCCCGGGTCACCACGATCCGCGCCTGCGCGAGGGTGTCGTCCCGGTTGAACAGCGCCTGCCACCAGCGCAGCCGCGGCGCCTCCACGACCACCTCGACGCCCTCGCCGTGCTCACCCGGGTCGCGGGCGTCCGCGACGGCACACACCAGGTCGACCACCTTCGCGGTGTCCGACCGGCGGAACGGCACCCAACTGTCCACGGCGACATCTTCGCGCACACGTTTCCTCAGGTGATCAGCTCGTCGGTCGTTCTGCCGGACAGAACATCCGAGAGGACGTCCGTCACGCGCCGCCGGCAGCCTGGCCGAACTCTCCGGCAGCCTGCGCACCATCGTCCAGACGTTCCACCTGACAGCGCCGCCCCCGGGTGGAAATCGCTGTCCGGCTCGCATCACCCGGTGATAGTCAGGCGGCGTGGTGAATACGTTGGATTTCCCGATCTGCCCCGGTTGATCAACGAACGGTCGGATGCGTTCGGCGCCGCGCCGAGCCTCGAGGCGCGGGTGCCGACCCGCCCCGAGTAGACGCTGCTGGACCTGGTGCAGCACCTCGGCAACGGGCAACACCGCTGGGCCGCCACCGTCACGGCGGGGCCCGCCGACGCCGCCCCGGCCGCTTCGGAAGGCGCTACGGCCGCCGCCTCGGCCGCGCTCCTGGTCCTCTACGCCCGCATTCCGGTGGACTCCGTGAAGATCGACGGCGACCGCCGTCACTTCGACCTGCTTCTGGAGTGGGACCCGGACGAATAGGACGCGGGCCGCTCGTCGCGATCCTCGGCCAGGCGCGCTGACCTGCTCGAACAAGAGATCAGGAACGTGTGGGCACGGTTGGGTTCGAACCAACGACCCCGCTTGTAAGGTCCGAGCGCCGCTCGTCCGTCGACCTTCACTGGTCTACTACGTGGGCGGCCCTGCTTGATCGACGTACGGGCATCGCTGAGTGGCCAGGGAGTTGCTACAGCCAGTGCTACAGGAGTGGCAAGCTCGCCTTCTCCTGTTCTCCCCGACAGCAGGTTGTGCTGATCACTTTGCGGCTGTACGGCTGGGTCTATGTCTCGGCGTGGTCGTCTCAGAAGTCGTCTTCGTCGGTGATATCGCTTATGAAGCGCAGGCGCGCTTGGCTGGGGATCCAAGGAAAGCGGATCTGTGGGCAGTGCGTCGGCCAGGAGCTGTGGGGGTCGAAAGCGAGTACGGCGTCGATGAACGGTTGCGGTGGCAGGTAGCCGTGGTCGGTGACGTAGTGACCGACCAGGTGCGGGGCCGCGTAGGCGATGTTGTCGTTGGCGGGGACTCTGATCTCGGAGGTGTCCGCGCTGGCGCGCTGGTGGCCAGGCCGGGGTTCGTACCAGGGGTGGGACAGCGGCAGCGGGGTGGGGCACAGGTCGCACCTATGGTGGCCCATCATGCCGTTGACGTCCTGAGCGTCAATGATGGCCAGGAGCCTGCTCGCGAATCCTTCCGGGGCTGGAGCCGCGGTCCAGGGCTGGTCGGCTTGGAGCCAGCCGATGTTGAGGCGTTGGTAGGTCGGCTCATAGCGCAGGAAGTGCATGCCGGTCGAAGGGTCACACCACACTTCGTCGTGCGTGTACTCGTAGGGGGTGAAATCGTCGTAATACACGCGGTGATCATCACACCGCATGCGCTCGGCCCGCGAGCGTGCTGAGGAAGGACACCGGAGCCCCGCTGGTTAAGCGCCTTGATGACCACCTGGACTGAGCGGCTGCTACACCCGTTGCTACAGGTCGCCTTGGCTGCTGTGCTGAGCATGGCGGAACCGCTGGCGAATGGTGGTGGGCACGGTTGGGTTCGAACCAACGACCCCCCGCTTGTAAGGCGGGTCTTCTCTCGCAGCTCAGCGCCCCTATCCGCACTCAGCGTGCCCCTCGCATGCCCCTAGGTCAACTCGTAAGAAGTCGATGGACAGCTACGACCGAGCGGCCGATGCTGGTTGGCGATCCTCCGCGAAACTGGACGAGCAGTCGACTGCATGGTCCGCGGACACGTCACGGGGTGCCTCAACAGCTTCACACTTCGAATCGGAATGCATGCATCTAATTTGCCTGAGGTACGATTGACCGCCGTGCGCACAGTCGCCCCCCGAAACAGAGGAATGCAGCGTTGCATCTTAAGTCCATTCGGTCCGCCGGCCCGATCAAGCGTTTCGACTCCGTCCAAATTTCGGGCCTGCCGGCCACGGCCAGGATTATTTTTCTTCTAGGCCCAAATGGATGTGGCAAGTCTTCGATCTTCGACGCGCTATTGCTCTGGCACCACGAGCACGGCCGCCGAGCCGGGGGTTGGGACGATCAGTTCTATCTGCCTCCGGGTCGAGCGCGCGCAGGCGGCATTGATGTCGAGTTCCACGAGGAGTTGCCCGGCGACACTCGGCTCGTAAAGGCGCTCTTTCATTACCGAAGCGCATATAGATACACCAGTCAGTTCCAGGTCGGTAGCCTCGGAGCCTTGCCGGCCCTCGAAGATAGTAAAGATGTAAACCGTTCGATCGACGAGGACCGCGGAGTGGCACAGCATTACGCGCGCCTTTGGGGAAATTTGGTTGAACTGGCGGGCGACAGGACTCAGACGCCCGACCTTGAACGTATCCACCGGCAAGTCATTGACCCGATTGCTGCAAGTTTTAATCGTCTCTTTCCCGATTTGCGGCTTGAGAATATCGGTCATCCTTTCAGTGGTCGAGGGACCTTCTACTTCTCCAAGGGGTCGGTAAGCGGATTCCCTTACGTCAACCTATCGGCTGGTGAGAAGGCCGCTTTCGACCTGCTGCTAGACGCGCATCTACGAGGCTCTGAGTTCCCGGATTCGATCTTCCTGCTTGATGAACCAGAAAGCCATCTCAATACTCGAATCCAGGCAGCGATCCTCGACGAGATGCTTAAATTGGGACCGGCTCGCGGCCAGCTGATTGTAGCAACCCACTCGCTAGCAATGATGAGACGTGGTGTTCAGCTTGCCAGGGACAAGCCTGAAGAAATTGCATTCGTTAACTTCGACGATATTGCGGATAGTTTCAATCCACGCCTAGAGCCGGCGAAACCTACTCGCCACCTCTGGCAGAGCATCCATAGGACATCCCTGGATGATCTAGCCGACTTGGTGTCCCCTGACATCGTCTATCTTGTGGAAGGATCGATTGATGTAGCCACGTCTGCGGATAAGCAAGCTTTTGACGCGCGCGTTCTTTCGAAAATCTTCTCTGACGACTTTCCAGAGGTTGAGTTTCAATCGATCGGCAATAGTGGTCAAGTTAAGCGGATTGGCGCAGCGCTGCAGAACTCCACGGCTATCAGGTCGCAGGTTAGAAGGGTCGTCGACAGGGACAGCAAAACGGATGATGAAATCGCGGCACTTCGCGCCGACGGAACTATTGTCTGGACTCAACGCGAGCTGGAAAACTATCTCCTCGACGATGAGGTGCTGGAAAAGCTTTGCCAAAAATTCGAGCCTGATATTGAGCGGCGATCCGAATCTCTACGTGTCATCTTGGCGATCCGTGACGGTTATCAGACGACTGGCGTGGCAGTTGACGACTACAAGGCCCGGCTCAAGCTGGTGTTTAGGGCGGCTAAGAGCGGTTTGCCGAACATGACGCAGCCAGGATCAACTGAATACGAATTTCTCGTCTCGACCCTAGCTCCGCTAATCACGAAAGATACGGCCCAGTACGCGCGTCTCGCGAAAGAACTCCAGCTTATCTAATCGTTTCGCCGCAACGTCACTGAGAGCGTTTCTCGCGCGATATACGCCGAACGGCTCGTCGATCACTTTGCCACGATGGTCCGCGGCAACTTCGCCGACGAGCCGTGTGCGGCGATATCCGACAGCGCCGACGCGATCTCCGCATCCCGCCCATCGACGGCGTGCATGTAGCGGTACGCCGCCACGGTCGATGCGTGGCCCATCCGCTTCATCAGATCCTTAAGCGTCGCTCCGGTTGCCGCCGCCAGGGTCTGGCCGGTGTGGCGCATGTCGTGGAAGGTAAAGTGCTCCATTCCGACCCGCGCGCGTGCTCTGCCGAACGCTTTGCTTACCGCGTTCCCGCGCATGGGGGAGCCGGTGCGGCCGACGAACAGCCGGTCCTTGCCCGCCCAGTCCGCGACGTGTTCCCGCAGGAACGGCAGCAGGTGCGGAGGCATCGCCACGGTCCGCTTGCCCGCGTCGGTCTTCGTGGCCGCGTCGAATGCCTCGCCGCCGTCGAGCTCGACCCGGTTCCGTCGGACCCGAACGGTCCCGGCGACCAGGTCGACATCCTCGACGCGGAGGCCGACCAATTCGCCGCGTCTCAGGCCGCACCAGGCTGCCAGGAGCACCGCCGCCCGGTATCGGGGTGTGATCGCGTTGACCAGTTCCGCGACCTCGGCGGGGGAGGCCACCGGGCGTTCTTTGGCGCGGTCTGAGCCGGCGCCGGGGATCTGGCACGGGTTGCGAGGCACGGCGCCCTCCCGCACCGCGCCGTTCATCACCGCCCGCATGAACCGGTACGACTGGGCGATCGAGGTCCGGCCGCCCGTTCCCCGGAGCGCCGCCGCGTGCCACTCCCGTACGACGAGCGGCGTCATCCCGCGCAGCGGCACGTCCTCCAGGGGTGCCAGGTGGAGCCGCAGGTTCCGTGTGCAGGTCTGGCGCCACTTCGGGCCGATGTTCGCGTTGTCTCGGAGCCAGCCCCGCGCGTAGTTGCCGAACGTTTCCCGGCCGAGCTTGTCGTCGACCCAGGTGCCGCGGGCGAGGTCCGCCTCCACCAGCGACAGCCACCGGGCCGCCTCCGTTCGGAGCCGAAAGGTGTCCGGTGCAGTCTGCCGTTCGCCGGACGGGCCGACGAACGAGGCTTGGTACCGGCCGGACGGCAGCTTGCGTATCTTGCCGAAACGGCGTCGCTTCTCGGGCATCAGGCGGCCCTCCCGCCGCGCCAGCGGACTTCGAGCGGCTCGACGGTGTTGGTGGCGATCAGCTCGTCGACGGCGCTTTCCGGGATGCGGACGTGGGTGCCGACCTTCACGTACGTGATGCGGCGCTCCGCGATCAGTCGACGCGGGAAGCGCTCAGACGTCCCCAGTCGTTCGGCTGCCTGCCGAACCGTGAGCAGCTTGTCCAACGGGCCGTTTCTCCTTGTCTGCAAAGGGATTCGGAGTCGCGTCATGTGTCGCCGTCCGGGCCGTGCCGAGCGCGTTCGAGGGCAGCGTTGAGCTGCGCGCGTTGCTGGATACGGGCCGAGATGGCGCGGAGGAGCCGATGCTGCGGCGGCGGTACGTCCGGGTCGTCGTTACGGGCCATCTCCCACGCGACCGGCGCCGGCTGTCCAGGCTCGCCGTCGACCGTCGGGACCTGGTCGTGGGCATCGGTGATGCCGAGGAGCGCCTTGACCCATGCGCGGGTGTCGTACCGGTGATCGGCGAGGGTCTTCCCAGACCACTGGCGGGAGACGAGGACCCGCCGGCCGCCCATCCCGAGGGTCGTGCGCTGGTGCACCTTGGCCTTGCAGCGGCCGGGGTGCTGGTTGGGCCGGGCGTTCTTGGGCTGGACGCCGTACCGGAGCCAGTTCGCGCAGCGCGGCGAGCACGGCGTGTACCGCAGCTCGTGCCAGAAGCGCTCGAGGTGCGTGCTCTGCCGGTCGGTCTCGATGGCGTGGCAGGTGTCGACGGACTTCGTCAGGTACTTGGTCAGGTAGCCGATCAGCTTGTCGGCCTGTGGCGTGCCGCCGAGGACGCCCTCAGCATGGACCTGCGGGCCGAACCGAGCCACGTGCACCGGCTCTGCGTCCGGGTCAGCGTCGACCTCGTCGAGTGCCTCGTCCCAGGTTGGCAGCGGCTCACGGGTAGCCGGGTCGAGGTATCGGCTGGTGTCGAGGTCCCAGATCGGCGCGTTGTGATCCGGGTACCGGATGACGTCGATCGGCGGCCACCAGACCTGGTGATAGGTGGCCGCCGCGACCTTACGCAGGAGATCGCGGCTGAGGGTGCCGCGCATCGCGAAGTGCGCGTGTGGCGCGAGGCGCCGCTGCGGCTCGACGCAGCCGAAGTACTGCACGTTGCGGCCGGCGGCGCGCCGCAGGTTCTGCCAGAAACGGTCGAGCAGCGCCGGGAAGTGCACCGCGTCCCACGCCGCGCGCCGGTAGTCGTACGTGGACGGGTCGACCGGGGTGCCGTCCGCCATGACCCGGCCGTACGTGTCGAGGGTCAGGGTGAGGAACGTGGAGGGCTGGAACACCTGCCCGTCGCGTCTGGTGAACGTCCGTCCGACCGTCGTCGGCGCGACCTTCAACCGTGGCAGGTCCGGTGCGTCCTGCCGCCGCCGGGTCGACCGCACCCGACGAACCGGTTTGGGCGCGTCGACCTGGTCGTCGCTGTCAGCCGGCGGCCCGACGGGGGTGAGCCGACCACGCATGCCCGACTCAGTGATCGCCAGGTCGAGTTCAGCGATCCCCGCGTCGAGCTCGCGGACCTCGTCCCATTCCGCCAGTTGCTCAGCGCGGTTGCGTTCGAAGACGAAGTGCGCCCGGAGCCGGATCAGGGCCTGCTGACCCTCGGTCGGTTCGTCCGGGTCGGGCAGCGGTTCGTCGGTACGGTGCCAGCCCTCCCGACACTGCTGCTGCCGCAACCGGCGCGCCCGCTTCGCGCACGGCGGACACTTGTCCTCCCGGGTTGCGCCGCAGGGCAGGTCAATGACTTCGGTCTGCCCGGTCGTCAGGTCCGTTCGTCGCAGGAGAACTGGGCGGGTACAGACGCCGTACTCATGCGCCAGCCGCTGGAGCGCGTCAACGGCTCGTGGCATCGCGAACCGTGCCGCACGGGACCCGGGTCGTTCGCTCGTGACGGTCACCGTCGCGCGGCTCCGTTCACGCGGGTGAACGCAGCCGGCGAGACCAACAACCGCGGCGTGCTCCCCACCAAGGCGTCGGCCTCGGCGACCGGTGCAACATCCACGACCGGTTCCGGCGGAGTGGACAGGACGAGCTTGATCAGTGCCAGGAATCCGAGCGCCGGGATCGCGGAGATGATCCAGCCGGACAACCCCGGTTTCGCTTCGGCGAACTGTCCGGCGAGGGAGAGCGTGACCGCGCCGACAATCATCGCGATCGGGTACCGCCCGACCGGGATGCCCCGACTACGCCGCCGACGGGCCTCCAGGCCGGCGGCGAGCGGGATCAGCTCCGTCACAGTGGCATTGGCCCAGCCGAACCAGTCGCCGGTACCGGCGGGCGAGTTGTGCATCGTCCAGTCGTGGACGTGGGTGAACGAGGCCGAACCCGCCATCCCGGCAACGGCGAGCAGGATCAGCACCTGCGCGCCGCCCTCGATCCGTGGAGTCACGCGGCCACCCGTCCCGACGACAGTTCCCGGCGAGCCTCGGCGAGGACAGCCCGCGCTGTCAGGTCGACGCCAGCGGCAAGGAGGTGCGCCTGCCGGACCGCAGTCGCCTCGTCGGGGGAGAGGCGCACCGACAGCCGCAGCTCGACGTGCCCGACGCCGTTGGCGGACTCGATGCGGGTCGCGACAAGGCCGCCGTATGGTGACGTCCAGTTCAGCGGCGTCGAGCGGTGCTCACCCGAGGGGTAGCCGAGGCGAGCGGTGCAGCGGTGGCCGAGCCCGCACCACGAGGGGCAGTCACGGTGAGCGCGGAACCAGGTCCGGCCGGTCGCTGACTGACGGTGGCCGAGCCGCAGCGCGGTGGCGAGGTTGCGGGCGGCGGTCCAGACGTGGGCGTTCATGCTGCTGCACCTCCACGGTCGACCGGGCGGAGCCGGGCGTAGTCGTAGGCGAGATCGGTGATGTCGTCATCGGTGAGGTACGAGAACCGGACCCGCATCGGCGTCGGATCGCCGTCGAGGACCACATAGGCGACGCCAGGGGCGCTCCGCGGAATCCGGTCGCAAAGCGCACCCCGGTCCCGGGCGCCCTCGCCGAGGGTCAGGTCGACGTGCGCCTCTTCGGTCAGCCGCAGACCGATCCGGGTCGGGAACAGGTCCCGGAACGGCAGCACTTCTTTGCGGGGGTCCTGGAGGCACGCGACCACGTGCACGCCAACCGCGCGGCCTTGCGTGAGCAGCACCCCGAGCGCGGCCTTGATCCGGTCCTTGAGCTGCCGGTCGGTGAGGTACGCGGTGAGCGCGGCCAGCTCGTCGATGACGATCACGATCAGCGGGTCACCAACCGACGGCGTGTGCTGTCGGGTCCTCCCCCGCAGCCGCGCCGTGCGCTCCCGCATGGTCGCGACCGCCTCTTCGAGCATGTCCGCCATCGCCCGGAAGTCCTCGCACGCGAACCGGGCGAACAACGGCATCCCGGAGGCCAGCTCCATTCCGCCCTTGGGATCGAACGCCCACACCTGCACCAGCCCGGAGCGGATCCCCGCCGCCAGCGCGCGCAGCAGTGACCAGATGACCGAGCCCTTGCCCGCGTCGGTGGCGCCGACGACGAGGACCTGCGTGCCGAACAGGCGCAACGCGTACACGTCGCCGTCCTCCCGGCGTGCCAGCTCCAGCGCCCTGAAGTCGGGCACAGGCGGAACCGGGAACGGCGCAACAGTCTCAGCCAGGGGATCGCCACGGAGGAGAGTCACCACGATGAGGTCCGGCCGGGAACCTGCCGACACCCGGCAGGCGCGGGCGCCGAACGTGTGCGTCAGACGCTCGGAGACCTTTGCGAAGTCGTCGGGGATCTGCCCAGTGACCATCCGGACCGTGAGGACGTCTGCCGTCCCGCTGGACCGGACCCGCTTGATCTCAGGGATCACGGTGTGCCCGTTGAAGGACACCCCGAGGCCGGCGGTCACCATCGACGGGAGCCACTGCCGCCGGTACCTCCAGCGACGCCACCGGCCGAGCAGCGGGTAGAACCCGAACCGGAGGAACGTCGCCCGGTCCAGCTGCCACCACGAGCCAGCGACGGCGCTGAGGACCAGGACGAGCACGACCGGCCCGTACCAGTCGAACCGCACGTAGAGCGCGGCCAGCCCGAGCAGCGGACCCGTGACGACCCAGTGCCGCACCAGGACGACGGTCAGGCGCAGCAGACCCTTGCCGAGCCAGACGAACAGGACCAGCCACAGCGGGACCTTGAGGTACGGCGTGCGGACGTTGAACGGCGCCGGCTCGATGCGCTCACCGCGGATGACGTTGACGAGGGGCATCGCCATCACACCCGCCCGTCCGGGAAGAGTTCCGTCTGCCCGTACGAGGTGCGCCGCCGAACGACCCTCCGCTTGACCGAACGCGCAGGTGCCGCAGGCTCGGCGACGTGCCGGATCATCGTGGGCAGCCACTGGCCCCGGCCGAGGACGGCCCGCAGGTCCGTGCGGTCAGCGACGTGCGGGGCGATGAGATCCGGGTCGAGGTGCCGCAACCGCACCACGGTCCGCGCCAGTGCCGCCGCAGCACCGGCAATGTCGACGAGCGCGGCGACCCGTACCGCATCCGCAGGAACCGACAAGTAGATGTCGCGGGCACTGTGGATCGCCGGACCGGCAAGCGCGTTCACGACGGCGCGTTTGGTCTTCATCGGGCACCGCCCCGGCGAACGCGGTGCTCCACGCTGGTGAGGAGCGCCCGGCTGGACTTGATCGCCGACGTCATCTGGTCCAGCGCCGCGTGCAGCCGGGCCAGCTCGTCGGGACCGGTGCCCCAGAGGTCCCAGGTGCCGGGGTCGCCGATGTGGTGGTGGCTGATCTCGTGCAACGCGGCGGCGAACGTACAGCCCGCCTCGTAGATATCGTCCAGGTCGGTCTCGCCGAACCCGCCGACGGGCAGCAGCCGCGCCGAGTCGGCCCGGGTCTTTGTCGTGCAGCCGGCGCACTGGTCGATGTCGGGCGTCAGAGCGGCGAGCCGCCCGCAGGTGGCACAGGCGCGCCAGACGGCGCCGTCCGGTGCCGTGATCCGGGCAGCGTCAACTACCTTGGCCATGACAGCCTTCTCCTCTTCAAGGGGTGGGCGGTTGGCGCCGGGGGCGGGAGACTCTTGCCGGAGATGGCCCGCCCCCGGCGCGTGCACTGCGTCTGTCAGGCGACGGCCTTCACCAGTCGCGCCAGCTCGTCGGGCGCGATGAGGGCACCCGCGCGGATCGACCAGGCGAGCCGAGCGCGGCACTTGTGCGGCTGCCGCTCGCCCTTGCAGCCGGTCGAGTCGTTGTATGGCGTCACCGTGAGATCCGTGAACGCCACTGGTGTGACGGTGATGCCGCCGGGCAGCGTCACGCCCTCCGGCGGCACCGGCTGATGCGGTGCGGTGATCTTCACTTTGATTTCGGTGGACCGGCCGAACTTGCCGGCATCGGGGTCCTGGTCCATGACTTTCACGACCCAGATGCGGACCCCATGCTCGTCCCGGGCCTGGTTGTCGTCCTGCCGCAGCCGGTCGAAGTCGACAAGCTTGTCCACCCCGAGGAACAGCGCCCCGTTCGGGAACACGTACTCGAACGGCACCGGAATCTTGATCGAGTTGGGTACCACGTTCTTCCCTCCGCTGGACCAACTTGGCTACTTGACTAACCAAGTCAGTCAAGCGTGGCATGACCAAACATGGCTAGTCAAGCTTCAAGTGAAGTTTGTTTATGTCAGCGGGAGCACGGACGCCAGCTCGGGCACGTCACGCGACAGGGCTGCGTCGACCACGACGAGCGGTCTGCCGGCGGCATCGAGGACCGTGAGCAGCACGACCACCACACAGCGGCGGCGAGGGATCTGTAACGCGACGGCCTCAGCCTCGGACGCGGGCCGTGCGCCGAGCCGTTCGACCACCTGATGCGCGGCGAGCTGGAGGCCGTCTGGCAGGACGGCGGCAGCGTCTGCCGTCGCGAAGGCTGTGCTGAGCCCGTATGGCACGCCGTCCGCGGTGCTCAACAGGTGTCGCCGGGCGACCAGGGGTGACGCCACTGGACACGCGAGCGCCGCCGCAATCCGTGTGCTGGCAACGACTCTGGCGATGCCGAGCAGTGCGGCGCCCTCGTCGACCTGAAGCAGCAGGCGTGCCCGGCGGGGGAGACGCACGAGGCCCGGCGTCGGGTGGCCGAGGACGACGCGACCCTTGCCCTGGATGCCCTCCACCCAGCCGTGCTGTCGGAGGTACTCCAGGGCGCGGACCACGGTCGAGCGCGAGGCGCCGAACTCGCGCGTCAGTTGGGCCTCACTCGGCAGCAGGTCGCCGACCCGGTAGATCTGTTGGTCGATCCGGGCTTGCAGCGCGTTGATGATCTCGGCGTACTTCGGCGTGATGGGCGCGACCGGCACCGTGATCCGCCGGCTCAGCCGCGTGCGCTGGCGACCAGGCGCGTCATCGTGGCGGCGAGCTGCTCAGCCTGGTCCGCCGTGAGTTCGGTGCCCTCCTCGATGCCGTCCGGGAACTCCAGCAGGACGTTGACGTGGCCGGGCCGGATCTGCCAAAGCGAGACGTCGACGAGGCTGCCCGTGTCGGGGTCGGCGCATCCGCTGACCGGCGAGGATCGATGCCATGCGTACGCGGCGCCGGGTGTACCGACGCGGCACTGCTGGATGTGGCACCAGTCCGGGTGAATCACCGTGCTTCCGTCCATCGCTCTTGTCCTCCTCCTGATCGGCTTTGCTGCGAAGCGCGACGGCCCGTGTGGGATGGCGCCGGGACGGGCGGGTCTCAGACCTCGCCACAGGCATCGGCTCCTACCGGCCTCCACCCACCCCGACGCCAGCAAGCACGACCCAGCCGTCTGAACAGCCAGTTCGTAGATTTGGCTAGCTTGGATAGTCAGATTTACGGTATGGCTGCCGGTCGATCCGGACAAGAGACGCGCCCCAGATATTTCTCACCTGACTAGTCAGGTCATAGGCTGATCGCGTGAACGCCGAAGCGGACGACCTCGACGGCCTGGACCCGGACGACCCACGTCCCGCGTCCCAGCAGATCGCCAACGTGCTACGCGCCGCGATCCTCACCCGCCGGTTCCAGCCGGGTGAACGCCTGCCGTCGCAGAATGAACTCGCCGACCGCTACGGCGTCGCCCGCGAGACGGTCAAGTCCGCACTCCGCATCCTGCGCGAGGAACGCCTGATCGTCACGAGGCAGGGGAGTGGCGCGTTCGTTCGCGCCCAAACGGAACGCCCCGTCGGCCTGCGCCCACACATCGAGGCCGCGTTCGAGCGCCAGCACGTGTCGATTGACTTCGCCGGCTTCTCCAGCGAGACGTTGCACGGCGCGCTCTCGGAGCCGCTCGACAAGATTCGGGCGGGCAGGCTGACGCCGGAGTCCATCGCCATCCGCATCCTGGTCCCGGACCAGTCCTTGCCCTCGGCCGTGCCATCCCCGGTCGACGCCGCAGGCAGCGACAAGGCCGTCCGCGAGCGCGCCGCCAGGATCAGCCAGCGGCACAGCGAGGCAATCGTCGACTCAGTCCGCGAACTCGGCGAACTCGGCCTCGTCCGGTCCGCGACCTGCGAGGTCCGCCACCACGGTGCCGCGGTCCTGTTCAAGGTGTACATCCTGAACAACGCCGAGGCGTTCTTCGGCTTCTACCCGGTCGTCAGGCACACGGTCACCATCGACCACGCCCAGGTCCCCATCTACGACGTCATGGGCAAGGACGTCCCGCTGTTCCAGTTCGCCGCCGGCGACGACGAGGACGACATGCCCACGCAGTACGTCCAGCAGGCTCGCGGCTGGTTCGACAGCGTCTGGAATACCATCGCCCATGAGCAACCCGCATGACCTCCACGCTCGCCGACGTCATGAGCCGGGCCAAGGCCCTGCTGCTCGACTTTGACGGGCCGGTCTGTTCGCTGTTCGCTACCTACTCGGCGCCGGCCGTCGCGGAGAGATTGCGCCAGGTCGCAGCAGCGCAGGGCTTCAACGCGACCGCCAATGAACCTCTTGCCCTGCTGCGCGAGGTCGACGAGGTTGGCGACGCCGTATTGAGCAGAGTTGTCGCTCAGGCCGTACGCGACGCCGAGATCGAGGCCGCAGCAGGAGCGACGCCTACACCGGGCATCGAAGAGCTGCTGCACGCGGCGCGGGCAGGCCAGCTGCGTATCGCGATCGTCAGTAACAACGCCACCGAGGCGGTCACGGCCTACCTGAAGCGCGCTCGCCTGAACGAGCACGTCGACCTGGTCGTCGGCCGCTACGAAAACATGCCTGCACAACTACTCAAGCCAAATCCACATCTGTTGAACCTCGCACTCGATCATCTGAGCATTGCCGCAGACGTTGCTGTCTTCGTTGGCGATTCCGTGACCGATGTCAAGGCCGGTCACGCGACCGGAGTGCAAACCATCGGCTTCGCCAACAAGCCTGGAAAGCGCGAGCGGCTGAATGCCGCAGGTGCCGTCACCGTCATCGACAGGCTGGCGGCGCTAACCGATGCGTCCATCCCGGGCATAAGCAGGTTGAAATGACAGACTGGCCCGAACTTCCAGACGGAGTTGCTGAGAGTATCGAGAAACGCTGGCCAGGTCGAGCGCAGCCCTGGGCCGAACAGGTCGAAGTGGAACTGCGTCTCGTCTGCGGTGCACATAACGCCGTACCGCGTCACGTGCTGCCGTCTCGATTCGGCTTCGTAGTTGCCGCAGATAGTCCGCGTGGTGGGCTTGTCGTTCGATCCAGCCCAGATCCCGACGCATTGCTTCAGGCCGAGGTGGCGCTCTCATTGGCGAAGCTAGGCATAGCCCCTCGTGTTCATGAAACGATAGCATCAGATGTTGGTCTATGGACGGTAATGGACGAAGTGCGCCCCGGTACGCCCCTTGCGCTTACTGATCGAAATACCGTCAACCTTCGCATGCTTGCTGCGCCATTTGCCAAGATGTGTGGGCAGCCGGCGCCTCATGTTGATATGCCATCCATCTTTGATTGGCTACGTGATCGCCTTGAAGACGACAATCTTATAGATGTTCCGGTGTACCAAGACGGCCCAGCGCCATTGGGTGAACGTCAGGCCGCTTTACGTACTCTCGACGAATTGGCTTCAACTGCCGAGCCATCTCTTTGTCACGGCGACGCGTCAACATGGAATCTGCTTATCAGCTCTGAAGGCCAATGGGTCCTTGTTGATCCGCGCGGAGTCTCGGGAGAGCCCGACTATGACCTTGCTGTGATAGCGCTCAAGCTTCGCAGTGACTTGGTTCCGGAGCAGGCCGCCCGCCGCCTTGCTGGAGCAGCCGAGGTTGATTCACAACGGGTTCTGTCCTGGCTGGCGGTCGCAGAAGCTGCCCGCGTGTAATGGCAAGCCTTGGTTGGGCGCACTGGATGTGGTTCGTGGCCTTGAGGATGCCCCGCGTTGCGGCAGTAATCGAGCAAATAACCGACTGACTGGAATAGGAACGGATCATGGGCGGACAAGTAATACTGCTTCAGTGGGCGGGAGTGCGCCCTTGAGGCGCTGGCCAAGCAAAACTAGATCTTCATACACTCTGCAGTAGTCCAAAATAGTTTCCGACAGACGGGCAACCGGAGTATCCCAAGGCGAAGTTTCTCGCTCATCGGGCGGAGCGCTAATGTGGCCACCGTAATCCGGCCGCGCCTGAAGAATCTCGGTAACACGTACGGCGAGATAGTATGACGCCAAGCGTGCCACCGTGAGGATGTCCTCATCGAACTGTTCGATAGCGCGAAACCGTCTCAGTACCGAAAGAAAAACGTACAAGCCACAGCTTCGAACAAAAGTCGCGCGATCGTCATCCCCCGACAGATAGCTAAGGGCGCTACGAACAAAGCGGCTTGCGACAGTCTCGGTAGCCGTAGACTGCGGCCCGGTGACCGGCAACCTGTAGCTAGATAGAAGTCCGTCCGCCCGCCTCGCTCGTGCCGCAAGGTCGGCAAGATCCAAGGCGTTGGCATTGTGATCGCTCACGACCGGGATGCTGAATGGTCTTGCAGATGCAAAGAAGTGCAACGCATCAGTTAGGGGGCTCAAGCCGGCCGGCCGTTCACCAGAAGCGCCACTCTCCCGTAGATCGAGCTGCGAAATGTGGCTCAATAAGTACCTGAACCTTCCAGCGTCAGATTCGTGCTGCCGCCGAACAGTGGCATAAAAGTCGGCAATACGCGGGAGGCCCTGCACGTCGAGAAATAGTCCCGACGCACCGCTGCGAACCCAGATTGCCTTTCCTTCGGTTTCTACCGCATTGAGGCTTACGCCGATATCCACCTGTGCAGCGGTTGGCAACCGTACTCCTGGAATGATTTCGTTCGCCCAGAGTAAGAATGACTCAACGTCCTTGCGTTGGAGCCCGGTGGCAGCATCTAGTGAACTCGCCGGTGAAAGTGGAAGAGTGATGGACCGTCGAGGTGGAGCGAATTCACTCTCGCCAAAAATCCGCATTTCGCGCCGACTCACCGGCGAAGGGCAAATCCAGGCGTTCTCTTCAACGCGAATAGCTGTTCTGTATTTCCTCGAAAGGTCGACAGTTGCTATTGCCCTACGCCGTGCAGGATCATCAGAACTTGCCTCTATGGACAACATCCGTTCGAGCCGCCTGCGAAGCTCAAGCCGAAGCTCCCGCGCATCATCGGCGCAGTCGGCGGCAAGTGTGAGCGCCGTGATAGTGGGATTCGTAGTGCCGAGGCATTGTTCTACGATCTCATTCGCTCCGTACTGGGCGACATACAACAGCGTGGCTTCTCGCCACCATCCATCCTCAACGTTGCGGAGAAGGACGGTTATCAGATTCTTCTCTGCGATGTAGGTGCTGGCCAGATACTCTTGGAACGTAAGGTGAGCGAACTGGTACCTACCACTTTCACCCTGCTGGAGCAAGCCTGCCGACGTCTCCATAAGATCAAGGAACTCCGCTGGAGTCAAAGTCTCGCTAACGTCACTCAGTACAGGTTTGATGATTGCGATTGCTCTCGCCTGATCCACATCGCGCACGTGGTCGCACATCATGTTGAACGCCAGATGGCGCAATACCAGCTCGAATTGGTCGGCATTCAGTGCCAATGGAAGGCGCTTAGCTTCTTGACGTCTTGCCAGGAAAACGAGACAAATTTCGCGATACAACTCTGCGCGTGTTCCGGGAAGCGCTCCGCGATATTTGTGAACGTTGGCCATCATTGTTAGTAGCAGCGGATTTACTGCCAATTCGGCCAGCGAGCGACTCTCGCGAAGTTTCCCGATTAGGCTCGCCGCGCCATCGGCGGCCTCTCGCTGAACGCCTGCGTCAGATCGCCCAGCTCTGCGCACTTCAGTGAATTGATACCAATTCTGAACAAAAGTCGCTATCTGACTCTCGGTAAACGCGCGCACTTGAACGACCGTTGCACCCGTTAAGGGAGAGCTACGATAACCGTAGGGTCGAGACGTGATAACGAACCAATTTCCGCTGTACGTCGCTATCTGTCGCTCAACCCAGTCGACGACTGCGCTTCGGGTTGCTGTTGAACCAACTTCGTCTAGGCCGTCCAACATAACAACACAACGGCGCTTCGCTAACCGCTTCTCAAGCCAATCAGGCGGTTCCTTTGTGCCTATATCGCCCATCGAGCTTCTGACAAGGGCAGGCAGGCTAATTGTCGGGTTCTCCGCTATAGCATCGGCATGTTGCCGAAGGAGCAGCAGTATCGGCAGTCTCGACTTTGAGATGCGAGATGCATCGCCACCGCTACCTCTAGCGCATAGCGTAAGAGTCATGTGCTTCAGTAGGGTGGTTTTTCCTCCGCCGGGCGCGCCAAGAATGGCGAGTGGATGACTGGCGGCCACGGCTCGGTCGCGAGAGCGACGACTTGCCCTATGTGTTGCTAGTGAGGATTCAAAGAATTTCCAAACCGAGAATCGATTTCCATCCCCAGCATCTGTCAGTCCGTTTCCGTCAACAACGTCGCCCCTAATGCGGTGCAATGACTCCGGTGAGAGGCCCACGTCAACGAACACTCGCTCTACGGACAGAGAATAGCTACCCTGCGTCGCCAGACCTTTGAGGTCCATATCGTGGTTCAGCTCGCGCAGATACCTGCAGTACGCCCTTTCGTATCGGGAAAATCGTCGCTGTAGTGCGGCATCGAGGCTAGTAGCGAGTCGTTCGGTAACCTTTCCTTGAACTTCAGAGACGACCTTGCTGACGAACACGAATAATGTCGCCAGGGCTCCGTAGCCGATAAAGCAGCCAAGTGCTGCCCAGGGGTGGCTCGAAATCCAAGACCGAACACTGGCCGTTGCGGCAAGCGCGCTTGGCGGCAGCAGCGCAAAGACAAGTACTGCCAATCTGGCTATCCATGAGCCTTTGCTCGGCATTCGCACCTCAGATGTTGCAAGTACTTGCAGTCAATGGGCTCAGCTGATGACGCCCTCAACTCGATGTTGTTAGCGTCTATGATCGCCGTAGCACCTTACTTCGAATTTCACGACTGCTACTCCTCCAGACGGAGGCAGACCGGCGACTTCCGGAGGAGGGTGCTGTCTGAATTGTGTGGAGTGGTACGTATGCGTTGAGAATCCACTTTGATGGATGCGCTTCGTATGTCTGCCTGGTGCTGGACACTCGACCTGTGGCTGCACTGCGGAATTTAGCTCTACGACATCAAGGCGCCGCGCTTCGCGCGCCGCAGAGGTCGTGCGTGGCGAGCGTGCATGCGGCAGTTGGAAGTCCGGCGTTGAGTGGCGTTGATTTTGGGCTCCGCAGCGTCCGTCGTGGTGCGGACCGCAGCTCCCGCGGCGTCGTCCTCCGCTTGTAGTTGCGCTCTCGCCTCCGGCGGGGTCTCTGGCTCCGGGAGGGTCGCTCCACTCCCGCACCGTCGTCCAGGTCGAGCCGAGCAGACCGGCGCCGGCCACGCCAGGCCGAGCCGCTTCGCGGTCGCCTACGGCGAGCCTGGCGCGACCGACCCCGCCCCGCTCCCTGGTAGGTGGACGACGGCATACGGGAGACTCCGCAGCGAGCTGGGGGAGTGGCGGGAGGAGCCGTGTTGTCCTCAGGAACGCCGCTCGCGCTCGGCCTGCTGGCGGCGCAAGCGCCGGCATCGGCCGGCGCGGCGGCTACATAGGACTAAGGAACGATGCCGTGCCCCCGGCGTGCCCCAAGCCGCAGCGAACGACGGTCAAACGGGGTACTCACCGGGCAGAGTCGACCGTCACGGCCGAGTGTGGCGAACCATGCGCTGAGCTGTGCGAACAAGAGATCACAAACCTGTGGGCACGGTTGGGTTCGAACCAACGACCCCCCGCTTGTAAGGCGGGTGCTCTTCCACTGAGCTACGCGCCCCGAACTGCTGTCACGGCGACGCGAACCCGGGTAACCAGGATGCTACCTGCCGCGCCCCATCCGCCCCAGTCGGTATCAGGTGTGCATCAGCTCTGCAACGATGCGATCGCCTCGCGCCAGGTGTCCTGGTCGCGGGGCTGACCTGGGGCGAGTTGCTCGGCGAACCTGACGATGCCGGCGGTGTCGATGAGGAAGGTGCCGCGGTTGGCGAAGCCCCGGGTCTCGTTGAAGACGCCGTACGCCTGGGCGACCGCGCCGTGCGGCCAGAAGTCCGACAGGAGAGGGAAGTCATAGCCTTCGCGCTCCGCCCAGACCTTGTGGCTGTACGGGGAGTCGACGCTGATGGTGAGGACCTGGACGGTGTCGGACTGGAAGTCGCCGAGGTTGTCCCGGACCGAGCAGAGTTCGCCCTGGCAGGTGCCGGTGAAGGCGAGCGGGTAGAAGACCAGGAGCACCGCTTTGCGGCCGCGGAAATCCGACAGACGGACCTCCTGGTTGTTCTGGTCCTTGAGCACGAAGTCCGGCGCTTCGCCGCCGACGTCCACCGCCATGGACACGAGCATGCCAGGTGTCGTACCGGGGGCCTACACTCGCCCGCATGGCTGCCGGTCCGCGTCTGGGCATCGACTTCGGGACCTCCCATACCGTTGCGCTGCTGGCGTGGCCGGATGGGCGGGTCCGCCCCTTGCTGTTCGACGGTTCGCCGTTGCTGCCGTCCTGCGTCTACGCGCAGCCTGACGGGCAGGTCCTCGTGGGCCGGGACGCGGTGCACGCCGCGCGGGTCGACCCGGCGAGGTTCGAGGCGAGCCCGAAGCGGCGCATCGACGACGGCACGGTGCTGCTCGGCGACCGCGAGTTCACGGTCCCGGCGCTGATCGGCGCGGTGCTGTCGCACGTGGCGTCGGAGGCGCGGCGGGTCGCCGGTGGGCAGGTCGCCGCGGTGACGCTGACGCACCCGGCGGCGTGGGGCGTGTCGCGGCGGCTGGCGCTCGTCGAGGGCGCGACGATCGCGGGGCTGCCGCAGCCGGCGCTCATGCCTGAGCCGGTGGCCGCCGCGCACTATTTCGCCGGTGTATTGCAGCGGCCCCTCACCGCCGAGCAGGGCCTGCTGGTGTACGACTTCGGCGGCGGCACCTTCGACGCCAGCGTGGTGACCCGCGCCGGCGAGGGGTTCGACGTGCGCGCGGTCGACGGCATCGACGACCTGGGCGGCATCGACCTCGACGCGTTGATCGTCGAATACGCGAAGCGGCAGCTGGAGGACGCACCGGTGTGGGCCCGCCTGGAGAGCCCGCAGACCACGGAGGACCGCCGGCACCGGCGGCTGCTGTGGGACGACGCCCGGGTGGCGAAGGAGATGCTGTCGCGGACCCCGTCGACGGGCCTGCACGTGCCGATCGCAGCCGCCGACGTCGACATCACCCGCGAGGCGTTCGAGGATCTGGCCCGGCCGATGCTGGAGCAGACGGTCCGCACCACGTCGGCCGTGGTCCGCTGGGCCGGGCTGGACAACAGCAAGCTCGCCGGCCTCTTCCTGGTCGGTGGTTCGAGCCGGATCCCGCTGGTGGCGACGCTGCTGCAGAAGGAGCTCGGGGTCGCGCCGACGATCATCGAGCAGCCCGAGATGGTGGTCGCCGAGGGCAGCCTGCGCGCCTGGGTCAACGTCGGCGTCCAGCCCGGTGACGGCCAGCAGCAGCCCGGGGGCGGCCAGGCGGGAGCCTTCGCGGCCGGAGCAGCAGCGGCCGGAGCGGCTGGGGCGGCAGCGGCCGGAGCAGCAGCGGCCGGCGCGGCGTATGGCGCGCAGGCAGCCGGTCAAAGCGCGCAGGCCGCCGGCCAAGGCGTTCAAGCAGGCCAGGGAGGGCAGGCAGCGGGCCAGGGAGGGCAGGCGGGGCCGTTCCAGAAGGGGGCCGGCACGCCCCCCGGCGGTGTCGCGCCCGTCAGTGCCGTGCCGATGAGCGCGCCACCCGTGAGCAGCCCCCCGATGAGCGCGCCGCCGATGAGCGGACCGCCGATGGGTGGCCAGCCGATGAGCGGACCGCCCATGAGCGCGCCTCCGATGGGTGGGCAGCCGATGAGCGCGCCGCCGGCGAGCAACGCGCCGATGAGCGCACCCCCGGTCAGCGGCGGGCCCGGCTACCCGGCCGGCGCCCCGGTGAGCCCCGGGTTCGGCGACGCCGAGGCCACCCAGCGGATCCGTCCGATGACCCCGCCCTCCGTGCCGCAGGCACACCGCGGTGCGCCGCCGGTGGGCCACCCGCAGGCCTACCAGCAGGGCCACGCGCCGGTCCAGCCGCCGCAGCCGCCGCGGTTCGTGCCGCCGCCGGTGCAGCAGGGGTACGTGTCACCGTCCGCGACGCGCATGGACTACGCGCCGCCGATCCCGCGGGAGGAGCCGCTGCCACCGCCGGCGCCGCGGCGCAACGTGGCGATCCCGCTGCTCATCGGCATCCTGATCCTCGCCCTGGGGCTGGCCGGTTACGTGGTCTACACGGAGGTCAGCGACAAGAAGACCGACAACAACGCCGGTCAGCAGCCCTCGACCACGACGACCACGACGAGCGGGCCGGCGTCGACGTCGAGCGCCCAGGTGCTGGAGATCCCCGCGAAACCGCGGGAGGACCGGCCGTCGTGGCTGCCCAACAACTGGAAGCTGTTCCAGCAGCGTGGCCTGGACGAGCTGTGGTATTCGCAGCCCGAGTCCGAGGGCGGCCGGTGCGACGCGACCGACCACGAGCTGCGCGTCGTGACGGAGAAGCAGGGGCTCACCGGCTGCTCGCTGAAGGACCCGCTGAACGTGTCGATGGGCGACGTCGGGATCGAGGCGAAGGTGCACCGGGAGAGCGGCTGCGCCGGGATCTGGGCGAGGACCGGCGACAAGGGGTACACGGTCGGCGTCTGCGACGGTGTGGTCCGGCTGCACGCCCTGGGTGACTTCGCGCCCAGCCAGGACAACGAGCTGGCCTCGTGGCCCGTCAGGATCACCGGGGACCCGTATGTGGCGCTGGTCGTGATCAGCAACAACGTGTCGGTCTACGTCAACGGCACGAAGCTCGGGACGAAGAGCCACGACCTGATCAACCGGGGCCGGGTCAACCTCGGGGCGTTCACCCCCGGGGATCCGGCCGACGTCACCTTCTCGGAGGTGCGGGTCTGGCAGCCGCCGTCCAGCTCCGGGGGCGGCAACCCGAACACGTCGCCGAGCCCGTCGAAGTCGACGTCCAGCTCGCCCTCGGCGACACCCAGCTGGAAGCCGACGTCGACCAAGTCCTCGACCTGACGACCGGCGGGCGCCTCGGCGCCCGCCGTCGGGAGCCGCTCGACGTGATCGTGGAACTCCGGCAGCCCGGCGCCGCTGGAGGGTCCACGACCACGTCCGGGTGCCGGCGATGTGGCGGCCGCGCTACCAGAAGGGCGGCAGGCCGGACGAGCGCGCGTGGCATCTGCCCGACCACCTTGCCGTCGCCGACGAGGTCGGGCTGGGTCTGGCTCGCCTTCGGCTTCCCCCTCGCGGGAGAAGACGCCGGCGAGCACACCGACCGGCTCGCGGTTAGCGGCGGGACCTCGCGGCGCGCGGCGCGACCAGGCGCGCCGCGGTCCAGTCCTTGCCGGCGTTGACCGTCGAGGTCTGCTGCAACCCGGCGGTGGGAGCCGACTCGTTGATATCGCTCGGCTCGACGTGCCCGGGACGGCCGGCCTTCGGGGTGAGCAGCCACACCACGCCGTTGTCCGCGAGCGGGCCCAGCGCGTCGATGAGCGTCTCGACCAGGTCACCGTCGTCGTCGCGCCACCACAGCAGCACAACGTCGACGACCTCGTCGGTCTCCTCGTCAACCAGGTCCCCGCACCGGTCGATCAGGACGTCGCGGAGATCCTGGTCGACGTCGTCGTCGTACCCCATCTCCATAACGACCATGCCCGGTTCGACGCCGAACCGGTCCGCCAGGCTCTTCACCTCGGCCTGACCCGCGGTCGCGTTCACTGTCCACTGCCTCCTGTCGCAACACCACTGTTAGCGCGTAGTCCACACAGTACGGGCCGTCAACGCAAGTGGCGCACCGATGCGATCGAAAAACTAAAGGTCCAAACTACCGGGCCAACAGCGATTTTGCTCCCTGGACGATCTGTTCCTCGGAGACCAGAACGTGGTTGGCAGCCGGGCCGAGCGGCACGAACGAGTCGACGGCGGCCACTCTGCGGGCCACGCCGACGTAGCCGGCGTCCACCAGCGCGGCGATGATCCCCTCGCCGACACCGCCGGAGCGGCGGGTCTCGTCGACGACGAGGACCCGGCCGGTGTCGGAGGCGTGCTTGATGATGTCACCGACGGGCAGCGGCGACAGCCAGCGCAGGTCGACGACCCGGCAGCTCACGCCCTCCTCGGACAGCCGAGCCGCGGCCCGCAGCGACATCCGCACGCCGTTGCCGAACGTGATGATCGTCAGGTCGTCGTTCGGGCCGCTGTGGTAGGCGCGGGCCCGGCCGATCGGCACGTGGATGGCCGACCACTCACTCGGCGGCGCGTAGTCCGACAGCCACCAGTTGTCCCGGTCCGTGTGCAGGTCGCGGGTGTGGTACAGGGCGATCGGCTCCAGGAACACCACGACGCTGCCGTCGACGACGGCGCTGGCCAGGCAGGTGCGCAGCATCGGCGCGGCGTCCTCGGCCCGGGCGGGGGCGGCCACGACGAGCCCGGGGATGTCGCGCAGCACGGCGAGGGCGTTGTCGTTGTGGAAGTGCCCGCCGAAGCCCTGCTGGTACGCCAGGCCGGCGACCCGCACGACCATCGGGTTGTGGTACGCCCCCTGGGAGAAGAACTGCATGGTGGCGGCCTCGCCACGCAGCTGGTCCTCGGCGTTGTGCAGGTAGGCCAGGTACTGGATCTCCGGCACGGGCAGCATCCCGGCCAGGCCGGCGCCGAGCCCGAGCCCGAGGATCGACGTCTCGTCCAGGAGCGTGTCGAAGACGCGGGTGGCGCCGAAGCGGTCCCGCAGGCCCTTGGTCACCCCGTAGACGCCGCCCTTGACCGCCACGTCCTCGCCGAAGACCACCATCTGGGGGTACGCGAGCATGGCGTCGGTCAGGGCGGCGTTGATGGTCTGGGCGAGGGTGAGCGGGCCGGCGCGCTCGGGGAGCCGCCCGTTGAACGCCGCCGCGCGGGTCGGGGGGTGGCCGTGGCCGTTGCCGTTGACCCGGTTGTCGTCGGCGGGCTCCGGCGCGTCCCGGTCGGCGTGCTGCTCGCTGTCGGCGGGCTCCACGTCGTCCTCGTCCACGTCGTCCTCGTCCGCGGCGTCCGCGGCGTCCTCGCCGGGCGGCGCGGCGGCGGCGGGCGCGGCGCCGGTGCCCGGCTCCG